>QHPU01000032.1 GCA_003219175.1 Verrucomicrobiota bacterium | reverse complement strand
TGGTATAGATCTGACTATAGCGGAAAGCGCCCTCGTAGCCCCAGTTGGTCCCAAAGACCTTGTCGCCTCTGACGCCGACCGTTGCCAGGTAGGCCTCATTCTCGGTATCGATCAAACGATTGCCGAAATCGAAGATACGGGCCCGGGTGCCACCGGCAATGATCTGATTGAACGGATTAAACGGATTGAAGGCATCGGGCGGGGTGTTCGTCTGCACCTCACCGGCCCCGGCACCTTCCGGCTGCCCAGCGAACCGCGGCGTGTTCGGAGGAGCTACCCCACCCAAGTCCGTCTGCGGCGGAATGGCCAGAGTCGGCTGCCCTTTGGTGTTAAAAGAACCTGTCGCAATAGGCGCCAATTCATCGTGTTGTTTGACATCAGCATAATAAAAGTCGCCGAAAATCTGCAGCTCATCACCACAGATCTTGTCGCTGAAGGCCGCATAACCACCCCATCGCTCCTGTTCGGGATAGGAACTGGAGAAAAGGTTAAAGTTAAAGCCAGGCAGTGGGGCAGGGGCCGGCCCTCTGATCCTACTACCGTTGTAGAGGTAGGTGTTCGCTGGAGCCAGACCGTTCGTACCGCTGGGGGCACCGGCAAATTCCAGAAGACTCGTCCCAGGCACAGCCGTGCCACCCGCGGCGGCCGCAACTGCCTTACTCACATTGAGGTTCCAGGGGCTGGCATTGGAGCTCAGGAATGGCGGGGTGCGCGAGTTGGCATAATCTCCGTTAAACGTGTCGTTATGGTGGAAGTAAAAGATGTCACCGGTAATGGATATCTTGTCATCCCCAACACCAAAGAGAACGTCCGCCTTATAAGCACCGGCGTCCTTGGGTATGGTGTTGCCATAATATTCCGACACCTGGACCCCTCGGAAATCTTTCCACAGCTTGATATTGACCACCCCAGCCACGGCGTCCGCGCCGTACACCGCCGAAGCGCCCGACTTCAAAATTTCGATGCTCTCAACCGCCGACATCGGGATGGTATTGATATCGACAAAGGTGCCTCCGAGCACTCTGGTAACACGGCGTCCATCCAGCAAAACCAAGCTGGCTCCTGGATCCAATCCGCGCAGCGCCACCGAAGTAAACCCGACCGGGCCACCCTGGCTCGTGCCGTTGTTGGCGACCGGAATACTGTTTGAATTGTTTATGGGCTGATCTTTCAGCAACTGTTCGACGCTGATTGCGCCCGTTTTCTCAATGTAATCGCGGTTTAGATTCGTGACCGGGTTCGGACCCACTTCTTCTGCCGTTGGAATATTTGAACCGGTTACGATGACACGCTCGGCCTCAGCGGTCGCGCCCGTCGCGGGAGCCCCCGGCGGCGGCGCCGCGGGTGCCTGCGCGAAAACGCGCGCCAGCGCGAAAAAAGGAAGCACGACGCTCAGCACAACGGCTGCGCGAGACAATCCGGACTTGCTGTTTATTCTCATGAGTTTCTCCATGGTTTGGTTAGGTTTGGTCTAGGCATTATCAACATTTCCGGGGGTGACAAGTTTTTTTTTCACTTTTTTGAAAAATTTTTGAACGGACTGATAGGGCCATTTGTCCTTGTTTGGTTCGTTCTGGTAGCAGGCTTCGTGCTGGATCACGGGTTTTGGTTTCTTGCGAGCAAGTGCGTATCGATGAGACCCTCGCTTGCGCTCGGTTGACAAAGAAGCAGCCCGCGGGCACGTACCCCCCCGCCGTGAGGTTCGCGAATATTCTATTCTCTTCTATATAAGTACGCCCTCCATCCTCACTCTGGCTTGAGACCCGCCGCATTTTCGTCCCTGGCTGATTATTTGCGCGCCGGGATGTGTCGCCTGACTGTGACGCTCTGATGTTTACCGGACTGATCGAGGAAGTTGGAAGCGTGCTCTGGATTCGTGCAACCAACGGGAGTACGAAGTTGCAACTGGCAGCACCGCAAATCGCCGGAAGCATCCACACGGGCGACAGCATTTCTGTGAACGGCTGCTGCCTTACTGTGGCCGCGCGCCGGCGTGAACACATCACATTCGATCTCGTGCAGGAGACAGTGGCTCGGACAAATCTCGGTGCGCTTAAACGCGACAGCCCGGTCAACCTCGAGCGCGCGCTCGCCGCCGCCGACCGCTTGGCCGGACATTTTGTGCAAGGTCACATCGATTGCACTGCCAATATTATCGCTTTCGACGAATCCGATTCCCGCCTTGAAATCGCCCTCCCGCAAGCAGGAGCGCGCTACATCGCCGAAAAAGGATCGATTGCGGTTAACGGCATCAGTCTAACCGTCGCTCAGGTCAAACCGGCCAGCTTTGTCACCTGGATCATTCCGCACACTCGCCGTTACACGAACCTCAAAACAGCTCAGCCCGGCGAACCGGTAAATCTCGAGTTCGACATTTTGGCCAAATACTTGGAGCGAATGGTCGCCACGGCGGCCGAGGGAATTTCACTTCGCTCCCGAGCCGGTGATGGCCGCGGGACTAGTGTGCAGTAGAATCTTGAGATCGAGCCCGAGCGACCAGCGGTCGATCGAGATCGAGCCGGACCCCATCGCGAAAATTTCGCACCTGAAGGCCGAAGACTCTTTTCAGCGGCGATTGGTAAAAGCCCTGCAAATCCAGCATGATCGGCCCGAACGGCATGATCACCGCGAAAAGCCATTGATAGCTCCGGAATGGATCGACCATGTATGCGAGATGAAACCAGGATGTGGCGTAAAACCTCAGGACGTAAGCAACCCACAATGACACTGCCCGCAAAAACGCATCGATCAGCTACTGGAGCTGCGTGTTTAGTTCCTGTTTCCGCCCTAGCATCGTGGAATCATAAACTATGAGCGCGCATCACAGGGCCAAAATTCCGGCCTGCGCCCTTGTCGGTGTAATCGCATCAACCGATGAAATGCGTCTCGCAACCAGAATGCGCGCCCCGCCGGATTTGTTTGAGCTGAGGCTCGATCATCTGCCCAACCTGCACGAATCGGAACTGTCGCGGCTGCGCCGGCCTCTCATCATCACCGCGCGACACCCGGCTGAAGGCGGAAAGAGATGCAACCGAAAAAACCTTCTCCGCAAATTTTTGCCGTACGCAAAATTCGTCGACATCGAATTACGCTCGATGCGCGATTTGCGCGAGGTCTGGGTTGAAGCGCGTCGGCTTGCCGTCGGCTGTATTTGTTCCGTTCACGATTTTAAACGAACACCTGAACTTCCGGTTCTGCGCAAACAATTCTCTCGATCGCAGAAAGCCAACGCGAACGTCTTCAAACTTGTGACCAGGGCCGACAGTCTTCGCGATCTACTCACGTTGTTCGAATTCTTGTGGATGCAGAGTTCGCTCATCCCCGTGTGTGTCATGGCTGTTGGAAAATTCGGCCCAATTTCACGACTGCTGTTCCGCGAGGCCGGTTCCGCACTTATTTATGCTCCTCTGCGTCACGCGCTGTATGACGGACAGCTCACTCTCGGGCAGTTACGCAGGCACCGCGATTTCTAGGCGGAAAAATTCGCGCAGACGCGAATTCGTTACGGGGACAATCTTGGCCCGAATTTTGCCTCCTTTTATTTGAAACAGGATGAAAGAGGTCGCAATTTTGCCAGAAGAGGCGCCGGTGATGCCATTACCGGGGGCGATCCTTTTTCCGCATGCACTACTGCCGCTTTACATTTTCGAACCGCGTTACCGCCAGATGCTCGCGCACGCTCTCGCCCAAGAGCGAATGTTTTGCGTCGCCCTACTCCGACCCGAATGTACAGAATGGAAAGACGAAGATGACTTCTTCGATGTTGCTACGATTGGTTTGATTCGCGCCTGTGTCGGTCGCGGTGACGGCACTTCCAACCTGATCTTGCAAGGTTTGCAACGAGTCCGCTTGATCCATTTTCTGCAGTTGCATCCGTTTCCCATTGCTGAAATCGAAGCCCTTCAATCCGATAACGAGACCACGGTCGAGACCGACGCGCTTGGGACAAAGGTGCTGGAACTTTACGCCCGTTTTAAAGAGCTCGGGCGGCAATTGCCGAAAAAAATCGATCGTTACGTCACTGACATGACTGATTTCGCGATGCTGGCAGACTTGATGGCATCTACTTTCATTGAGGACCCCGCACGCCGTCAGCAGGTGCTGGAGGAGCTGGATTTGAATACACGTCTGCGTCTGGTGATCCAATATCTGCGGGAAGAAACCGGCAACGCCACGGCGTAGCGGACCCACGGCCGCGCACACAGGCAACCGATTGCAGCCCGTAAACACGCGTGCAGATTTGGCCGCATGCGCGCGGGTTTTATTTCAGTTGTTTTTTTCTATCCGGCGCCAGCGCGCTCATTTTCCAAACCTTATGGCTTCGGCTGAGCGGATTGGCTTTCGGTAATTCGATCTGGGCGGCCGCGCTAATTCTTTCGAGTTTCATGGCTGGTCTTGGTCTAGGCGGGGCGCTGGCCGCAGTGCTGACATTGCCGCGGGCACGACCTCTGCGCGTCTACGCGGCATTAGAGGTAATCATCGCCATTTTTGGTAGCACACTCGTTTTTGGTATTCCGCATCTCGGAGAATGGATGCGTCCACTCTTTCAGGTTCTCTGGGCGCATCAGCAATTTCTTAATGTCCTCCGCTTTAGTGTCTCGTTATGCCTTCTGCTCATTCCCACGACTGCGATGGGATTAACGCTTCCGATCTTACTGGCAGATCCTCTGTTTCAAGATCGAGACTTCGGCCAAAACGTCGGAATTCTTTATGGTTTCAACACCCTGGGTGCGGTAGCCGGGGCGTTGGCCGGTGAATTCTTTCTGATTCAGGCCTGCGGCCTGCTTGGGACTGGACTTGCGGCCGGTAGTCTGAGTTGCATCGCAGCTTCTCTTGCCTGGTTCATTGGCCGCAAGGACGTAGCCGCAAGCCAGCGAGCGCCGGGTAATAGGTCGCAAATCTCCCTCGGCGGTCGACCGCCCTGGAACCTCCTTTTGGTGAGCGCAGGCAACGGCGCGATCCTGCTTGGCCTCGAGGTGATTTGGGTTCGCTTTTTGCGCCTGTACGTCGCGTCCAGCTCCATCGCCTTTTGCGTCATGCTCGCGGTCGTTCTGTTCGCCATTGGTCTCGGCGCCATTGGGTCGAGCGTGATTGCGCGACGTCTGATCTCGCCGCAAAAGGTGGTCGCATCGCTGTTGTTCCTTGCCGGAATCGGAACTCTTCTTTCTTACGTTCTCTTCCCCTTGCCGCCGCCGCAACCAGGTATGCAAGCATTCGACATTGAGTCATCGCTGCAGGTTGCGTGGCTATCGCTGGCCTTGATGTTTCCGGTCGCGTTTTTGTCCGGCGTTTCATTGCCGATGGTCATTACGTGCGTTCAACACAAAATCCGAAATCGGATGAACGCCGCCGGATTGACCATGCTGTTCAATACGGCTGGCGCAGCCATCGGCCCGTTACTAGCGGGTTTTGTGTTCCTCCCTCCGTGGGATTTCAATCGAGCTTAATTATAGCCGCCGCCAGTTACATCGGTCTGGCTATTCTCGCAATGGAGAGGCCCAGTTGGTCTTTTCATCTACCATCCGGGAAGCTTTTCCTTTTGCTTGGGCTGGTTTTCCTGCTGGTGATTGCGTTTTTTCCATATCATCGCGCGGATCTGCATTTCGCCAATGCACGCCGACCGTTATGAAAGTGACGGTTCGCGTTTGCAAAAGAAGATCGAAGGTAACGCCGACACGTTTCAACTGCTGCGGCGCGATCTCTTCGGTGAGGCTTACTATTATCGGCTGGTTACCAACTCCTATTCAATGTCGGCAACTGTCCCGCGCAGCCAGCGCTATATGCGACTCTTTGCCTACCTACCGCTGGCGCTGCGACCCGAGAGCAAAAACGCGTTATTGCTTTGCTACGGAGTGGGCGTGACCGCCGACGCGTTCACCCGCGATGCCAGCCTCGAACGCCTCGACATCGCGGATACATCCCGCGAAGTGTTCGAACTTGCCGACACGTATGTGGGCCCGGGTTACTCAAATCCGCTGCGTGATCCGCGCGTAAAAGCTTTTGTGCAGGATGCCCGCTTCTTTCTGCAGGCTGCGCGTCAACAGTACGATGTTATCACCGGAGAACCTCCGCCGCTAAAAGTTCTCGGAACAGTCAATCTCTACACCGAGCAATTCTTTTCTCTCGTTTACGATCGGCTGACCAACGGAGGTATCGTCAGCTTTTGGCTCCCTCTCTACCAACTTTCTCCGGCGGAGGCGAAATCAATTCTGCGCGGATTCCACAATGTCTTTCCCGACGCGGCCGTTTGCGCTACGAGCGATCTGGAATGGATTATGGTGGGATTTAAACCGCCCCTAGCGAAGCCGAAGCAAGACCTAGCGCGACAACTCTGGATGGCCAGCGGCACGGCTCTGGACTTGAACCGGATCGGTATTGAAATGCCCGAGCAAATGTCCGCTCTTTTTGTGATGGATGGCACGGAGATGGCGGACATTACCCGAGATGTTGCACCGTTGACCGATTTTTATCCGAAACGTCTCAGTGAGGTTCATCCGGATCTGGACGCAGCTTATCGCTTTGCCTACGGCTATATGGAGAGCTCCGCCGCCCTGCGTCGTTTTGGTTCATCGTCTCTGATCAAAAAAATTTGGCCCGACGAATGGAAAAGATCGCTCGATCTTTACTTTATGGTCCGCGAAATTCGGTTCCGCTCGGAATTGTCCGGAAGCAACTGGCTGGCCGAGCTCGATTTTTATCTGCAGCGGACAAAACTCCGAGTTCCGGTTCTCGATATTTGCGATAGTAATGGATCTCGGCTCGCGCTTGCTCAGGCTTTTGCCAGGAAATCGCAAACTATGCCAGCCGAGGCGTCGTCTGATTTTGTGGCCGAAGCGGTAGCTCGGCGTGACTTTGATCGAGCGATTCAACTACTGGAAAGCGAAAGGGAGCACGGCGTCCGGAACGACAAGGATTTCTTCCTCTTAATGTACCTGTATTGCTTGAAGGGAAGCGTAGAAAAAGCGGAAGCTCTCGCCGCAGCGAAGTCGCTGCCGCGCGAAAAGGATTCTTTTGTGGATTGGCTGTGGGGAAAACTACAGGCCGAATACGGCTTTCGACCGCCCGGCTAGTCCCGGAAAGCTTCCCGTTGTTAGACGAGCATACTCCTCCATCAAATATCTATCGGTCATTCCGGCGATGTAATCGCAGACGGTGCGATGCAATCCTTCGCTTTCAATCCGCCGCGTCGCGGCATCCCCGAGGCGGCTCGGATCCAGCAGATAACTTTCGAAGACTTTTCGCAACATCTCGCTCGCGCGTTGGTTCACCTCCGCCACTCGTGGATGATAGTAGACGTTTTGATACAAAAATTTCCGCAGCGCACGATTGGCGCTTGCCAGTTCGTCACTATATCGAATCAGAACAGACTGCTTCCGCACATCGTCTGGTGATTGAATCTTGGCTGAACCGATTTCTTCTGCACTGGTCGCGACTACATCCCGCACCTGCCGATCGATCACGTCGCGGATAATGAGCTTGTGCCATTCCGGTTCACGCAAATCCGGATAACGCCTCCGGACTGAATCGGCCGCATATTTCCAGACATCGACTTCCTCCAGTTGCGCGAAATTGAGAACATCAAAATCGATCGCGTCGTCGAGATCGTGACTGTAATAAGTGATTTCGTCGGCGAGATCGGCGATCTGTGCTTCCAGCGAGCTCACTTGCGTTTTGTGCAAGCCTTCCCGCACTTCCGACGTCAGATTGAGCCCGGGGAATTTTGGATACGGATGCTCTAGTAATTCGACCACGCGCAAACTTTGGCGATTATGCTCGAAGCCGCCGTGTTCGCGCATGCATTCGGCCAGCATTTCTTCGCCGGAATGCCCGAAAGGCGAATGCCCTAGGTCGTGCGCAAGCGCGATGGCTTCCGCCAAGTCTTCATTAAGGCGCAAAGCCCGCGCGATGGTGCGGCTAATCGACGCCACTTCGATGGTGTGGGTGAGCCGCGTGCGCAAATGATCACCGGTACCGTTGAGGAAAACTTGGGTCTTGTACTCGAGACGACGAAACGCGCGCGAGTGAATAATCCGAGCACGATCACGCTGGAATTCGGTCCGATAGGCGTGGGATGGCTCAGGAAATTGTCGGCCGCGGGATTCGCCTGATTTCTGGGCAAACGGAGCAAGGAGACGGGCTTCGTCTGCTTCCATTTCCTGACGCGTTTTGTACGGGTTCACTCGCGGTTCAGTTTTTCGCGCAAAATTTTCCGGCCAGCACGATCTTGTACGCGCAGGATTAACAAATCGAACAATGCGAGAAGAAGAGCCGTCAGGGTAAACCAGGCACAGGTCACCCAGAAAAACACGAACCATCCGGGATGCTGACGCGGCGAGAGCAGCGGCTGAAGAAACGTGGTGCCGAGAAAGACCATGAACATGGCGACGAGGAGCGTGATGAACATCGCCCAGCGTCGCGTCGTTTGATCGCGGATCAGTCCGCGCGCTGAATGAATAGCGAAGGAAACGATTCTTAATCGCGCTGGTTCGTCCGCCATCGATTGCATTTTGCCTTTTGCTTGGAACTGCGCAATCGGTGTTTCAATCCAATA
Source organism: Verrucomicrobiota bacterium (assembly GCA_003219175.1). Taxonomy (GTDB): domain Bacteria; phylum Verrucomicrobiota; class Verrucomicrobiia; order Chthoniobacterales; family UBA10450; genus AV69. Next base: position 1,057 of record QHPU01000032.1, on the reverse strand, counting down.
TTTCGAAATTTCCATGGCGAAAAACGAGCAACCGCAAGTCACTCCCGAACGTTTGATGCAGTTTGGTTTTGCCTACGCGCCGCCCTTGATCATTGGCGCAGCGGTGTCGAATAAAGTTTTCGACACCCTCGCCCGCGGCCCAAAATCGGTTGACGAAGTTAGCCGGGAGACAGGAGCCTCGACCCGCGGGTTACGCGCGATCATGAACGCGTTGGTCGGTCTTGAATTGCTGGCAAAACGTAACGGGAAATATGCGCTGACGCCGGAGAGCGAGAATTTTCTCGTTCGTGACAAACCCGGCACCCTCGCCGGTTTCTTCAGCATGAACCGGCTGCGCCTGATTCAGCTTTGGATGAAGCTGGATGAAATCGTTCGCACTGGTCAGCCGGTGGAAGCGCGCAACCTGGAAGGACCCGGCACGGAATTTTTCACTGAATTGGTCGAGAACATTATCCCGATGAGTTACGGCGCAGCCCAGGCGCTGGCTAACCACCTGAGAATCGCCGACGCCAAAAATTCGGTGCGCGTGCTTGACCTTGCTGCCGGCTCCGGAATTTGGGGAATTGCCCTCGCCCAAAAATCGCCGCGAGTGGAGGTGACTGCGGTTGACTGGGCTGGAATGATTCCGACAACCAAAAGAATCACGCAAAAATTCGGCGTGAGCGATCGTTTCAAGTACATCGAAGGCGATCTGCTCGAGGCTGATTTGGGGAGCGGTTATGATATCGCGACCCTCGGCCACATTCTGCACAGCGAGGGCGAAGAACGCAGTCGCAAGCTACTCAAGAAAACGGCTCCTGCGCTCAGGGGCGGCGCTACCATTGCGATTGGAGAATGGCTGGTAAATGACGAACGGACCGAACCGCTCAATGGATTGATGTTCGCCGTGAACATGCTGGTTAATACCGAGCGCGGCGACACCTTCAGCTTCAATGAAATCAAGAGCTGGCTCGAGGAAGCCGGATTCAAAGACGCGCGTACTCTCGAGGCGCCGGGACCGTCGCCACTCGTGCTGGCAACAAAATCTTAACTATCGTCGATGGGTTGCCGACACTTC
>QHPU01000150.1 GCA_003219175.1 Verrucomicrobiota bacterium | reverse complement strand
ATGGACTCGATAAGGTGGACCCGATTTTGGTCTGCATTGGCTACCGTCTCAATGGCAAACGACTTGATGTCCCACCCTGCGATTCCACCCAGTGGATCAATTGCGAGCCGATATATGAAACGATGCGCGGCTGGAAGCAGTCCACCCGATCGGCGCGAAGAATTTCGCAGTTGCCAAAACTTGCTCGTGACTACGTGAGTCATATCTCGCAGCTCACCGGCGCAAAATTGTCGATCGTCAGTGTCGGTCCAACACGCGCCGAGACGATCGTGGTTTAAGCGATGGCGGCCGCGGTAAAAATTGTCCCGCGCCACATCGCAATCATCATGGATGGTAATGGCCGATGGGCGAAGCAGCGTGGGTTGCCACGGATCAAAGGGCATGAACAAGGCGCCGAGGCGGTGCGCGAATGCGTCGAAGGCTGTGGGGAGTTAAAGGTCCAGTATCTCACTCTCTACGCGTTCTCGGCCGAAAACTGGCAGCGGCCGAAGAGTGAAGTATTCGCGCTCATGCGATTACTCGAAAAATTCCTGAAAGATAAAACCCCCGAACTGATCGAGAAAAATGTCCGGCTCCAAGCCATCGGCCGACTGACTGATTTGCCGGATAGTTGCCAAAAGCGGCTGCACGAATCGATTGAGCGCACCGCCGATAATACCGGTCTGACATTAATCCTAGCGCTCAGTTATGGGGGTCGGGACGAGATTATTGACGGCATTCGCAGCTTGCTGCGCGAAATCGAGGCCGGCCACATCGACAAAGCGATGATCAATGCCGCGATGTTTAGCAAACATCTTTACACGCGTTATTACCCCGATCCCGATTTGCTGATCCGGACCTCTGGAGAAATGCGCATCTCAAACTTTCTACTTTGGCAGCTTTCCTACACAGAGATGTATGTCACTCCGAAGCTCTGGCCCGATTTCACCCGCAAAGATTTGTTCGCTGCAGTGGAGGACTTTACTCAACGGCAAAGACGTTACGGCGGCGTTGATGTTTTGTAACCCCGGCCTGGAATCAGCGCGTTTTTTGGACGCTCGAAGAGCGTTGCTACAGGAGCTCTTCCGCCACCGAATCCGCTACCAATTTGCCGGCATGGGTGAGAACAACGCGGCCGTTCCTGTACGCAACAAACCCTGCTTCGACCAGATCGTTCGTATTGCTGGCAGCAACCAAATTCGCGGGGACGCCATGGTATGAACGCAAACCAAGGGCGATCTGCTCCGCTCGTTTCATCGCTCTCGTCAGTTTTTCGATCGAGGCAGTCGGCGATTCACCGGCCGACAAACGTCGCGCGTATTCGCGATGATCCTCGATATTTTGCCAGCGCTCATTTCCGCGCGTGGAAAACGCGCTTGGTCCAAGCCCAATGTAGTCCGCCCCGCGCCAGTACGCTTCATTGTGCCGTGAGTAAAAGCCAGGTCGGGCGTAATTAGAAATCTCGTAGTGCTTGTAGCCGGCAGTTTCGAGCATGCTCATCGCGATCTGGAAAAATCGCGCTTCCGTGTCGTCCTCCGCGTGGAACTCACCACGTTCAAAGCGTGCTAAAAACTCGGTGTCTTCTTCGTAGGTCAGGCAGTAAGTCGAAATGTGCTCAGGCTCGAGCACGATTGTCCTCTCCAGCGAGGCGCGCCATTGCGCTTCGGTTTGCCCGGGCAGGGCAAACATTAGATCGATGCCAATATTTTCGAACCCAGCCTCGCGAAAAATGCGAAATGATTCTTCCGCTTGCCGGGCATTGTGTTCGCGACCTAGCAGGTAGAGCAAATCGTCTTCCCAACTTTGTATGCCAAGGCTGATGCGCGTGATACCTCCGTGGCGCAGGACTGCCGCCTTTTTCGCGGAAACGCTGCCCGGATTGGCTTCGATCGTCCACTCGCTCACTCGACGCAGGTCGAAAGTTTGAGCGAACAAACGCAGTAAACTCGCGAGCTGCTCAGTAGACAAGACCGTCGGCGTCCCGCCTCCCCAAAAAATCGTCTCGAGCTTTAACGAGATTCTTTCCGCTGCGTACTTGGCTTCAATCGCGAGTGCGTCGCAAAAGGCGGCGAAATCGGCGGAATTACCACGGGTCTTGTAAAATGCGCAATACGGGCAAATCCGCGCACAAAATGGGAAATGAACGTAAAGGTGTCTAACCGCGTCTGAGTTGTGCGCCGCAGCGCTGTTCATAAACTGATCTTCTTCGTGCGTCTGCTTGTTCTCAGCCAAATATTTGTTGCCGTTCAAATCGCATCAGCGCAGATAGCACAACCGGCCACCACGCCGTCGGTTGTCTGCGTCGCCCACAATCCGGCAGCGATCAAAAGTTACAAGACCGATCCCACGATCGTGCGGGCGATGGTGAATCGGTTAGTGACAGCGGTCACGAACCAGCCCGACATCGCCAGTGCCTGGAACTCGCTCGTTTCACCGAAAGACAAAATCGGAATAAAAATTTCGGCGGTTGGGGGCGAAATCTTTACCACCCATCGCGATATCGTTAACGCCATTGTCGATGGGCTCGCTGCCGCGGGGCATCGGCGCGACAGCATCATTGTGTGGGATCGCAGCCTCGGAGGTGCGGCTGAGGCTGGTTACAAAATGGAACCTTATCGGCTGGTCAGCATCGCACCTCGCGACGGCTATGATCCCAAAGTCGTCGTAAGTGCACCGATCCTAGGCAAATTGATTTGGGGCGACTACGAATACATCGGACGCACGGTGGTGCTGCTATCAGACACAGAAAACACCAGCAGCGTAAGTCACTTGGCGCGTGTGCTGACGAGCGAGGTCACCAAAGTCATCAACGTTCCAGTCATGAGCGACAGCGAAACAAACGGTATTGCCGGTTGCATTTATAATATGACCGTTCCGAACTTGGATAATTGGAGGCGGTTCACACAAAACCCACGGTTTGGGGCTTCCAGCCTTGCTGAAATTTACCGAGAGCCGGTGATCTCAAACAAAGTCGTCCTCAATATCATGGACGGATTGATCGCCGAATACGCTGGCGGCCCGGTGGCTTATCCGAACTTTCAACTCCACCACGCCACCATCTATGCCAGCCGTGATCCTGTCGCCATCGATACCGTGGCACTGAAAAAAATCGACGAATGGCGCCAACGTGCCAGTTTGCCGCCCCTTGCCCAACGGGCGGTCCACGTGGAAGCGGCTGCGCAAATCGGCCTCGGCAACGCCAACGTGGATCGAATTGAAATCCGAAACG
>QHPU01000031.1 GCA_003219175.1 Verrucomicrobiota bacterium | reverse complement strand
AAGGCGAGAAGATGTTTGTCGAACCCGACGGTTTTGTAATTGTAACCGTTGAGCAAACCTTTGCGATGTAACCGTGCCTTATCGATCAACCGCGGCAAATGCACGTAGCCGCCAAGTTTTTCGTACGGACTGCGGGGGTGCAGCTTCTGCATGAAGCGATCTACGTCGCAGGCATGGGCCGCGCAAGACCGATTGCTTTTTCAGGCTCGTTCGCACCAGCCGTTTCCTCAGGGGGGAGCAATTCCGCTTGCTGTAAACCTCTTTTGCCGATGATAAGCTGACCGGAAAAAGCGCCGCCCTTCTCTACATTAATCGCTCTGGCTGTGACGTCGCCTTCCAGAACGGCGTACTTCCGGATCGTCACTAAGCCATCCGCCACAATTTCTCCCGACATCCGGCCACGGATCTCAATGTTCGCTACCCGAACTCTTCGGAAAAATTGTACCTGGGACCGCTTTTCGATGACCATTTCAGAGGCGGAGAGTTTCCCCGGAATTTTCCCCGAGGCATAAATGATGATCGATCCGCCGGAATCCAGGTTACCGCGCAATCTTCCTTCGATAACGGCACGGCTACAGCGAACACTGCTGCTGCTTAAATCACCCTTCGCCGTCACATGTACCTCGCCTGTGGTCCGAATAGAACGGCTAAAGCTGGTCGCGATTTTGTAATCGCTCAGGTCGATGTGAGCGCTGCACGACGGGCAAATCGTCGAAGTAGCCACGCCGCTCACCTCCTGTTTTCGATGGCAATCGAAGCACTCGATGACACGGGTACGTTTGCTTTTCCACAGCGAATCAAACCGCTGCTTTAACGAAGCAGTTGGCGGAGCCACCTCACGCCTGGGGTCAAGCCGAGGCTGTGGCGCTACGTTCGGCGCGGGCTTGGGAGCAGAAGGCGAAAAGTGCGAGCCGCACTGGCGACACATCGTACTTTTCGCGGCGGCATATTCATCCTGTTTAAAGCCGCAATGTGGACATTCCACACTGACTTTAACAGGCGACGACTTTGCCACGGTCTCGCTTTGAGAAGCTTAACTTATGCCCGTGCCCCGAAGGCTGCCTTTACGGGCTCCTCGTGACGAATCACGTCCGGGCGCGTGTGCGCCGCCTTGGAACTCTGGGAATTCCCGCCAATGCCGGTGCCACTGGTGACTTCCGATTTCCCAATGAAGGTAGCCCCTTCCTCAATCACGAGACGCGCTGCTTTCAAATCGCCCTGCAACGTGCATCGCGATTTCAGCTCGCAGCGTTCGCCTACAGTGATATTGCCCTGCACCTTACCGTAAACCGTGATCGACTTGGTTTTGATTTCGCCGCGGATGTCGGCGTTCTCACCGATGGTCAGGACGCCATCCGAGTTAATCTCGCCCTCGACCTTTCCATCGATCAGAAGTTCCTTCTGAAACTTAATTGAGCCTTTGATTTCGACGTCGCTCGAAAGAACGTCTTTGCCATTGTGTTCTGCCATATATTTTGGATGCTCGGTTAACGTTGATTTTCTGCTTTCCTCGCGGTAGGCGACCCGACTGTTTTCCTCATTCCCAGCATTTAGCGGGCCCTCCCCAATGGACGAGACGGGCTTTTGCGGGATGAATTTCTTTAACACACAACAGTATTGTGACTCGGTTCCGTGATGTCAAACTCTTACCGTGGAAAATTACATTTTTTATGGATTTAACGCGCGAAAAAGTTTGAAGCGCCCGGTCTGCGCCATGAGCTGCAAAAAAGGCGGCACTTCACTGGGTCGACGATCGAGCAAGTAACAAAAAGCGTTCGGGGAAACTGGGTGTTCCAGAATCGGCGCAGAATTTCGCGCGAGGCGATCTGCGTCGTATGCAATCACCCATGTAACCTTCTGTAGTTTTGATATTTGCGCCGCTTCTTCCGCGTTTAGCGTTCCAAAAAATTTGGCACTTTCAACCACTCCTTCAATGGCTTCGTGCGAGCTCCCGCCAACTCCCGGTTGGCGCGACCAATAGCTGAGCGCGGGCGAAAACCACCATGGCGCCAGGAATGGCTCGTCGCATTGCGAAGCGATCGCGTGTAGCTCGACCATCTCGACCCGGTTCTCCATGCGTCGCACCAACTCTTCGTCGGTAAACATGCCATCCCATGATTGCGCGATAGGAAATAACGCGATGGTAAATATCGCCGCTGCAAGTATCGGCTTGCGCAGCACCAACAAGAGCTCCGGAAGCGTCATCGCGAAAATCATGACAAAGAAGTAAGCCCAGCGCGCCTGCCAGATGGTCAGCCCGAACGTCGCGATTAACAGTGCTTTCAAGAACCACGGCGTACTGCGGTCCCGTATTGGCCAAAACAGAAGCGGCACGAGCAAAACCAGCCAGCCACACCAGCCAAACCAAATCGGATTCTCTAACGAGACGTGGGACAATTCTCCGATGGTACCGCTCCAGTTCCTCAGGGCGCCGGCGAATTCGCGACGCGGCCAATGCGGAATTCGTCGTTCAATCATGAACGCGACTGCGAGTATCCCGGCGAAAACAATCCACCCGATCCGTCGTTCGCGGATAAACAGAGCGCGCCGCCGAAATGCCAGTACTATCGCGAGCAAAACAATTGGCTCATAAAGCGATACCCAAAGCGCCATGGCCCAGCTGACACTGCTGACAATGCTCCACGATTTTGATGGTTCGCGTGCCAAGCTCCATTCCGCGCAAAGCGCGAGCGTAATCAATGTAATCAACAGCGCCTGGTGATCGGGCCGACCAAGCGCAAATCCATGCGCCAAGATCGGGCTCAGCGCGTAGAGAACTAGGAGTCCCCAACGAAATCGAATCGGCACGCTTCGGGTCCACCAGCAGAGAAAAATTCCCAATGCAATTGACAGCAGTGGAGATACAACTGCGCCGGCAAGATCGAGTGCATTGTTGCTCAACGGCTTCAGCAGCGTCGCGGTCGCTGCGATGAGATAATCGAGCGGCGCCGTGGTGTGCGGAGAAGTTCCGATCGGAAAATTTTCAAAATCATGTCGTCTGACAATGGTGCCCGGCTGTTCAAAGCAAATCCGGGCCCGCGTCATTCGCGCATAACAATCGGCATCGATAAAATTGATTTGCCTGCCAAAGAAAACGTCACCGTAGTTCGCACACCGTGTAACGAGAATCAGCGCGCTGATAAAAATAATTTCCGCTGAGAACGCCAGCCGACGCTGCACGCGCCATTGAAGTCCGCAATCAGTAATTCGCAATTCGAAGTTCACTTGATCCGAGAATTGCTTTGTCTGAAGGGGCACGCGGCGTCGTGCCCAAAAAATTTTGGCCGCTCCGAGCCGGACTGGCATAACAGCGCGGCGCTCCCCAGTTTAGCGTTTCGTCGACGATGGAAACACGCTACTTTCAAATTCGAAAATACGGGCCTGTAGCTCAGCGGTTAGAGCAGGGGACTCATAATCCCTTGGTCCCAGGTTCGAATCCTGGCGGGCCCAGCCTTCGGACTGGCGTGGCCGCCTTTAGTCATTTGCAGTTCACCGCCAGCCAATGACAAATCCTCCGATCAGCCCGAGCGCAATTCCGGCAATTACTTCAATCGGAGTGTGGCGGTGCAGGAATAATCGCGACCACGCCACCAGAATGGCGAGAAGAAACGCGATCGTCCCCCAACCTGCCCCGACTCGAAACAGGATGATCGCACAATAAAAAGCGAACAGGGCATGAAGCGACAATTTCAGGAAACAATTAACGATCCATGAGGCGAGGAAGAGCGCGAGCGTGACGATTCCTCCGCGAACGATGTAGGCAGGGGCGTGAATCAAATACATCACGAGGACTCCAGCTAACGAAAACGGGACTGCCCACGGGAAGAAATGTTGTCGCTCCTTCCGGACAGAAACGTCAGCATCACTCCATCGTCCGGAACGAACTCCCGAAAGAAGTAGGATAGCCGTTGGAACGAGAGTGCTGAGGAGTAAGGCCAGGAGAATGGGCAAACCGGTGTGCAATCCAAGTTGCGTCCCCACCACAACGGCGACCGACGCCGCGACAAAAACCAAAGGATGGCCAATCCAGGAAATAAAGCGCGCGAATTTTATCACGCGCTGATGATGCGTCCGTTCACTTCACCGAAGCCAATCCGGTAGCCGTCGCCCTGGCAATAGCCAGTAATTGAAAGAGCATCGCCATCCTCGAGCCATTTGCGGATTTCGCCGCTCGAAAGTTGCAGCGGATTCGCCCCGCGCCACGTCAGTTCGAGCATGCAACCGCGCGAGTCTTCAGTCGGCCCGCTGATCGTGCCACTCGCCAACAGATCGCCCGTTTGAAGATTGCAACCATTGACCGTGTGATGTGCGAGTTGTTGCGCAATACTCCAGTAAAGGTTTCGGAAATTTGTGCGGGTGATGGTTTGCGGTTGGGTCATTTTCGCGGTTTGCAATCGCGCTTCGAGTTGAATGTCGAATGTGAAATCAGCTGCGCGATTCAAGTACGACAGGGGCGGAGGATCCTGTGCCGGTGGGGCTTTGCGAAACGGCTCCAGCGCCTCCAACGTGACTACCCAAGGCGAGATGCTGGTGCAAAAATTCTTCGCCAGAAACGGACCCAGCGGCTGGTACTCCCAGGTTTGAATGTCCCGCGCGCTCCAGTCGTTCATCAATACGATTCCAAAGATGTGGTCCTCGGCGTGATCGATGGAAACAGGCTGACCAAGCGAATTGCCGGGGCCAATGAAGAAGGCCGTTTCCAATTCGAAATCCAGGCTCTTGCTCGGGCCGTAAACCGGACTGCTTGAATCTGGTGGCTTCGTTTGCCCCCTCGGTCGTTTCACCTCGGTGCCGCTAACGACAACTGAACTGGCGCGCCCGTGGTATGCGACCGGCAACCACTTCCAGTTTGGCATGAGCGCGTTCTCCGGACCGCGCAGCATGCTGCCGACATTGTGGGCGTGGTAATAGGAGGAATAAAAATCGGTGTAGTCGCCGATGCGCGCCGGCAGTTGCATCGTCACCTCACCTTGTTTGTGGAACAGCCGTGCGCGTAGTTCTGCGTCGTCGCGTAACGTGCTACTCTCGGCTGAGAGCAGGTTCTGCAAAATCTCGCGCGTTTTCTTCCAAGCCGGGCGACCCAATGCCATGAAGGCATTAAGCGAATCACCCGAAAAAATTCGTGATGCATTTCTGCCGCCAGAGACGGCGGCAGCTACATCACGAAAATGACCAAGCTCTTCGAGAAGCGAAAGATCGAGAATTAAATTACTGATGGCGACGCCTGCGCGTGGGCTGCCCTGGTGCGGTTTGAAAATTCCGTAAGGCAAATTCTGAATCGGAAAATCCGATTCTTGCGAAACGTCAATGAAGGATTGGAGCGGCATTTGCGCAATTGTAGGGCGTTTCTGTGAAACGCCAATCCTGTTGCATCGGCATGTTGCCGATGAATCCTGCAGGCTGGAAGCCCGCCGGCCGAGTCAGGCAAGATGCCTAACTTCCAACAGACTGTATCGACGCAACCACGTAAACTGGTTAGCTCAAAAGGAAGATTGCCTTCCAGGCTGTCTCGGCCGACAAGCATCTTGCTTGTCGATTGCCGGCAAACAAAATGCGCACAGAAGGGCCCGACACGAACGCCCGCTACAGCTTTCGGCCGCAGCCGACGGCCGCACCTACAACAATCCAAGCGCGCGCAAATCTTCGCCTGGCTCGTCAAAGCTACAGCTGCCGAATGACGTCACGAACTTCCGTCGATATTGCAGTCGACCGGTATCGATTTTCCAATCGCGCCACGCGAAAAATTCGTCAGTAAATGAAAACGAATCTGCATTTTCATCTTCCAGCATGAGCGCCGTTTGGTTCGTATCCCATTTATATTCCGCCGCCAGAATGGCAGCCCCAAGCACATTGAGAAAGCCGTGCATTTTCGTCTGCACTTCGTCGCGATATTGCCGGAGCGGATGATGCAGGCCAGCAGTGAACTTGATCGGGACCTGGTGAGTAGCCGGCGTGACCAGTGCCTGTGCGATCTGCATTGAAGTCGGAAATGCATCAGCTGTTACGCCGCCGGTGCGCAACTTGTAACCAAACGTTGGCGCGTCGGCATTCGAATTAATTTCGGCAACCGCCGCGATGGTTTGTTCGGCGCGATCAGGCGGCGCTTCCCAAAAAACAGGCAAGGTTCCCAAAATTGACCCGGCTTCATTCAGCAACGGTACATCGACATCGCGAGGCAAAAACATTTCCAGCTGGGTCACTGACACGAGATCGACATTGTGCGCCGATAGCGAACGAACAGCTACGTTTGTCCGGGCGAGCGCTTCCCGAAACGCTCCCGCGCTCTCTGTCTTTGAGCCAAGTGCGGATACGCGCAGCGGATGAAGTGGATCAAAATCCGAAAGCACTTGTTTGGCAGAGGCGAATTGATCGACCGGCAGAACGAACGCGCTCAGCATCCACGCATCGGGCGCGCGCAAATAGTCCGCCTGATTCTTCAAGGCCGGTTCGAGCTCGAGCTGACACGGCGGAAACATACCGGCGTAATCGATCGAGTGCGCGAGTAATGCGCGCAATGAAGCGGCGAGGCCCGCCATCGTGCTGCCTTACGGGAACAAACCGCGTGTGCCTTTGGCCTTCATCACGCGCTCCACCCCAGTCGCCATGGCCGACATCCGATGCGAAATTTTGTGCGCCTTCGCCCGTCGGATGACCTGAGTAAAGGAATGTTCCAGGATGCGGAAAAGCTTATCGGTCACTTCCGTTTCGCTCCACATGAACGCCTGTAAGCCTTGGACCCACTCGAAGTAGGAAACGATGACCCCGCCCGCGTTGCATAAAATATCGGGAATAACAAAGAGATCGGCCCATCGTTGATCGAGAATCCTGTCCGCTTCCGGCGTAGTCGGCCCATTCGCGCCTTCTGCAAGAATGCGACATTGCAACTTGGCCGCGTTTTTTTCCGTGATTACGCGATCGACCGCGCAGGGCGCGAGGACATCGCACTTTTGCACCAACAACTCGTTAGGATCGATGTGATCGTCTTGATTGAAAGCGCGCAGATTCCCCTTTTTCAAGACGTGTTGCTCCGCCGCCTTCACGTCGACTCCCTTCGGGTTGTAAATTGCCGCGCTGGCATCGCTGATGCCAACGACCTTGATCCCCGTTTTTAACGCGAGCGACAACGCTGCGACCGATCCGACGTTGCCGAACCCCTGGATAATCGCGGTGCACTCAGTCGGATCCATTTTTAACAAATCCATCGCGCGTTCGATCAGATAGACGGCGCCACGCCCGGTCGATTCGCGCCGGCCTTCGGTGCCCCCGATCGAAACCGGTTTGCCAGTAACGATTTCGCTCACGGCGTACCCTTGATAAACCGAATAGGTATCCATGAACCATGCCATTACCTGTTCGTTCGTTCCCATGTCCGGACCCATGATGTCGGTGTGAGGACCGACGAATGGAATCATTTCCTGCATGTAACGGCGCGAGACCGCTTCCAATTCGGCGCGCGAAAGCTTACTCGGATCACAGGCGATGCCGCCTTTGGCGCCGCCGTAAGGCAAACCATTGAGGGCGCATTTCCAACTCATCCACATGGCCAGCGCCGCGGTTTCTCCCATGGAAAGATCAGGTGCGAAACGAGTCCCGCCTTTGGTTGGACCAAGCGTAAGGTGATGTTGGACACGATAACCCTGGAACGTCTTCGTACTGCCATCGTCCATGTGCACCGGGAGCGTTACGGCGATGGCACGCTTGGGCATCATCAGGCGCTCGCGGTGGCTAGCGGGAATTTCCAGGTAGTCGGCGATGATGCGGAACTGCTCGCACGCCATCTTAAAAACGTCGTCTTCGTAGATGCCCAAGGCGGAAATCATAAATCTGTGAAGGCGCCTGAAAAAGGCGCATGGAAATCTGGTATTTGCGCTTGCTCAGGGCCCTCGTCAAATCGAATCCGCGGCTTCTGGAGGTTAGGCTTCCAGCCTGACCTCCGCTAGTGAAAGATTTGGCAAGCTACTGGCGCACTGCCTAGATTGCGCTCGTTATGAAAGATTGGCGTAAAGTTCACGTGGAAACGCTCGCGGTTCATGCCGGGCACGAGATCGACCCCGCAACCGGCGCAGTCGCGGCGCCGATTCATCTCTCAACCACGTTTCAGCGCGATGTCGAAGGAACCTATTCGCGCGGGTTCATGTACTCGCGCAATGATAATCCGAATCGCAAAGCGTTGGAGGACGGAGTGAGCCCGCTTGAAGGCGGAGCCGCCGCGGCGGCGTTCGGCAGCGGCATGGCGACGGCAATGGCTTTGTTTGCCGCGCTCGCCCCCGGCGACCATATAGTCGCGCACGTCGATGCTTATTATGGGACCAGCCGCTTGCTAAGCGATGTGTTTCTGCGTTGGAAACTGGAAACGGATTTCGTGGACATGAGCGATTTGGCGGCGGTGGAAAAAGCGCTTCGGCCAAACACCAGACTTCTTTGGATGGAAACACCATCCAACCCACTTTTGAAAATTGTCGATGTCGCGGCCGTTGCGCAGATCGCTCGTAAAGCGGGCGTTATTTCTGTTTGCGATAACACTTGGGCGCCAATCATCCAGCGACCATTAGAGCTCGGGACCGATTTCACTTTCCATTCCACCACAAAATATTTTGGCGGCCATTGTGATGTAATGGGCGGAATTGTCATCGCCAAACGGAACGATGATTTTTTCGAGCGTGTTCGCACGATCCAGTATACCGGCGGCGCAGTCCCCTCACCTTTTGATTGCTGGCTGGTTTTGCGTGGTATGAAGACATTGCCTTTGCGAGTGCGGGCGCATTGATGTTTGGCGGGATGCTTTCGTTTGAAGCAAAAGGGGGACGGATCGTGGCCATGCAGGTCGCGGCAAAGACGAACGTTTTCACGCGTGCGACCAGCCTCGGCGGCGTGGAAAGCTTGATCGAACATCGCGCCTCAATCGAAGGACCGGGCTCCAAATCGCCGGAAAGTTTGCTACGTTGCTCGATCGGTCTCGAGCATCCGGATGATTTGATCGAGGACCTGGACCAAGCGCTCCGGTAGGGTCGATTGTTTCAATCGCCCTTACCACGGCGGCGCTTCACCAGATCGAAAACATCGCGCAATTCATCCACCCCCAGTAGCAACGCGGTGCCAAAAAATATTGCGGCGCTAACGACAATTGTGCCCAGGAGGGCGCAAAGTTTCTTGACAAAACGCAGGTCTTCCCAGGCATCGAGCCACCAGTAATTCGCCGCCCAGCAAACGAGCGCCATCAATCCCGCAGCCAGGCAAATCTTAGCCAGCGCAATGAACATGCGGCGACTCTCCAGCCCGCGTGTCTGCGGCCACATCAGCGCGTAGAGCAAAAGAAAATTGATGGTGGCGACGATACTGGTGGAAAACGCCAGGCCGCGATGACCCCATCTCAGCCGGAAAGTAAAGAGCCAGTTCAAAAAAAGATTTGTTCCAATCGCCAAGAAACTAACGAGCATTGGGGTGTTGCGTTTGCCGATCGCATAGAACGCTGGGGTTAAAACTTTCAACGCGGAATAGGCGACCAAGCCAACGGCGTAGAATTGCAGCGCGCCCGCAGTCTGTCGGGTCATCTCGGCCGTGAACCGGCCATGTTGATAAATCACGCTGATGATGGGCGATGCCAGCATCGCCAGTCCAATAGCCGAGGGGATGGTCAGCAGAAACGCCAAGCGCATTCCGCTGGCAAGAATACCGCGAAATTCATCGAGATTTCCCAGGGCCGCACTTTTCGAAGCCAGCGGAAGTGTGACGGTGCCGATGGCGACACCGAAAATGCCGAGCGGCAATTGCATCAAACGAAACGCGATGTTGAGCCAGCTCACCGGCCCATTGCCGAGGCTGGCGGCGAATCCGCTGTTGATCAGCACATTCACCTGCACGGCACTGGCCGCGATCACGGCCGGGGCCATCAGGGTAAGAACAGTACGGACGCCTTGGTCGCGCCATTGAAAGTCTGCGCAATACCTGTAGCCAACGCGCCGCAATGATGGAAACTGTGCCGTTAATTGCCACAACCCGCCGATGAGCGTGCCAATGGCGAGGCCGGTCAGCGAGCGCGCGCCGAAGCGCGGATCGAGCCACCAGCCAATGGCGACGCCGCTGATGATCGAGCCGAGATTGAAGTAGCTCGACGCCATGGCGGGCGGGCCAAAGATATGTTTCGCGTTCAACATTCCCATGACCAGCGCCGCCAGCGAGACGAGCAGCATGAACGGCCACATAATTCTCGTTAGCAAAATGGTGAGCGCGGTTTTATCCGGCGGCCAGCTCCACCACGTCAGAAGATCGACCAGTTGCGGCGCGAAAACGATTCCCAGAAGCGTGACCACGCTCATGAAAACTGCGGTCAGCGTCGCGACTTTGTTCGCCAGTCGCCAGGCCGATTCATCCCCTTCCTTTGCGATCTTCCCCGAGAACGTCGTGATGAAGGCGGTGGAAAGCGCCCCTTCGGCAAACAAATCGCGCAACAAATTCGGCAGCCGGAACGCCATCAAAAACGCATCGAGGTTTTTGCCGGCGCCGAATAAGCCGGCAAAAATTTGCTCGCGAATCAGCCCTAGCACGCGGCTGCAGAGGACGGCCAGGCCGACAATACCAGTCGCCCGCGTACTCAGCCGCCGGTTGTCGGGAACGGTCATGCGCAAGAAGGAATCAGACTCGCGCGCTTTGGAAAATGAAAACTGCTACTTCACGAACAGGCTCATGCTCTCAAAGTCGATGATACCGTGATTAGCAGCGAGCAATTCCATCCCCAGAATCCCGGCGATTTTCCCCTGGCCTTGATCGAGCGCGAAATCCGGCAACATCGAAGCGGCGAGTCTTTGTGGCGGCACCTGGTAGTCACCAATCCTGAGATTCGCGACGTTTCCGATTGCCACCCGCCGTGAAATACCGTCAGCAAAACTACCGTTCATTCTCGTGCCGTTAAAAGAAAGCCCAAACTCTTTTGCGCGTTTCAGATCAAAGGTGGTGATAAAGGCCCCAGTGTCGACCAGCAGACGACAGGGATGACCATTAATGAAAGCTGGGATGGTGAATGCGCGGCTGACCTCCTCGCGGAGCGGGATCCTGATGAAATTTTGTGATGCGGCAAAGCGCGCAACATGCAGACGCTCGGAGGAACTTGTCTTAAAGAAAATCGTTTTGGTATAGCAATTGATGACCGATTTGTAGTGTGTCAGGATGTCCGCGCCAATAATACCGTCCTCATTCTCGCCGTTAACGCGTGAATTCAAGGCAGCGTCTTCGTTGGCTGGCTGGAACAAGGCCATCGGTCCGCTGCCGAAATCCATAGCTCCCGCGCGCAAGCTATTGAGATAGCCGACGCGATATCTCTCGCCATTTAAGTTGGCAAATTCGCCATAGGGCGAATCCGCTCCCACCGGTGAGACGCCGAGTGAGCGGGCGCGGCCAGCGTCAAGGATACTATAACCGGCGCCGGTATCGACAAAGAACCGGGCCCGTTGTCCATTCACAACCGCTTCCATCATCATTTTATTCCAGTGACTATAGTGGACTGGGACTGCAATGTAGCCGGGCAGTGAAGGCAGAGGGGCGCGTCTCTCCTTCGCCAGCAAAGCGCGGCCACTCAGGAGAAGTATTGCTCCGGTCAGCATAAGAATCGTTAGATAAGTCTTTATCTTCACAAACGCGACTAGGATTTCTTTAGTGATGCGGGAGTTTTGGGCGGTTCTGGCGCTTCGCGTACGGGATTGGCCATCATGTAACTTTGCAGATGCTGACTATAAAGGCTGCGATCACCCTTGGCCAACGAGAGGGCACGCTTTTCATCCTTGACCGCCGAGCGAAAATCCCCGATTTCCGCCTCGGCCGCGGCCAGAGTATCGAGGACCATTGGACTGCCATGCTTGAGAGTCTCGCTAGCCCCGCGCGCATGTTTCACGGCACGTTGGCCATCGCGCACGCTGTCGTCTGGACAAGTGGCCAGCAGCCACGCGTAGTTGTTATGGGCGAGAAGATTACTTTTATCGAGTGCGATTGCTTTCTCCAAATCTACTCGCGCAGCGTGATAGGAACCATTCAGCGCCTGGGCGGTGGCGCGATCGACGTACAATTTTGACCCTTCGATTCCATTTGATTGCGGGAGGAATGTCAGCGCACGATCATAATAAGTAACAGCTTCCAAATAAAGATGGCGAAGGGTAGCGACGTACCCTTCGATCGATTGCAATTCCCACGATTTCGGACTTGTCGGTTCGAGCTCCTCAAGAATTTTCGCTACCGTCGCCCAGTCCTGGGCATTGACCGCTTTCTCCAGCCGGTCGGAGCGTTCGCGAGCAACTCTTTCCTCTGCCGAATGTGGAACGATCCAGGCGGATCCCCACCCTCGAGCTTGTTCCTCAACGGCAATCGCCTGGCTTACGGCAAGAAAACCAGCCACGGCGATTTGAATTATCAATAATCGGAGAAACATTGTCGGCGGTTGATATCAGGGTGCGACCTGGCGGTAAAGAGCAGGTTTCGCGCGATCCATTGTAATCCTAAGGTGGTGTCTCCAACACTTCTTTACAATCTATAACATCGAGGTCCGAGCCGGACCGCCACTGCTCGACCCACCTTCAGTAGTGCAAGCTATTCGTGGGACTTTATACCTAAAGACCGGTTGGCAGATCGACGAATTGCCAATTAAGTTGGAATTTCCCGGCGACATGCGCGGCTAGCGCTTTGACGCCAAACGTTTCGGTCGCGTAGTGGCCGGCGAGCAAAAGATTGAGCCCCATTTCCGCGGCGGCGATCGCGGCCCAATGTGGCGCTTCGCCGCTAATGAACGTATCAATTCCTTCCCCAGCGATCCGCTCAATCTCGCTGCCAGCGGCACCTGTGATGACGCCAAGATGTCGAACGGTTTTCGGGCCAAAGGTGATGGTTTTCACGAAACCAGCAACCGCCTTTTCCAATCGCTCCACTAATTCCTCCAGCGCGATGTCAACCGATGCGCGGCGTCCCAGTAATGATCCCTTTTCTTCAAAGAACGGCTCAGAGTTTTCAAAGCCAAGTGCACGCATTACCAGTACGTTGTTTCCAATCTCAGGATGCAGATCGAGTGGAAGGTGGCCACTATAAATCGCTATGTCGTTTTCGAAGGCGAGCTTCAGTTGTCGACGCAGCGCTCTTGTCACCGGACGTAGTCCGGGCCAGAACATTCCGTGATGAACAATCAGCAGATTTGCTCCGCATTTTGCCGCTTCCTGTAGTGCACGGGTCGAGACATCCACCGCCGCCGCGATTTTTTTTACGGTCCCGGAGTTCTCAACCTGCACGCCATTGAGCGCGTTCTCGTAATCCTGAATTTCCCCAATTCGCAGGTAGGAATCGCAGTACTCGACGATTTTTTGCAAGGCAGTCACACCATGAGTTTGCCAAGGCGGCAGAAATTTGGAAGCGAGTTTGCTTGACGCTGCCGCATCTCTTGTGAGTCTTATTTGATTCGATGGAATACACCGACGCCCCTTCGACTCAAACAGCGGACACAATGTTGTGTCCGAATTGCGGCCAGCGGCTGCCAGCCGGCTCGAATGCCTGTGACCAGTGTGGCTGGAAGCGAGAAGAGACCGCGGAGGGCACGGCGAGCGATGCGATGGCGGCGCTGCTCAGCATCGTGCCGGGGTTGGGCCACGTTTATAAGGGTTACCGTGGTATTGGACTTTTATTCGCCATCGGTACTCTGATTGTTCTCGGGTTCGCCGGCATCGCCGCGGTCGCCAGCGCCGGGTTCGGTCTCGGGATGGCAGTGTTCTATTGGATCGGAGTCGCCATGCATGCCTACGCGATCAAAGATCGCGTCGTGCCGTCGAAAAAAGACGAAGGCGAACAGTATTGAGGCGTTGACACGTTAAGAACGTTAAAATGGGTTCAAGCTGAAAGCGATCTGGGGCCATGGCTGCAGCAGCCGTCACGACCGCGGCTACAGCATCGCGCGAAAGATCTGCTCAAGAATTTCGCGCAAACCGTAACGGAATTTCCATTGCGGATAATGTGATTGAAATTTCCGCACATCGCTAATCCACCAGATGTGATCGCCGATGCGATTAATCTCCTCGTAATGCCAGGTGAGCTTCCGGCCGCTTATTTCTTCACAAAGCGAAATCGCTTCCAGCATTGAACAGTTGCAAAACCGGCCGCCACCCATGTTGTAGACTTCTCCCACGCGCGGCCTGTCGACAAAGGCGGCAAATGTTTCCACCAAATCGAAGCTATGGATGTTATCGCGCACTTGTTTGCCTTTGTAACCGAGAACGCGATACGGCCGGCCGATAACGCAGCATTTCATCAGGTAGGCAAGGAAACCGTGCAGCTCCGCTCCGGCATGCGCCGGTCCAGTCAGGCAACCGCCTCGGAAGCAAGCAGTCGGCATTCCAAAATAGCGGCCGTATTCCTGAACCAAGACATCGGCGGCGACCTTCGAAGCACCGAAAAGAGAATGTTTCGTCGCATCGATACTCATTGTTTCTGGAATCCCCTGTTCATATTCATGACCGGGCTCGATTTCCCAGCGGGTCTTCAGTTCCCGCAATGCCAGGCGATTGGGAGTGTCGCCATAAACTTTGTTCGTCGATGTGAAAACGAATGGCGATTCCGGGCAGTTTTGCCGTGCCGCCTCAAGTAAATTCAGGGTGCCGTTGGCGTTAACCGTGAAATCCGTTTGCGGTTCGCGTGCTGCCCAGTCGTGTGAGGGCTGGGCCGCGGTGTGGACGACTGCGCGAATCTTGCCCCGATGTTTGCTGAAGAGGGCATTGATCGCGTTGACATCGCGAATATCGATTTCGTGATGTTCATATTCGCGTAGCTTTTTTACTAACTCATCACGCGTGGTCTTGGTTGAAGCCTCGGGCCCGAAAAACTGCGCGCGCATGTCATTGTCGATCCCAACCACACGGAGCCCATCTTGTGCGAAGTGTTTTGCTGTTTCTGAACCAATGAGGCCGGATGATCCAGTGACAATGACCGTCTGCATCCTGCGGATTTTAGAATAGTGGCATCACGATTACTGTTCGATAATCCACGTCACCTGTTTCGCATTCTGGTCGACGTGCGCGGCCGGCAGGGCAAGATCGCCAGAAAACACGCGCTCGATTAATTTTGGATCTTTATTTGCACCGATAAGAAAACAAACGTCTCGCGCCGCAAAAATTAGTGGGAAGGTGAATGTTAGCCGCCACGAATCCATTTTTGGAACGTAATTGGCCGCGACCCACCGCTCGGTTTCCAACAGCGCCTCGGTATTAGGAAAAAGCGAAGCGGTATGTCCATCATCACCCAGTCCAAGCAAAACCAAATCGTGCTGGTAAATTTTTTCATCGCGCTTCGCGGCCAAGGTATCCAGACATCCCTGATACTCGTCCGCCCCATGCAGCGGATCGATCTCACCGCGCATTCGAAGAATCGATGACTCCGGCACCGACGCAGGCCGAAACAGCGCTTCATTCGCCATCCGGAAATTGCTCTTTTCATTGTCCGGCGGCACACAACGTTCGTCGCTGAAAGCAAACCGAAATTTTTCCCAGGGTGTCTCACGCTTCGCCATTTCCGAATAAACTGCTCGCGGTGTATTTCCGCCGGAAAGGGCAAGCCGGAATTCGCCTCGCGTATCGAGCGCCTCGCGTGCCCGTTGCAGAATGAAATTCGCGGCTTCAGTCGCAAATGTTTTCGTACGGATGATCTCGCGGTTTCCTAACCTCGGAGGCACGCCAGTCCGCCTCGGACCGTCAGTGGCTCGCTCATCTCTATTAGGTCGCGACACCGGGCCCCTCTCAGCTTCGGCCATCAAATCGCGCAGTGCGATAGGCCGCGCTTTTCCAGGTAACGCTGGTGATATTCTTCAGCCCGAAAGAATTTCGGGGCCGATTCGATCTGAGTGACAATCTCCCGGTTGAATCGTCCACTTTTTGCCAATGCCGCCTTTGATTCTTCGGCAGCCGCCTTTTGCTCAGGCGAATGATAAAAAATAACGGAACGATATTGAGTGCCCACGTCCGGTCCCTGCCGATTCAATGTCGTGGGATTGTGATTGGCCCAGAAAACGTCGAGCAATTCGCGATAGGATATTTTGGCAGGATCAAATTCCACCTGCACGACTTCGGCGTGTCCGGTTTGGTCCGTACAGACATCTTCGTAAGTCGGATTTTCCTTCGTTCCGCCAGCGTACCCGACAGCTGCATCGGTCACGCCTTTTAGTTTACGAAAGGTTTCTTCGACTCCCCAAAAACAGCCAGCGCCAAACGTCGCTTTTTGCGATTCCATGAATAAACAATGAAACGGGTAGGCGCGGTACGCAAACCTGCAGTGAAGCGGAGGGACGAGCTTGCGCGTCTGGGACATGCAGAGGCATGTCCCTCCGGAGAGACTGTTGCCTCGGCCCTAAAATAAACAGACGTCAAGCCTGCTTGGTGCACAGACCCGGAAGTTTATGTTCCATCCCACGAGCGGTTTTTTCGCCGACAGACAATTGACCCATGCAAGCCATTGCGCTTGCTTTCTGCAACCGCTCAACCGCAACATCCGGCTCAATGCAAACTACTGCCAGTATTGATCGATTTCGTTTACCGATCGCCATCCGCGCCCTCAATAAATTTGGCGCAATGTTCAACGGCAAGGTTAGCCGGCGTCTCACCCCGGATGAGTTGATCGAGATCGCGACCCGGCGTGCCGGCCTCAACGATTTCGGCGACGGCGATTTTCGAGAGCCGCTTAACCGGCTACTGGAGTCGTGCTGGCGAGACGCGCGCTTGAATGTGATCGGAAATATCGCCCTGCGTTCCGACCTTCTCCGCATCTTGCGCAACCGGCTTTTTCTGCAGCGCGACCGGCAGTTGCATCCTCAGATCGGGAATCACGAAATCCGCTCTCCCCTCTTTGTCCTAGGCCTGCCTCGAACCGGAACAACCTTCTTGCACACCTTGCTTTCAGTAGATCCGGAGAATCGCGCGCCATTAACCTGGGAAGTGATGGAACCTTCCCCGCCGACTAAGGCCGAGAAACACCGGCGCATTCGGCGCACTTCGCAGAACTTGGCTTGTCTCGAGTGGATGGCGCCGAATTTCCGGCAACTCCATCCTGTCGGTGCGCACCTGCCGCAGGAGTGCGTCAGCCTTATGAGCCCGACTTTTCTGAGCGATCAATTCGACACCATGTACAACGTGCCGGGCTACCGAGAATGGTTTTTGGAGCAAGACTTGCAACCAGCCTACGCCTTTCACCGGCGCTTTCTCCAGCACTTGCAGGAACGAAAGAAAAGACGCCGCTGGGTTCTGAAAGCGCCCACTCACATGTTTGCCTTGCCAACGTTGCTCTCGACCTATCCCGACGCGCTCTTCGTCCAAACACATCGCGCACCCATCGAAGCGATCACTTCTGTCTCCAGTTTGATTACGATCTTACGTCGCGTCTTTAGCGACGCGGTCGATCCAATGAAAATCGGCGAAGAAGCACTGCACTACTGGTCCAGCGCGCTCGATAAATTCCTTCTTCAACGTGACCGATTGTCTCCGGAGCGCGTTCTCGATGTTTCGTATCTTGAGCTTCGACGCGATCCGATCGGCACAGTACGCTGTGTTTACGAATACTTCGGCTGGCCGTTTTCCGCTCCTGCAGAAATCCGGATGCGCGATGTTCTGGCCAAGCAGCCACGCGATCTACACGGATTTCATCGTTATGAGCCGGCGCAATTTGGTCTGCGACCGGAACACGAACAGGAGTTCTTCTCGAATTATTGCGAGCGGTTTTCTGTCAGCTCCACACTGGCACGTCGGTCGATAAAGCCAGTTTTGCCTTCAGCGCCGGACGAATCGCGATTTGTTCACGACCGCATCGGCTGAGAGAAGCTCCATCTCTTTCAGATAGAGAAGCTCGCAGGCGCCGTTGCCAGAATCGGTGCGACTCAACGAACTGCGCCACGTCCCGATGTGCGGGCCGGTTGCTTCAACTAACTCGCCGTTAAGATGAACCAGCGCGCCACAGCGCAAAGATTTGCAACTCGCGGCCAACTTCGAAGTCGAGGGAATGATGTGAATGTTAGTTGCGTGATTGATGATTTGGTCTTTGGGGATCGGTGGCTGATTTTGATACTCGTACCAAAAGAAGCGCATGCTTTGGGTAATATGAAGTCGATCCAGCACCTGCTGATCGGACATCGGCCCCCATCCTACTGCCAGATCGATTGGCACCAAGCGGGCTCCCGGATCGAATCGGTAAACTCTCGAGTGTAGTAGCCGTGCATCGAGATCGAAACGCGCCAGCGGTTTGAGATGAAAATCGCCGAAATCGAATGCGGGCTCGTCAAGCGGCAGAGTAACCTGCGTCGGGTCCGATGCGATCAAGACCCCCGGCCCATACGAAATGGGCCGATGCAAAAACCAGTAACCGTAGCAAGCACCGGCGATCGCCAGCAAAACGAGAATCTTTTTCACGAAGGCCTTTCGTCTCGTTGAGGAGCAACTTCGGTGCTATTTCTGGTCACCGAGACAAATGACTTTCGAAACCTCGCGCCGAATTCCCGCTGATCATCCCAGTCTGGCCGGCCATTTTCCGAATATCCCGATCGCGCCGGGGGTTGTCGTTCTCGATCAGGTCGCAGCTGCTTTGCTGGAATGGCGCAAAGGCTGCCAGCTGATCGGCGTACCGTTTGTTAAGTTCCTCGCGCCCGTCAAACCAGGCCAATCATTTACCATCGCGTTTTCTGACGTGCCGGAGAATAATCAGATCGATTTTTGCTGCCGAGTGGACGGACGCGTGGTAGTTGAAGGGCGCCTTGATCTGGCGATCGACTTGCTCGAGCGCTTGAATGTTCTCGAGCAACTCGACCAACCGCGGTCGGCGCTCGAACTTTGTCAGGCGCTTGCTTTCCAAACTCGTTTCAGCTCCACCCTAAGATGGCTCTTGCAGCGTCTGGTCGAAACCGGTTGCGTCGAAGTCGAAACGAAAAACGATGGGCAGGACATTTACCATTTGCTTTGGCGGCCATGGCTGCCGCAATGTCCCCAGCTGCGGCAGATCGGGCTCGGAATTGATCCCGCAAATGCATCGACCCTGGACTTGCTTGATTATGCCGCAAGTCTCTACCCGCTCGTTGCTGCCGGAAAGCAAAACGGCGAACAAGGCCTCTTCCTGCCTCAGGGAATAACGCTTTGGTTAAACTACTTTCATAATAACAACCTGACTTATGCAGTAAACAATTGGCTCGGCGCAGTAGTTGCCGCGAACAAATTAGCTAATCGATCCAGCTTCCAAATCCTGGAGATCGGCGCCGGCGCCGGCAGCGGCAGCGAGATTCTGCTGGGCTCCTTAAATCAGCGCGGCCTTCTTCCGCGCCTGCAACGATACCTCATTACAGAACCGAACGCATTCTTTCGGCGCCGGGGTCAACGCGAACTTTCCCAGCGTTATCTCGACCTGCCGCTGGAATGGTCTTCCCTCGATATGAACCGGCCATGGGATACTCAGGGAATAGTTCCGGGAGAGTTCACTCTCGTCTACGGCGTCAATGTCCTGCATGTGGCAAGGGATTTGTTGTTCAGTTTACGTCAGGCTCGTAACGCGCTGGCGCCGGATGGCTGGCTGGTAATCAGCGAATGCGTCCGGCCTTGTCTCAATCAACCGATGTATCCGGAACTCGTGTTTCAGATTCTGGATAGCTTTACTGAAGTTGACACTGATCCGGAGTTTCGTCCCAATCCTGGTTTCCTCACTGCTGATCAGTGGCGGAACGCATTCCAGCGTGCCGGGTTGGAACACACCGAAGTAAAACCGGAGCTCGATCGCATTCGCGAAATTTATCCGCATTTTTTCACCGGCGCGATCTGCGGTCGCTGCTAGCACGCGTGTCCTACGCTTGGGCGCCTCGCATTGTGGCCGCGATCGCTGGCCCCCGGGGCGGCTACTGAAACGCTAGCCTACGCCGGCAGCGATACGCTACTAATGAGCTCGAAGAATTTGTCGAGGTCGATGTTGCCGCCAGAGACCACCGCGACAATCGGTCCGCTTCCGGCTTTGTCACTTAAAGCCGCCGCTACCGACAACGCCCCCGCACCTTCGGCGATGACGCGCGTTTTTTCGGCGAGCAATCGCATCGCTCGCTTCGTTTCTTCCAAGCTAACGACAATTGAACCGTCCGCGACAGGCCGCATTCGTTCCCACATTCGCGGAAAAATGCTCTTTCCGCCGGCACCGTCGACAAACGATTGCTTCCACTCGGCAAATACTTGTGGCGATTGCTTGGCAAACGACAACGCACCCGGCGCCGCTGTTTCCGGCTCTGCGCCCCACACTTTAACTTCCGGCTTGAGCGCCTTGATCGCGCTACCAACTCCGGTAAGCAAACCACCGCCTCCAATCGCCGCAGTTACCGTCAAGACATCGGGCGCGTCCTCGAGAATTTCCAACCCGAGTGTCGCATTCCCGGTCACAAAATTCTGGTTATCAAACGGGTGAACGAATGTTCCTTCGATTCCAGGGAAGGCGCGATCCTCCATCGCCTGCCAGGCCGTATCGAACGGGACTGGAATTAGTTTCGCGCCGAGCCTGCGCATCCGCGCAATCTTCGATTCCGGCGCGGTGTCGATCACAACGACTGAGCACGGCACACCGGCTTTACGCGCCGCATAGGCCACGCCTTGCCCCGCATTTCCGGCGCTGATCGTCCAAACCCCCTGCCGGCGCTCCGCTTCTGATAACATCGCGACGGCATTCGCGGCACCACGCAGTTTGTAAGCATTAATCGGCTGCAAATTCTCCAATTTGAGGCGGATATCCGGGAAACCAGGACCCATTTCGAGACGAACAAGTGGCGTTCGGACAATGGTCTTCGCGATTCGTTTACGGGCTTCCCGGATTTCATCCAGCTGAATCGGCCGCACCGGTTCCACAATCGCCGACATAGACAGGGACTTTGCGATTCGTCTCGGCGGGAGCAAGAAAAATCTGCCACCGCAAAGCTCTGGCTCGCGAGATGCTGCAGCCGTTTGTTTTATGAGCGCTTCTCCTTCACTATCAACCCCCAGCTCTGTTCACCAGCCGCCGCCCGATCGCCTTCCGTGGCAGGAACAACAAGGGCCCCGCCTCTATTCCATCGGACGCGCCCTTCCTAGGAACACGATTCGCTTTAAATGCGTCGATTGCGGGCGACAAATGGAGGCGCGCTCGCAAGACGGCGGTGTCGATACGAATTGTCCGCATTGTTCGGCGCCGCTGACGGTTCCGCGCATTCCGGCCAACCCCTACTTGCGTCCCATTAAAGGTATTGTGCGCCAACTGAAGTCGGTGCCCTTTCCTTTCCCCTACGTTCCACAGGTCATCCAATTCACCGTTTTGGTCGGTGTACTAATACTCTTTGCCGGTCTCTTTATTACGATTGGAGTAGTCTCGCAGATTGCCGGGGTTTTCCGCGGGCTCATCCTCGATACCCAAAAACATTTGCGAGTGGGATCGGCGGTAGAGCGCAGCGCCCAGGCCGTGAGCATTGGAATTTACTCAATCCTATTCGTACCTTTTTGGTTAATCCAAATGCCATTCTCCCTTATCGGCTCGCTCTGGAGTTCGAATCGATTGGGCGCGCTGTTCACCACGACCCTTCTTCTTTCGATCATTTACGCGATCACGCTCTACCTGCCCTACATCGTCAGGTTTCTGCATTCGTTCTAGTAGCACAGGTCCGAGCCGGACCGGCGTAAGACGCCTCTGCTACGCCTTCGTTTCTGTGCCGAGCAAATTCGCCACCGTCATCGGCTCACCCGGTTTCGAAAGACTCCTAACAAGATCCTGAAAACGCTCGGAGAACAGATCGTGCCGCAGCTTCCAATAATGCTCCAGTCCGGGAGAAGCGAGATAGTGCCGGTATAGGTTCCACCACCCGCGCCAAACTTGCTCGTCCATCAAGCCATAGATGAAATAAAGATGGATTGTTTCCATCGCCTTTAGGAATTGAAAGGTGACATGGTAGAAGCGGGCACGATCGTCCGGCGAAAGCGCGTTGATATCCTCCAAACCGATGCGCCAAACCCGGCCCAGCTCAGCATTTTGACTGAACTGTTTGGTAACATCGCGCAGCGCGCTGGTGGCTGCATCCTGGGCGGTAAGCTTGGCTATCCGCGTGCTCCGATGGACCTGAATGCCTAGATACCAAAGAGAGGCGACAACGGCGAATGAACTGATCAGTTGCGCGGTGGCGTTAATCGCTTCCCAGCTCATTGCATACTGAACCTACCAAGCACAAGACTAGCTTCAACTAGCTGCCGAAATGGTGCTCTCGAAGAAATGATCGATCCGTTCTTCCCTCTCCTCGCTTCTCTCTCCCGTTTCTCACGGTTGTGATTTCGGAGCTTCGGCGACTTTGAGTACGATCTTGCCGCGGGTATGCTGTGACGCAATTTGTTGGTGTGCTTTCGCCACCTCAGCCAGCGGGATCACCGCCGAAACGACTGGTGTAATCCTCTTACTATCGATTAACTTCGCCAGGTCTTCCAAGATCTTTGCATCCGGTTCCGCGCCAAATGAGGTCCCTCTAATACCATGTTTCTCAAGCTCCGCGGGATCGGGCGGGCCGGTAATTGAAACAATGATGCCACCTTTCTTCACTACTCCATAGGATCGCGCTAAGGAATCGCCGCGGACCCCGTTGAGAACGACATCGACATCTTTAACTACATCCTCAAACTTGGTGGTGGTGTAATCAATCGGTTGATCTACTCCAAGCTCTTTCAGCAAGTCCTGATTCGCGGCAGATGCAGTAGCGATAACCTTGGCCCGGCGCGCCTTGGCAATTTGGACGGCAAATGTTCCTACTCCGCCAGATCCACCATGGATCAGCACAGTTTGGTCGGCCTTCAAACCGGCCTTGTCTACTAACGCCTGCCACGCTGTCGTTGCCGCTAACGGGACAGCAGCAGCATGTTCGAAATCGATCGATTTCGGCTTGAGCGCGGCGTGATTCTCCTTCGTGACTACAAACTCGGCATAACCGCCTTGTTCTTCAAAACTGAGATATGCGTATACCGCATCGCCTTTCTTGAACCTGGTTACCTTACGGCCCGCTTGCTCCACTATGCCCGCCACGTCCATTCCTGGAATGAAAGGGAAGTCGGCGCGTCCACCGAAATGGCCTTCGCGAATGGCAATGTCCACCGGATTAACTGCCGCAGCCATTACTCGGATGAGAATTTCGTCATCTTTTGGCTGCGGCCGCGGCGCATCTTCATATTTCAATACTTCAGGTCCGCCGTTTTGATGAACCACAATCGCCTTCATCGACGACTGTGCCGCGGCGGTAAGAGGAAAGGCTACCAGAATTGACAGCAATCGGGCTAAGAATATTCTGCTGAATTTCATATTGTTACTAACGAGAAATAGTATGAACAAAAACCAGGCGCCATCAAGGGGTAATAACGGCTGCGTTGTCAAAGAAATCCAAATCCAAGCTGGCGGATGGAAGTTCCATAAATTGTAGAAGGACTATGGTCTCTTAGCAACGACCCCTGTTTTTTGGCATCATGTGGCGTACTTGGCGGACCCCTACTTGTCCCCGTCATCTGCGCGACCTGTCGCGCCGGAGTCCGGCGCTGCCGGACAAAGCCAATTCGCGGTCAATCGACAAGTTAGGCTTGCAATTCGTCCCGGAAGCTGGCAATCCCGGCCTCATTATGAGCACGCGCGCTTTTCTGGCAGCTATTCTCGGTGGGATCACCATGTTTATCTGGAGCTTCGTCGCGCATGATTTGTTGCCGCTCGGTGAAATCGGCGTCCGTCAGTTTGAGAATGAAGATCCGATGCTCGATGCTTTAAAAACAAACCTTGGCGACACCCCTGGCTTTTATCATTTTCCCGGACACCACGCGGGCCCGAGCGCAACCGCGCACGAGAGGAGCGAGGCAATAAAACGCGCGATGGAGAAAGCTGCCACCGGTCCATCCGGAATCTTGGTTTATCATCCAACCCGCCAGTTTGCATTCGGTAAGTTGTTGGGAGTCGAGTTCGGCACCGAAGTTCTCGAAGCCATCCTTATTGTTTTTCTCCTTAGTCAGACCAGAATCGAAAGTTTCGCCGGCCGGGTCAGCTTTGTTCTTGTCACCGGAATCCTCGCGGCCATTTCTACGAACGTTCCCTACTGGAACTGGTATGGTTTCCCTTCCAATTACACCGCAGCCTACATGTCCATTCAAATAGTCGCGTTCTTCTGCACCGGCGTTGTTGCAGCCTTAGTGCTCGCAAAGCGACGCGCTTGATTACCGTTAGCCGCCGCTACGGCCGGTGTAGCAAGAATTACCGTTGACGAAACTCCCGCCCCACCTCTAGCCTCCGTCTATGACTACCAAACGTGCTCTGCTTTTGTTGATAACCATTTTTGCCTGCGTTTCCCTGGTCGAAGCGCAAAGTCCGGCTGAATCCCCCAGCGCGAGCCCGGAAGCGTCCGCGTCACCCGCGAAGAAGCGCGGACGGAAGAAGGCGGAAACTTCTCCGGCTATCAGTCCGGAAGCTTCGGCGTCGCCTGCCAAAACACGGGGCCGCAAAAAAGCCGAAACGTCACCGGCGGCAATGGCGAGTCCGGAAGCTTCCGCTTCTCCGGCTAAAACGCGCGGCCGCAAGAAGGCGGAAGCCTCGGCCTCACCGGCGGCCTCTCCAACAGCCTCGCCAGCCAAGCCGCTTTTCGGTAATCTGTTTAAGCCGAAAAACACACCTGCTCCCGCGCGAGCGACAGAAAGTAGGTCAACCGAAGTTAACGCTACACCGGCACCGGGCGGTGGCCATGGAATGGTCTGGGTCAATACCGATAGCCACATCTATCACAAGGAAGGTTCGCGTTATTACGGCAAGACCAAGCAGGGCAAATACATGAGCGAGGCCGACGCCATTAAAGAAGGCGACCGTCCCTCCAAGTCGGAGTAGTTTGTAGTTTCTTTCCGGGTCGCGTTCTTCCAAAAGAGGGGCGCGACCCGATCCTGACGTAGCATGGGCGTCTAACGCCAGTCCCGCTCGGACCCTGTGGGGCAACCGGGCCTTTTGCCCGGTGCTACTTCACCTGCGCTTCTTCCCAGCGAACGGCTTCCCGCATCAATTCGCGCGCGCTTGTTACGCCAAATTTCTCCTTCGCTCGCGCAACATACATCTGCACCGTCTTGACGGAGAGACTGAGTTTCTCCGCGATGGCAGAAGTACTCGTTCCCTGTCCCAACATTTGAAATACCTCCAGCTCCCGATCGCTCAGCCGCTCAATCGGCGGTCGCATTGTTTTCGCATGGCTCAGCCGCGACGCAATCTGTCCCATTAATCGTTCGCTCAGGAATACCTCTCCCTGAAGCACATTGCGAATTGCGGAAACTACTCGCTGCGAGCTTTCGCCTTTCATCAAATAACCACGCGCGCCGGAGCGCACTGCTCGCTCACCGTAGACCATCTCGTCATGCATCGAGAGGACAACAACGGGAAGGTCCGGATATTGATTTCGGATGTCCTTCACCAACTCAAGGCCGGAACTACGCTCCAAGGAAAGATCGACCAGAACAACATCGGGTGACGTTTGTGCAATCAGCGTGATTGCGGTGGCCGCATCAGCAGCTTCTCCACAAACTACCAGGTCTTCTTCCTGTTCGATTAAATTTTTGAGGCCATCACGGACAACCGGGTGGTCGTCGACAACGAAAATGCGAGATTGAACCTTTGTTTCCACGATATATTAAATGATACAAAAGGTAGTTAGTTGCAACAGTTGAATAGTTTTCGTGCCCGTTTGTTGTCAGGTATCGTCTGACACGCCACGCCGCTGGCACAAACGGGCGACACCACTTATCTGGCGGCTGGTGATTAAGCTATCCCTTCCGAAAGCGGTATCTCACAGTGCACAATCGTCCCCTGTGCGGCGTTTTCTACTCGCAAAGTTCCACCTGCCAGTTCGGCCCGCTTAGCCATTACCTTGAGACCAATACCATCACTCGCTGCATCTTGCCGCAAGCCGCAACCATCGTCTTCCACCTTCAATCGAACATAATCGTCCGTCGTTTGTAAGTCGATCCTGACATTCCGCGGCTCAGCATGTTTGAGCGCATTAGTGACCGCCTCGCGCGCTACCCAATACAGTTGTGTGGCCAGCTCTTTGGAACGAGGTGGCTTACCGCTGTGCTCAAACTCACACTTCACCCGCCCATCGCTGGCCGAATGCGACAACGACTCGAGGGCGGAAAAGAGCCCATCACCATCCAGTTCGGAAGAATATAAACCGCGGGCAATCTCACGAGTAAGCTCGATGCCCTGATCAATCAGCTTAACAACCTTCCTAGCAGTAGTTCGCATCGCGATATTCTCTTTCTCCAACTGCTTCGCGATCGTTTCGGCTAGCAAACCGGTCCCAGTTAGATGTGAACCAAGACTATCGTGTAGTTCGCGTCCCACCCGATTGCGTTCTTCTTCAGCGACTACCGCGATCTCCTTTTCCAATTGTTGTCGCCGGGCCAGCTCGCGTTGCAGATCGGCGGTCCGCTCTTTTACCCGTAGGTGCATCTCGCTTAGTAAGGAATGCCACCTTCGGAGAAGGAAAATAAAAATAAGGTAGGCGACAAAAGCGGTCGCACCATTCCAAATCGCAACGCGAGGGAGACCGGCGGCCAGGTCTGAGAGAATGGTCGCAATGACCGAGCACATGGCAATTGCAATCCCGAACCAAACACCGAGAAACCAGGTCCCAATCGCAATCGGCGCCAGATAGAAGATAAGGAGGGACTCTTCAATCCCAGTCAAATAGTCAAGCCAGCCGATAAAGGCGACAAGAAGCAAGCAGCTGACTATGATCAAGCTTCGGCGAACCACTCGTCGTTAATATAGCTTGGAAGAGGTTAATTCAAAGAAGGTCG
>QHPU01000149.1 GCA_003219175.1 Verrucomicrobiota bacterium | reverse complement strand
GATAACCGGGCAAATGTATCGGCAGTTTGCACTGGTCATCGCGGCGACTGCTTTGATTAGCGCAATCAACGCCGTGACCTTGAAGCCGACACAATGCGCCCTCTGGCTGCGCCAAGCCGACCTTACTCGTCGAAAGAACATTTTCTTCCGTGGATTCAATGCGGTTTATGTGCGTGTGGAGCGAATCTATCTCCGCGTAATTGGCGGGATGGTGCGGCGCAGTCGCGTGATGGTCCTGCTGGCGCTCGTTCTTGTCGTGCTGGGTCTTTGGGGACTAACCAAGATCCCGAGCGGTTTTATTCCGGCGGAGGACCAGGGTTATCTTATGGCCGCGGTGCAGACACCGGATGCGGCTTCCCTAGGACGGATCGAAAGCGCGATGGATGAAATCGCGCGCATAGGGCTGAAAACCCCCGGCGTTGAACGCGCGATCGCGATCGGAACTGGCGGACCTTCTCCGCTGGAAGGCGATGTGTCGCTGGCCAACGCGGGCATCGTCTATCTGATGCTTAAGAGTTGGGAAGATCGCGGCAGAGGGCAGAATCTTCAGCACATCTACCAGAACCTCTCAAGCGAGCTCGCGCATATGCAGGGGGCGCGCACCCGCTTGTTAGTTCCGCCGCCAATCCAGGGGCTTGGCGCGGCTAACGGCTTCCAAATGCAGGTAGAACTAACCGATGGTAGCTATGATTTCGGCCGGCTTCAGCAGGTAACCGATCGGATCGTACGGAATGTAAATGCCACGCCTGAGATCGAGGATGCCTTCACCGCCTTTCGCGCGAATGTTCCTCAGCTTTCTCTCACGGTGAACCGGGCCCAGGCCGCAACCTTGAACGTGGATGTGGGCGACGTTTACAACATGCTGCAAAGCTCACTCGGGTCGACCTACGTCAATCTCTTTACGCGGTTCGGCCATAACTACATGGTCTTTGTGCAGGCAGATCCGTTGCATCGTCTCGATGCGGAAGGAATCAAGCAATTATTTGTCCGCAGTCAGAGCGGAGACATGGTGCCCATCGGCGCGTTCACGGATATTAAACCTTCGCAAGGGCCGACAGTCGTCTCTCTCTACAATCTCTTTCCTTCCGCCGCGATTAACGGCGCACCCTCGGCCAAATCCAGTTCGAGTCAGGCCATGGCGGCCATGGAATCGGCCGCACGCAAGGCCCTGACGCCGGGGATGAACTTCGAATGGACTGCTCTCGCTTATCAGCAAAACCTGGTTGGCAGCTCCGCCTATTTGATTTTCGCACTGGCCATTCTGCTTGTTTACTTCGCTCTAGCTGGGCAATACGAAAGCTGGATAACGCCGGTGGCGGTAATTCTCGCCGTTCCGCTTGCCTTATTGGGTACCGTGGCAGCGCTGCTAAGTCTAGGATTGGCGAACAATATTTATGTGCAAATCGGCCTCGTCCTGCTCATCGCGCTCTCGGCCAAGAACGCAATTCTAATTGTAGAGATGGCTCGGGAAGGTCGTAACGCAGGTAAGGACATTATCGATGCGGTAGTTCATGCGTCGAAGGTCCGTTTCCGTCCGATCATGATGACATCCTTCACTTTCATTCTGGGTGTGTTGCCGCTTGTGCTGGCCAGCGGTGCTGGTGCGGCCGCACGTCGTTCCCTTGGCATCGCGGTTGCCAGCGGCATGCTCACTTCCACCTGCCTGGCAGTGTTATTCGTGCCGGCGTTTTTCGTTGTTCTGCAAAGGTGGATAGAGCGAAAGAAGGTGGCGCCGCTAAAGACTGAGTAGGTAATCTGCCGTGCTCACCAAATTTTTCATCGAGCGACCGGTGCTCGCGAATGTCTTCGCCCTTGTAATCATGCTGCTTGGCGGAGTGGCGCTGTTCAATCTACCTGTGGCGCAATATCCCCCGATTACTCCGCCGACTATTCAGGTAACGACAAACTATCCGGGCGCGAGTGCAAAAACGATGGTTGAGACTGTCGCGCTGCCAATCGAACAACAGGTCAATGGCGTGGAGAACATGCTCTACATGCAGTCCACTTGTACCTCGGATGGTCGATATACCCTTACTATCACCTTCAAAGTCGGGACCGATCTGAACTTCGCTCAGGTGCTGGTGCAAAATCGCGTTTCCGCTGCCGTCGCGCAATTGCCCCCGGCCGTGCAGCAACAAGGAGTGGTGACGAAGAAGAAATCGACCGCCATTCTCCAAATCATTACTCTCACTTCGCCTGATGCCGGGTATGATACATTGTTCTTAAGTAATTTCGCCACCTTGAAGTTACGCGACACACTCGCGCGGGTGGAAGGAGTGTCGGACGTGAATGTGTTCGGCATTGGCCAATATAGCATGCGGGTCTGGCTTGATCCGCGCAAAATGCTGCAACGCTCTCTCGTGCCGAGCGATGTCGTTGCGGCCATTCAGAAACAAAGCACTTTTGTCAGCGCCGGACAGATTAATATGCCCCCCGCCTCACCGGGTGAAGATTTTCAACTAACGATCGATGTCAAAGGCAACCTCTCTACCGCTACGGAGTTCGAGAATGTCATTGTTAAGTATGCTCCCGATAGCGGCGGGCAAATCACTCGGCTGCGCGATATCGGCCGAATTGAGTTAGGTGCACAGACTTATAGCCAGTTTTTCAAAATGGATGGCAATGTCGCCGGTGGCATCGCCATCTATCAACTACCAGAAGCAAACGCGCTTGATACCGCAAAACGTGTCCGCGCCACCATGGCCGAACTGGCGAAAAACTTTCCAAAAGGTTTGCGCTATGACATCCCATTCGACACTACCTTGTTTGTCAAAGCGTCTGTTAATGAAGTCTATCACACACTGTTTGAGACGGGCGCTCTGGTCTTAATTGTCATTATTATATTCCTGCAAAACTGGCGAGCTACTCTGGTTCCGGCGACGACTGTACCGGTCACGATCATTGGGGCATTCGCGGCGATGGCGGTGATGGGTTTCAGCATCAACCTTCTCACGCTTTTCGCCGTCGTGCTCGCGATCGGGATCGTGGTGGACGATGCCATTGTCGTAGTTGAAGGCGTTTCCCAGCATGTCGAGCGGGGTCAGTCTCCCAAAGAAGCGAGCATCAAGGCGATGAGGGAATTATTCGGGCCCATCATTGGTATTACTCTGGTGCTGATGTCGGTGTTTGTGCCGCCGGCGTTCATGCCGGGGATAACCGGGCAAATGTATCGGCAGTTTGCACTGGTCATCGCGGCGACTGCTTTGATTAGCGCAATCAACGCCGTGACTTTGAAGCCGACACAATGTGCTCTCTGGCTGCGCCAAGCCGACCCTACTCGTCGAAAGAACATTTTCTTCCGTGGATTCAATGCGGTTTATGTGCGTGTGGAAAATTTCTATGTGAGGCAGATTCGCCGCGTTGTGCAGCGCAGTGTGGTGATGGTAGTGATCGGTCTGTTCCTTATTGGTCTTGCGGGCTGGGGCTTGACCCGCATTCCTACCAGCTTCATTCCGACCGAGGACCAGGGCTATGCCATGGTCGCCGTCCAGTTACCCGATAGCTCGTCTCTTGAACGGACTGAATCGGTCATGGATAAGTTGACGAAAATCTGCCAGGAGCAACCGGGAGTCGAACACAGCATTGCGATCGGTGGATTGTCGCCACTGGATGGTAATGCCTCATTAGCTAACTCCGGCATTGTTTATCTCATGTTCAAAGATTGGAGTAAACGTCCCAAGGGTCAAGATCTGCGTTCGATCTACAACGGACTCTCATCCCGCCTGGCCAACTTCCAGGATGCGAAAACGATGGTAATCGTGCCGCCGCCTATTCAGGGTCTCGGATTATCGGGCGGTTTTCAAATGCAACTCCAGCTAACCGATGGTTCCTTTGATCTTCCGCGTCTGCAAGCTGTGACAGAGGAACTCATCTCGGAGGCGAAGTCCAGCCCGGTAATCCGGATGGCGCTGACGCCGCTACGTGCCTCGGTCCCGCAGATTTCGATCGATGTAAATAAAACCCAGGCCGAAACGCTTGGCGTCATGATCGGCGATATTTACCAAACGATGCAGAGTTATCTTGGCTCAAGCTTCGTCAATCTATTCACCAGGTTTGGACATAACTACATGGTTTATGCTCAGGCCGACGCGCCTTATCGTTTGGAAATTGACACTCTGAAGAATTATCACGTTCGTAGCCAGGCAGGAGAGATGATTCCCGTAGGAACGGTCGCCGATATCAAGTCGACCCAGGGCGCCGCGGTCTTTCCGCTCTATAACCTGTTTCCCTCCGCCACCATTAACGGAAGCGCCAACGAGGTCTTTAGCTCCGGCCAGGCACTCGCCACCATGGAAACGCTTGCTCGTAAAACCTTGCCTGTGGGAATGAGCTACGAATGGACTGCGATGTCCTACCAGGAGAAGCTGGCCGGTAACTCCACCTGGTTTATCTTCGCACTTGCTCTTCTCCTGGTCTATTTTGTCTTAGCTGGACAATATGAAAGCTGGATCACACCCGCGGCGGTAATTCTGGCTGTACCTCTGGCATTGTTAGGAACGGTTGGCGCACTGTCCGCTTTGGGCGTGGCAAACAATCTCTACGTGCAGATTGGCCTCGTCCTGCTAATCGCCCTCGCAGCGAAGAATGCCATTCTTATTGTCGAAATGGCCCGAGAATGTCGCGCTGCGGGCAAGAGCATTGCCGACGCCACGGTGGAAGCCTGCCAAACGCGCTTTCGTCCCATCCTAATGACTTCGTTTACGTTCATCCTGGGCATGCTTCCACTTGTCGTCGCCAGCGGCGCGGGCGCCAGCGCGCGCAAATCTCTGGGGCTTGCCGTGGCCAGCGGCATGCTCGCTTCCACCTGCCTGGCAGTTTTTTTTGTTCCTGCCTTTTACGTAGTGCTACAACGCTGGGTGGAAACCAAACGCGCTGCAAAAAGCCGCACTTAGCGCCGGGAGGCGTTTGCCTTCAACCACGATTTTACAAATATGCGCGCAGCTATCTGCGTGGGAGCAATAACATGATTTGCATTCGTAAGGCGAGCCAATCTTAGCGGCTTCCCTTCGGCGGTGTTCCGCCGTTCGCTTTCATCGATTTTAGCGTCGGAATTCCCTGCGCCGCCATGAATTTGCCGATTTCCTGAGCAATCGAACTGGCAACTTTCTTCGCCTCTCTTTCTGGCTCTCGTTTGCTCATCACGAACTTTGCGGCCGCTACATAGGGGTTCTTACTGACCACTGCGCCCGGCATATGTCCGCTTGTGCCCTCGCTGTCAAAGGTAAGAAACGGTTTGTTCGGGTCATGAGCGCTATAAACCTTGGCACGCACTTCCAAGTGACTCTGTCCGGCGCCAAAACCAACTCCCGCCTGAAGCGCACGACTCCCCGTATCGACCTCGAGAAATTCGCCAGTGATGATCCAACAATCCGCCGGAGCAGTTCTTCCGCTGCCGCTTTCGGCTGGTGCGATCGATTGACTTAGGTCCGCGATGAGCGCTTTCTGCAAGACACCTGGCACCTTCACCAGGGTTTGTTCCTTTTGCTCTTCCCGACGCTCACCGATGATGCCTTTCCTGTTCTCTTTCACGAAGAGCTCCAAGGAGGCCAGGGCGCTCACCTCCTCCCGACGACTGCGTCTCGTCGGGCTTGGCCGCCTGACTGATTG
>QHPU01000030.1 GCA_003219175.1 Verrucomicrobiota bacterium | reverse complement strand
ATAATCGCCGCCCTGTAGCTGCCGCTGTCCTCAGCGGCACAGATTCCTACATCGAATTCATCCGCCTTTCCATTGCTAGGGCGCGACAAGTAGAATCTTCGCTATGGGTTGGCGCGGCGATTAAGGTTAATCATCCCTACCTCGCCGGCTCGATGTGCACGAGCACATCGGCGATGCGTGAATCGGCGCCGCGAATGATGTCTTTGACGCGATGCGCCAGATCATGGCCTTCGCGAACGGAAATACTGCCATCTACGCGCACGTGAAGATCGACGTAAAAACTCAAGCCCATCTTACGGACGAAACATTTTTCGATCTCAATTACACCCGGGACAGCTGCCGCAGCGTTTCGGACACGATCGACAATTTCTCCACGCGGGGCCGTATCCATGATCTCGTACAAAGCCGGCCGCAATAATCGGACGCCATTGGCCGCGATAACGCAGCAGGCGAAGAGCGCCGCCCAATCATCTGCACTTTCCCAGCCTCGGCCGCCGATGAGCGCGGCAGTAATCCCGATGAACGCCGCCGCCGAAGTGAGCGCATCGCTGCGATGATGCCAGGCATCAGTTTGGACCGCGGTACTTTCGACGTTCCGTGCGACGCGATTGACGTAACGGAATAAAATTTCTTTGACCACGATAACGACGATGAGGATGCCGAGCGTGAATGGAGCGGGACCATGATGGGGCGTGCGAATTTCGCGAACACTTTCAATCGCCAAACCGAGCGCGGCCGCGAGGACGCCAACTGCAACGACGACGGCTGCGATCGGCTCCGCTTTTCCGTGACCGTAAGGATGCGTTTCGTCGGGCGGACGTGCGGCGAATTTTAAGCCGCCCCAAATAATGAGCGAGCCGGCGATGTCGAGGGCGGATTCGATGCCGTCGGCAATGAGGACGTAAGCGTTGCCGACGAGACCGCCGAGAATTTTCGCCGCCGCGAAAACCAAGTTCACGATCATGCCGAAGAGAGCGACGCGCGCGCCAGCTTGCAGATTGCTCGCGGCGGTGTCACCGGTAGGATGAGCGTTCATGCGGAAGGAAACGATTAGCGTAGCGGTCTATTCCGCGCACGGAAATCCTGCAGATGTTTTGCGGATCGAAACGCAACCGTGGCCGCGGCCCGGGCCAGACGAGGTCGTGGTCGCGATGCAGGCTGCGCCCATCAATCCAGCGGATTTGAACGCGATCGAGGGAAAATATCCGGGTAAACGTGAAGTGCCGGCCATCCCGGGCTGAATGCGAGCGATCTGGTAGTTGTTCCTCCGGAAATCGATCCCGTCCAGGCCGCGATGTTGAAGATCAATCCGCTGACGGCGTGGCGACTCTTGCACGGTTATGTGAAATTACAGACCGGCGATTGGATCATCCAGAACGCCGCCAATTCCGCGGCCGGCCGCGCCGTGATACAAATCGCGCACGCGCTCGGTTACAAAACGGTGAACGTGGTCCGGCGCGAAGAACTGATCGAGGAATTACGATCCGAAGGAGGGGACGTCATTCTTCTTGATGACGAAAATCTCCGGAACGCGGTGAAGGATGCGATCGGTGGCGCGGCCATTCGTCTGGGATTGAACGCCGTCGGCGGCGAGAGCGCGTTGCGGCTAATGAATTGTCTCGCTCCAGGCGGGACCCTGGTCAGTTTCGGCGCGATGAGTTTGCAGCCACTTAAAATTCCGACCGGTCTCTTAATTTTCAAAGACCTTCGGTTCCGCGGCATTTGGATCAACAAATGGTATGATAACGCCACGCCCGCCGAGAGAATGGCGGCATTCAATCCGATTTTCGACATGGCCAAGCGCCGTCTCCTCCTAACGAGAGTTGAGAAATCATATCCGTTGAGCGAGGCGAAAGCGGCACTGGAACACGCCGCGCGCGCGCAACGCAGCGGCAAAATTACTTTCGATCTTGCCCACTAAGAATCGTGCCCCCTAAACACACGAATAAACACGAAAAATAGTTTTGATCTCGTCGCTTGGCGTTGTAGCCGCCTTGCTCCGTCTAGATGCAAAAAATCACCGGCATGAAGACGGTCGTGGTGGGCGCGGGAATTAATGGCGTTGTTGCTGCGATTGAATTGCGGAAACGCGGGCACGACGTCGTCCTGGTGGATCCGGGGCCGTTGCCCCATCCCCTCGCCGCTTCAACCGATATCAGCAAGGTTGTCCGTGCCGCTTACGGACCGGATAAGGAATACACCGAACTGGCCGAACGCTCGCGCGAGATCTGGCAAGAATGGAACATCGAGTTTGGCGTCGAGTTGTATCATGAAGTTGGGTTTCTTTGCATGCGTCAGCGTCCGATGGAGGCGGGGGATTTTGAGTATGAAAGTCTTCGTTTGCTCGAACGACGCGGGCATCGGATCGAGCGCGTCAACTCCGACTATTTGCGCCGCCATTTTCCGGCATGGAGCGCCGACCGTTACCGAGATGGCTTTCTCGATTTCGAAGCTGGTTATGCCGAAAGTGGCCGTGCTGTTGCTGTATTAATTAAGCGAGCGAAATCGATCGGTGTGGCATTGCGCGAACATGCGAAGTTCTCTGGGTTGGATGAAACGTCCGATCGCGTAAAAGGAATCGCGCTGGAAAGCGGCGAGAAGGTGCCGGCCGATGCGGTTGTGATGACGGTGGGAGCATGGACTCCATACGTTCTTCCATTTACCGGTGATTTTTTTCGGGCCAGCGGACAACCGGTATTTCACCTCAAACCCGCGCAGCCGGAACTTTTCACGCCGGAACGTTTTCCTATATTCGGCGCGGATATTTCAGCGACTGGCTTTTATGGTTTCCCGCTCAATCGCGACGGGGTGGTGAAGATTGCGAATCACGGACTTGGACGCGAGATGTCGCCCGATTCGCCGGAGGGTGTGGTGACGAAGGAGGAGGAAAACAGAATGCGCGAATTTCTGGCGGATTCGTTTCCATTACTGGCGGATGCGGCAGTCGTTTTCACTCGCGTTTGTTTTTATTGCGACACCAAGGACGGAGACTTTTGGATCGCGCCCGATCCAGAGCGGGCCGGATTAACGATTGCGGCCGGTGATTGCGGACATGGATTCAAATTCGCGCCGGTCCTTGGCGGAATCATCGCCGACGCGGTTGAGGGCAAGGTCAATCCGAAATTTAGCTGGCGTCCGGAAGTGCAAGCGGGCGTGGCGAAGGAAGCCGCGCGATTTCAGGGAGAACTATAGCGCCTCGCTTTATCTGCCGTGCCGAAGCCATGGCGAAGGCGGCTCGAGGTGTTTATCCCGGCGACTGAGCGCCGTGGCTACAACTTTTGTTTAATTCGGCGATTTGGAGGTCGCCGCCCCCTGCTGCGAATGTTCTTTTTTGGACTGACGTTTTAGCAGCGTGATTTGCTTGATCCGGGCCGAGTCCGACGGGCTCCAGGTCGCGACATCGGGATCATCCTTAAAGGCGTTATGGACAATCCGGCGTTGGTAGGAATTCATCGGCTCCAGTTGAAGTGAACGTCCGGTGATGCGAACGCGCTCGGCCAGCTCACGGACGCGCTGCACGATTCGATCTTCGCGCATGGAACGATAATGCTCACAATCAACGATGACCTTGGGAGCATCTTTGTCTTTCGCCTGCAACAGCCGGTTCAACAAAAATTGAATCGCTTCGAGCATTTCTCCGTTACGACCAATCAGGCGCCGGCTCTCCTCGGTGTAAATTTGAAGAGTGAGATTTTCGCCTTCACCCTGCATCTCCGCAATTTCGACCACGAAACCCAGGTAACCGAGCATGGTATCGAGTAATTCTTTCGGCGTCATCTTCGGACTCGTTTCGGCAATTTCTCTAACGTCGGCATCGGTTGTTTCCGATTTTGGTACAGTTGCAGGATGCTGAAAAGGTTTTGGGCAGTGTAATACAGGGCAAGGGCAGCGGCAAAATTATAGCAGAAGACGATAAAGATGATGGGCATGAACATCATCATGCGCTGCTGAGTGGGATCGCCGCTTTTCGGCGTTAGGTGTGTCATCCAAAAGCTTGTCGCCGCCATGATCAGTGGAAGAACGTTGATCGGCCACCCCAGAATCGGAAGATGCCCAATGGTGTCGGGCTGGGAGAGGTCCTTAATCCACAAAAAACTCGCGCCCCGCAATTCGACCGCTTGCCGCAGCATCGTGAAAAGGCCGAAGAAAATCGGAATTTGGATCAGCATGGGTAAACAGCCACCGACGGGATTAATTCCGTATTCCTTGTAAAGCTTCATCACCTCCTGGTTCATCCGCGTCGGATCGTCCTTATATTTTTCCCGCAGCTCCTGAATTTTGGGTGAGAGCGCGGACATCCGCCGCATCGAAGAGGTCGCCTTGGTTTGCAGCGGCCAGAGGGACAATTTTACAATTGTCGTTAGCGCGAGAATGGCGGCCGCATAATTCCCGAGAAAACTGTGCAAGGTATTCAGGATATTAAGCAACGCCTGGCAAATAATCTTAAAGACGCCGAACTCCATGACGTCGGCTTCGTTGTGGTCAAGTTGAGCAAGGCGATGGTAGAGTTTCGGTCCGAGATAGAGTTGGAAATGCGCGGTATAGGTTTGTCCGGCCTCGACTCTGAACCCGGGCAAATGCATTGCTCCTTCGAGGCCGTAGGTTTTTCTCGCTGGATCGATGTCGAATCGTTTCCCCCAAACTGCGTCGGCCTTTCCGGTCAAAGGAACTACCAAAGAGGTGAAAAATTGACTGCTTGCGGCCACCCATTCCGCGCTGTTGACATTCTGCGTGTAGAACGGACGCGCGGGATGCTGTCCCATTCCTAAAAAGCCGCCGCCTTCGGCGAACCAGCCGACATCGATCCCTTTGGTGCCACCGCCGGTTAACCACACTAACCGGGTGTAACTCGGGTAGTCGTTGGCGTGACCGGGGACGGCGGAACCGACGGCGAAAAAATATCCCGGATTCGCGTATGGTTGCGCCCCACCATTGACGAAATCGATATCCAGGTTCGCAATGAAATTTTCCTTCTTCTCGTTAGTCGTTGCAAAAGAGAACTTCTTACGAATTGTCACCTGCTCCGGTGTGACATATTCAAGTGTCACGGTGTTCGCGTCGCGCGCGATCGAGTATTCCGGCAAAAGCGGAGCCGCGGGATCGTCGATGACGGCTCCGATGGGAAGCCGCGCCGGCGAGTTCAGGGTCACGCTCTCGCCGTGCTCGGCGGCGTAATTAGGCAGAATCGCCTGATCGATTCCACCGCCGCGGTTGGTGAAATGCAATTCCACGTCGGAGTTTCGAAGCGTTTCGGTTCGCTCCGCGAATGGCAGAGGCGTCGCGCTGGGCGCAGCCGTTGCCGCCACCGCCGGTTGGGGCGCGACTGTAGCAGTCACCGACGCGGCTGGCGTAGCGCTCACTCCGGGAACCGTGGGCGAAGGGGTCGTCGCCACGGCAGGTCGTGGAGCTGCTTGTCGAGAATTCCATATTTGCCAGGCAAAAAGGCCAAGCACACAGAGAGTGACGGCAATCCACGCAGTCCGATCCATAAATCACTTGCGCCTGCTTACTCGCAGACGCAGCTCCGCGCCAGTGAATCTGCGGCTGGCACAGGATCAAATCCGCTGCCGCCCCACGGATGACATCGCAGCAACCGTTTCAGTCCGAAATAACCTCCCCGAAGAACCCCGTGCTGTTCGACCGCCTGCAAACAATATTCCGAGCACGTCGGCGAAAATCGGCAGCCCGCGCTCGCGCCCCCGAGCAGTGAAAGGATGGGAGAGATCGTTATTTGGTAGCCGCGAATGAGAATGCGAAGGAAGGTGCGCATCAGGTGCCAAAAATAGAAGCGCGCCGCGCCAGGCGCAACCACTCATCTTCGAGTGCACCGAAGGTTTGTCGCGCTGCTCGTGTCGAAGCGATGATCACGATCCAAATTCCGCCGCGGACTTTGTGTTGATGCTTGCGAAAAATCTCGCGCAACCGCCGGCGGGTACGGTTCCGGACAACCGCGCCGCCAACTCGTTTGGGGGTAATGAATCCGGCCCGCGCTGTTGCGTTCGGCTCCGCGTTGTGCAAGAAACCGATCGTAAGCATATCGCCGCGCATGGTCTTCCCTTCCGTTCGAACCCGCCGGAATTCGGAATCGCGTGTCAACCGTCGCGATTTAGGCAAGCGTAAACGCTTTTCCATCGGCGGGACTTTAGTCCTGGCCTTGTGAGTTGTCAGTTGTAGGGCAAGCGGGTCGCTTGCCGTATTTTAAAACGTTGGCAACCGGAAAGGTTATCCTACAAATTCCGGACGCAACCGTACAAGCAAAAGTCTTCCCCGAATTGTTTCGGGGAAGACTTGGCAAAACAGCCTGTTAATTACGGCGTAGCCGACGCGGCCGGCGAAGGCACATTAATTGTCGTGTTGGTCTCCGTCTTGTTTGTCCTCTCCGGCGACGGATTCACGATCGTCGTGTTACTTTCTTTCTTTTCTTGAGCCGGCGGATTCACCGTCTCGGTTTTTTGTTCGCACGCCGCGAGCACCGACGCGGCACCAACCAGAATGCAAATATATTTTTTCATAAGGTTGTAGGTGAAAACCCAATATAGGTTACTCCGTATTCGGCTCCAAAGTGTCTTTCGGCCTTATTGATTCAAACCAAGCATAGCAGGAGAACGCTACAGGTTATCCGCCGAGCGA
Source organism: Verrucomicrobiota bacterium (assembly GCA_003219175.1). Classification (GTDB taxonomy): domain Bacteria; phylum Verrucomicrobiota; class Verrucomicrobiia; order Chthoniobacterales; family UBA10450; genus AV69. The sequence goes on along the minus strand of QHPU01000030.1, from coordinate 18,201 downwards.
CCCGAGCGCCTCAGTCGAGAACATCGGCGTGTGAGGCAAGCCGTGCGCCTCCGCGACTGCCTGAATCGTCAGCTTCCCGTCACGCGTATTGACCCCACCGAGCAGAGCCGGCTGTTTGTTGCACGCGCCTTCCAAACCTCGATCGGCCAGTAATTCGACGTAACGCCCGGTAATATTCGTCAACGCCTGAGTAGCGGTACGGGCATAAGCCGCGGGCATGTTCGCAACGCAATAATGCGTTACGCCTTCCTCCACATACACCGGATCGAGATGCGTGGTCGGCCGGGAAGTCTCCGCGCAACCACCCTGATCGATGGCGATATCCACCACCACGCTCCCCGGTTTCATTTTTTGCAGCATCGCGCGCGTGATCAGTTTCGGTGCCTTTGCCCCCGGGACCAAGACCGCGCCGATGAGCAAATCAGTCGAGGCCATCAAATCGTGCAAATGTGCTTCGCTGGAATAAAGGGTGTGCGCGCTTTCCATGGTGATGTCCAGAAAACGCATCCGTTCGAGATCAACTTCGAGAATGGTGACATCGGCACCGAGACCAGTGGCCATTCGTGCCGCATTCACGCCGGCGGTGCCCCCGCCAAGTACCACCACGCGCCCCGGCAAAACTCCAGGGACGCCGCCGAGCAGAACGCCGGTGCCCCCATTGTGCTTCGCCAGATAATAGGCGCCCATTACTACCGACATGCGACCCGCGATTTCGCTCATCGGTTCCAACAGCGGCAGACGATTTCCGATTTGAATCGTCTCGTAGGCAAGGCCAGTGACGCCAGAATTAAGCAGCGCCTCCGTCAGCGGTTTGCTCGCCGCGAGATGAAGATAGGTGAAAAGAATTTGCCCGCGCCGCAGCAACGGCCACTCCGGCGGGAGCGGTTCTTTCACTTTCACGATCATATCCGCCCGCTGAAAAATCTCCTGCGCCGATTCGATGATTTGCGCGCCGGCTTTGACATATTCCTCATCAGAATAACCGGAACCGATCCCGGCATTTTTTTGCACGATGACGGTATGCCCGCGCGCGACGAGCCCTTGGGCGCTAGATGGAAGCAGGCCGACGCGTTGCTCCTGCTCTTTGATTTCTTTGGGAATTCCGATTGTCATGTGGTACACGCTGAACCCCTGATACGTGATCTGCGCAGAGTGTTAAAGCTGAATCTGCGGAAAACAATTCAGATTTTTATTGTGGCAAAGGCACGCCGGCGAAGCCCGTCCACTTGCGCCACCAAGACGGACAACAATCATCGTCTCCGTCCTTTGCAAACTTGACGGCTTAAAGCCGTCAAGTTTTAGGCAGCCGTACCCTGGCAAACTTTCTCTTCGTATCCTTTCGCCGCTTTTCGCAATCAGACTTTCTCAGCAATGATTTCCGCCACTAGCGGCGTAATCATTAGCGCGTTTGGGTGTTTTTCCGCCGCCGCCAGATCAGCGCGCACCTTGTCAGCGAATGTTCGGTCGATCCGGCCTATCTCGATTAAACGAGGCAAATACACCTCGATGAATGTGATCGGCCATTGCCATATGTAGTTCGCCGGGCGAACACAAAAAATGAGCGGCCTGGTTGATCGAATGTGAAAGCCATTGTCGAAAAGCAGAGCCGGCAGGTTTCTGCCACCATTCGGTTCGCCGCCCGATTCCCGCCAGGTCGCGATAACATGCTTGCGGAACTCTTCCTGAGCCGCGATCGGTGGAAGAAATCGCCATGTTTCATAATGAGCGTATTCATGAAAAATCGAAATCCCTCCCTTTGGCATGATGGCGCCGAGTTTCCGAATTAACAACGAAGGATCACTAACGAATGATAAGACCCAACGGCACCAGGAGAAATCGTAATGCGCTTTTGGCAAATCACCCGTCATCAGGTCCAGTTCGTGAATCTTCGCGTTGCTGATACCGCGACGGCGAAACGAAGCGCGCATCGCATTAACGAAGTTTCCCGAGCGTTCCAGTGCCACGACTTCGCCGTAAGGTCCGACAATATCAGCCAGATCAAGCGCGGCATAGCCGGGACCGGCGCCGAGGTCGAGAACACGTTTGCCGACGGTGATGCCCGCTCGCTGCCAACAATCCAGCACCATCGGACGCCAGACTCGGTGTTGCAGCCCAAGCCTGATCAGCTCTTCGTCGTGTGTTCCGAGAATATAATCCTTCTCGCTCATGCTCGATAATGTCTGCGCGCTATCCTCGCGCGACGAGCGATTGTTTGCCAACGCATCAGCTTCGTCGCAGCCCGTTCTAAGGTCATTCGCCAAATCGATAGTTAAACGTCTCAATATCTACTTTGAACTTCTCTTCAATGAGTCGTGCCGTCTCCGGCGTGTAGTATTCTGCATAGTGCCGCAACCTTGGGTTGGCGCGCGTGTGAGGAAGCGCTTCCCTTACCCCGAGCTTTTTCGCGATCACGGCCCAGTCTTCCGGCAAACGTTCGAATCGGCCGATGAAATCCGCCAGCATCTTGCCATTGGCGTCGACAAACCAATCAAGCTGGTAGCGATGAGGCGAGGAATGGACGCAAGTGCTGCTACTGTATTGAATCCAGCGGACAAATTCTTCGAAGCTCATCTGTTGTCGCATTTGCACCGCTTCGTTACGTTCGTAAAGCGAAACAACACGGTCCCATGGATTGCGAACGAACCCGAACTTGAAGTAGCTCTCGAATTGTCGCCGACCCCTTTCCTTTCGTTGCTCGGCCGGCAACATGGGATAAAGCCATTCCAAGATCCGATCTTTTCTTCCTTTGCGCACAACCCAATAGCTCTCCATTAGCCTCCTAATCTCGGACAAACTGAGGTGTGGTTTAATTGCCGGCCCCAGAATACGCCGTACGCTGGTGGAACCAGTTTTGGGAACTTCAACGAAGATGCACTTGTAGTGGTGCGAGATCATTCCTTGTTTAATGGGCAGCAGGCGGCGCAAGATAGGCGCGGTTTCCGATGAAAGCCATTGTTCTGACATTCGATCGACATCGGGCGATCACCCAGCACCTGATGCGGCAATACGAGCGGCTGTGGCCGGATCATCCGTTCCGGTTTCGTATCCCCTATCAACGACTCCGCGGCCCTGATTCGGAACGCGCGGAATATATCGAAACGCCGCCTGAGATTGCCGCAACCGTACTCAGATTGATCGAAGACATCGACGACGAAGAATGGATCTACTGGTGCTCCGATGACAAGTATCCGATCCGTTTGATCGTAGAAAAAATCAAAGAGCTCATTATCTATGCACTGGCCACTCCTGAAATAAGTGGCCTTCTTTTCTGTCGCACTCGGGTCACTCTGGATCGACCCGAACTATCATTGCTACCTCGCCGGCGCGTTACTCCGGCTGGCAACGTTCTGCTCGAGCGCAAAGGATGGTACCAAATCTGGATTCACCAGTTCCTCAAAGCCAAGGTGCTTCGTTCGCTTTTTTCCCAGCTACCGCTGGAAATTCCGTCAGCCAAAGCACTGGACGGCCTGAAGGACCAAATTTCGAAGCCGGACGAATATCACTTATTTGTCGCTGAGCAAAACTTCGCAGTCTTTGGGGAAAGCACCAAGCGAGGGGTCATTACCAGAAACTGCCTCGAGAGTATCCGCCGAACTGATATCGAGCTACCGGAATGGTTCCGGCGCTCAAATGGCGAATGGGTCACGATGGGTAAACTGCCCGAAGACACCTTATGGCAAAGATTCCGCCGCCGCTTATCAAGAGAGCGTCAGGGAAGATGATTTGCTTCCACTAGCCCGACGCCGGTCGCGCCACCGACTCCGGAGACAATGGCAGTGTAGTTCCCGGGCGCCAGATCGATCAGGAGTGCCGATTCGGCCGGATTGGCCGGAGCAAGTCCACTCGATTCAATGGCGTTCTTCTGCGAGTGTCCAATTATCGTTAGCGCCGACTGTTGTTCCTTGTGTATTAAACAGATCGAGTCGGGGATTAGCGAGCACGCCTTGCACTCCAAAGCCGGCGAGAGACGGGCCTAGCGCGCGGAAGCAAATCGTTCCGTTGTCACTCCCCTTCAAAATTACTCCGGCAATTATGACGTTGTCGTCGCCACCCGCAAAGCCCCGGCTGCTAAATTTGAGCAGGCGCCCGATCGAATCGAGTTCGTATACTTCAACCAGGCTGACGCCGGTAGAGTTCGCCTTGCCATTAACAATCGCCATGTAATTCCCCGGGGCTAATGTCGATACAATCACAGCTTCCGAGTCATTCGACGGTGCGAAACCGCTTTCAGCGATAGCTTGCTGTTGCGAGTCCTTCCAATTATCGTTAGTGGCGATTCGATTCCCGGCGCCATCACGCAAATCGACCATCGGATCACTGAGCGCTGCGGCGATACCGAATCCGGTCAAAGTCGGACCCAGTGCGCGGACCATGACACTTTTTGGTGAATCCCTGGCAATGATAAACCCAGCGATCGCCACATCTTGCCCGGTTCCAACTCCAACGCGCGTCGAAATGTTCACCATCCACACACGCGGCATTACTTTCACGATGACCGCGTCGTAGGCGACGGCGTGCACATTATCACTCTCGCTCACGATGAAAGTGTAAATTCCCGGAGATCTGAAACTCGCGGTCGCGGTGGCGTTATTCGGATTTGTCAATAGAACCGATGCGGGTCCGGAATAAGCCCAGCGATATCGCGAACTGTCGCCGGGCGTTGTATCTAATCTTAAACCGGCGATGACCGCAAACGTATGTCCATTGCGTGTGTAGACGGTGATCCATCGCCCGTGACCGCGCCGACCATACCTTCGACAATCCGAGGAGCTCATCGGCGACGAGATTAACCCCGCACCGCCGAGAGCATATGAAATCGTTCCGGAACAATCGTAACCGCCGTCGTCAAAGGAGGCGTGGCCGCCACCGTAGCGATACGGCTTCGAGTGCAGTTGATTTGCCGCCCAAATCGCCCGCTTGACTGTGAGTGGCGCGTGAGCCGGCGCCAGGGCGATTCCGCCGCACAACGCGGCCTGCGAACCCGGCGTTGTCGGACCGCTCTCGGGAAAGATCACTCCGTTGGTGCGACTAGCACAGATCGCTAACGCGAACACCGCCACAACAAACCGGCCCATCAGGGTTCTGAAAGAGCTACCAGTGTGCCAGCAGCCGTTGGCGAAATCACGAAATCCGAATGACGAATGACGAATGACGAATTAAATCCGAAGCACGAATAAACGATGAAAGTCGTCGAACGCAGATTCGCGGACCGGGGAACTTCGTCATTTATTCGCTCGTTATTCGTGCTTCGTTATTCTCTCTACGCGTTTTACAAATTGGTTGACGACAGGCTGCGCGAAAATTCACTCTCCCATCATGGCTAGTAAGGATCCGCGGATCGATGTCTTTATCGCAAAGGCAGCGCCGTTTGCGCAGCCGATTTTACGGCATGTCCGGAAGCTGATTCATCAGGGATGCCCGGATGTGGAGGAGACAATGAAGTGGAGGATGCCGCATTTCGATTATCACGGGATCATGCTCGGGATGGCCGCTTTCAAGGAACATTGCTCGATCGGATTCTGGAAAGGCGAACTCATCTTGGGCAAAGGCGCAGGGAGCGACGGCGGGATGGGTCATTTCGGTAAAATAACTAGCCTCAAAGACCTGCCGTCCGACAAGCGTTTCATTGAATATGTGCGAAAAGCGGCAGCATTGAATAAGCAAGGCATCAAAAAGCCGGCCGACCTCAAACCCAGGTCTGCTCGGCCTGAACTAACGATTCCTGAATACTTCTGCGCAGCACTAAGCAAAAACAAGAAAGCCGCGGCTACTTTTGAAGGATTCAGTTACACCAATAAGAAGCAATATATCGACTGGTTGACCGAAGCGAAACGCGAAGAAACCCGATCCCAGCGCTTAAAGATGACCATTGCCTGGCTCGCGGAAGGAAAAGTTCGCAATTGGAAATACCTGAGTCGCCCGGCCGCGTCGTAGCACAGGCGCCTTAACCGTTCTGATTAGGCTGAAAGCTGATACAGAACCTGTTTGGCGCCCAGACTTCAAAGTCTATGTTCCTGAGAATGCGGACCACAATCAGCAAACTCGATTTTATGATCGCCGGCACCCAAAAATCCGGGACCAGCGTGCTGACTTATTATCTGAACCAACACCCCGCCATCGCCATGGCGCACAAGGAAGAGGCGCATTTACTAGTCCAGCCGCGGCGCCACTTCTTCGACAACGAGGCAATGTTCGCCTCCGGCAATATTAATTATAACCTGCTTCACCGCGATGTTGCGGTTACGGCGCAGACGCTGGTTACCGGGACCTGCACGCCGGTTTACACCTACTGGAAACCGGCGATGCAACGGATCCACGACTACAACCCATCGATCAAGCTGATTATTTTGCTGCGAAATCCGATCGACCGCGCCTTCTCTCATTGGAATATGCAACGCGATCGAAAACTCGACTCACTCGACTTTTTGGACGCGGTCAAGCAGGAAGAAAATCGCGCCCGGGAAGTATATCCACAGCAGCTGCGCAAGTTCTCGTACGTCGAGCGCGGATTCTATTCTGGGCAGATGGAACGTGTCTTCAAATTTTTCCCGCGCGAACAAGTTCTGGCTATCAAGTTCGACGACCTGCGTAGGGACTATCGCGCCGTCACCGACAGAATCTTTAACTTTCTGGGTGTGCCCCCTTTCCCTCGGCTGAAGAATCGCGAAGAAAATGTTATCAATTACGCCAGGCGACTGACCCAATCGGAGCGCGAGTATCTATTTTCAATCTTCGAAAGCGACATCGCCAAACTGGAGACCCTACTCGGTTGGGATTGCTCCGATTGGAAACCTTGGTAGGTGGTTGCGCTGTAGCCACGGCGCTCTGTCGCCTTGGGCGACTTTCGCGTAACATTCAGCCGTGCCGACAATCGCTGAAAACCTCGAACTGGTGAAAGCGCGGATCGCGCAAGCCGCCGCGAAATCAAAACGTTCCGCCGACGACATCGAATTGGTTGCTGTCACCAAGACTCATTCTGCGGAGAGAGTGGGTGAAGCAATTGATGCGGGACATTTATGTTTCGGCGAAAGCAAGGTCCAGGAAGCACGCGCCAAGATTCCGCTGCTGCCATCGAACCTTCGCTGGCATTTCATCGGTCACCTCCAGAGAAACAAGGTGCGCCAAGCCCTTCCGCTCTTTGAGTTGATTCATAGCGTCGATAGTCTTGAACTCGCCCAGGCAATTGATCGCATCGCCCACGACGATGGATTGCATCCGCGCGTTTTACTTGAAGTGAATCTTGCGGGCGAAGCCAGTAAATTTGGTTTTCAGCCCGACAAATTGCGTCAGGAAATGGAGTCCCTTCTCGCACTCCCACGATTGTCTATCGAAGGTCTAATGTGCATTGCGCCGCTCGGCCCAGAGGCGGAAACTTCACGCAGATATTTCGTAACGTTACGCGAGCTACGGAACAGTTTTGAAAACGAATTTGAGCTAAAGCTACCCCATCTTTCGATGGGGATGACGAATGATTACACTGTCGCCATTGAAGAAGGCGCGACACTCATCCGCGTTGGCACCGCCATCTTCGGCGAACGCTCTAAGAAGCAGAAAAGCAAAGCCACGGATGAACACGGATTTTCACAGATTTCTGGGTCCTGAAATGCAATTCTGTTCCGACCATTCGTGTTTCATCTGCGTTAATCTGTGGCTGAACAACTGCTCTGAAGATTGACACCGCGCGATGTCCCTGCAGCCGACAAACATTCAGCAAATCGGGAACGAACTGGCTATTCAGTGGAATGATAACACCGAGTCGTATCTGCCCCTGGAGGTCCTTCGTCGCGCCTGCCCCTGTGCGGCCTGCGGCGGCGAACCGGACGTTCTTGGCAACATCATCAGACCCACTGTGACCTACCGTGAGGAAAGTTTTCAGCTAAATCGTTTTGATCTCGTCGGCGGGTATGCCTTGCAGTTCAGGTGGGCAGATGGGCATTCCACCGGCATCTATAGCTTTGATTATCTGCGTAAACTTACGGCAGGCCCTCGCTACTAATCTCTGCCGACAGCATCGGCATTATTCGAAACGCTGTTTGAGAATTTTTTGTTCATCCGCCAAACAATGGCGTGACTATTATCCACCTTATCATCAGTTTCCTGGAAGGCCACGCGCACTAACACCGCGTCCGAGCGGATTCAATTGAACCAGCCTTCGATTTCAAAGAACAGCTCCGGTAAGAAGACGGTGCGATGCCGGGTTGCTGGTTGGCTTGGCGCCGCTTCCGAGCCGCTGTTGCGGCGGATGATCAGCTCTTGGATAGAGGTCACCGGTCGCGTTCTATCAGAAGGCAGAGCGTCATGTTTCGGTACAACAACGAAAATATAACCCGTCATCGCGTACAACTCGCACCCATTCCTCAAGCGCGCCGAGACTGTCAAATAAGTGTTCCCAGACGTGCGGGTGAATGACGAAGTCGGTGCTACCATCCGGAATCGGAAGCGAACTCGGGTCGGCCGAGATGTCAATTTCGGCGACCTTTCCGCAACGATTCAACTGCTCGCTCGAATTTCTCATAATCCACCGGATTGAGCTGTTTACTGAGTCTGACTGAAATTGTCTGCAGACCAAACGGGTCGTGCGCGGCGGCCCAATCTCGATACCACGCAGGCCATCAAGGAGGAAATTCGCTAATTGAGATTCCGGAAAAAAGCCAGTGCTAGTCATCGCACGCAATCGTTCAGGGGTCATGATTTGTCAGGGCGGGATTGCATCCTGGAACGGTGATGCGCAGGACCGATGTCCCCTCTTTTTTCGCATGTATCGTTCGATCGGATACTGAGGCCGGCAGAAGAAAAAATTGTCCAGGACTGAATTCGGCACCGCCACAACGCAGCGCTCCGCTCAAGCACAATACAATCGCGAATTGCCCGGGAGGCACGATTTCACGCGGAGACTCGAGATTCCACTTCTGGACCTCAAACAGCCTATTGGCGGCCAGGATTTCTCCGTCGAGTCGAACGGGTTTGGGGGCGACATCATTAAAATCGATGCATTGCAGCGCCTCGGCGATATGCAGTGATCGCGGCTGACCTGTGTCATCGACGCGGTTCCAGTCGAAAACACGATACGTGGTGTCGCTGTTTTGCTGAATCTCGACCAGAACATTTCCGGCACCAACGGCATGAAACCGGCCCGAGGGCAGAAACATCGCGTCACCAGCTTTCACTGGAACGGTGTGAACATAGTCCGCAATCGTCCGGGAACGCAACGCCTGCTCGAATCGCTCTCGCGACATGGTGTTGCGCAAACCGACGTAGATTTCCGCGTCCATCTCGGCCGCTGCCACGTACCAGAATTCGGTCTTCGCTTCGGCACCTAACGATTCTGCGACTCCTTCCGTCGGATGCACTTGTAGTGACAATTTCTCGCGTGCATCAAGCAGCTTGATTAAAAGCGGAAAACGCGGAGTGCTCGAAACTTTGCCAAAGATCCCTTCACGAAAGTTGACCCATAGATCATGAAGCGATCGGTCCGCCAACGGACCATCTCGCACCATGCTTTGCGCTTCCGGCCGATCGGCAATTTCCCACGATTCGCCAATGCGCTTGCCCGCAGGAATGTTCTTGCCGAAAAGCTCCTCCAGTTTTCGGCCGCCCCAGATGCGCTCCTGGAAAATCGGTTTGAAGACAAGCGGTGTAATAAGGTCTGTCATTTTCGGCAGATCAAAGGGCAAATCTTTCGTAGATTGAACTTATCATACCGAGGTTTGTCGAAATAAGACCGACTTTTCTAGCTTGAAAGCATTTCTTCGATACTGGCTACCGATTCTTCTGTGGATGGCAATCATCTTCGCAGGTTCGACCGATTTGATGTCGGCCGAACATACTTCGCGCATTATTGTTCCCCTTCTTCGTTGTTTCTTCCCGACCATATCGCCCCTCACCCTGGTTCGAGTGGAATTTTTCCTCCGCAAAGCAGCCCATGTTTCGGAATATGCGATGCTCGCCGTTCTGCTTTATCGCGCCTTTGTCCATACTGTGTTTCAGTCGCGCCGCGCGCTCTCTGCTGGACTCGTCCTATTGTCGTGCACGGCCTACGCCGCCAGTGATGAGTTTCACCAATCATTCGTCCCATCGCGGACCTCATCTTTGCGCGACGTCATGATTGACGTGTGCGGCGCCACGCTCGCCGTGCTTCTATATTGGTCAATCGCAACGCGACGCGTGATACCAAGTCGCTCGCATCCGGATGCGCATCCTGCTTGACCATTCACCAATCACCGGTCACTTTCCCGAAGCTTTCGGCGAAAGCGGATTACTCTTCAAAGAAAGTGGGCCTGTAGCTCAGTTGGTTAGAGCATGCGCTTGATAAGCGCAGGGTCACTGGTTCGAGCCCAGTCAGGCCCAGTCTTCGCTCGCATTGTAGAGGAAAGCGATTAATGCCAGTGCGGCTCGGACCTCAAATTGAAGATTTGAATTCGTCGCGCGCCCGCGGACCAGTATTGAAACTCATAGATGAATACCCCTGAGACGAGCACGGAGCAGCGCCGGCGATCGCAATACAAGGCGGTGTGGACGGCGCTGTCGGATACTCCTGACCGCGCAAAGCTCCATGTCACCGGGACGACGGAGGAGGCGCAGTTGTTGGCCAGTGGAGCCGCGTCCCTCAGTGCCCTGCAGGAAACGATCGGCATTCACCCGCGTGATATCATCCTGGAGATTGGTTGCGGAGTTGGCCGGGTTGGAAGGCATGTTGCGCCACTCTGCCAGCAGTGGATCGGGTGTGATGTTTCGGCCAATATGTTGCGATTTGCGGCGGAACGACTGCGCGATTTGACGAACGTCGAGCTCAGGGAGATCTCTGCTCGAAGCAGCACGCGTCCTTCGACCCGGCGGGCGATTGTACGTCGACAATGCCAATCTCTGTTCTGAAGAGGGCTGGGCCGTCTTCGAAGCGCATCGCCGTTTTCCGCCCGACGCACGACCGCCGCACATCACGGAATGCTCGACCCCGCAGGAGCTCGAAACTTACTTGAAACGTGCCGGGTTTTCCGAGATCCAAATTCGCACCGAAGGCCTTTTCGTGCGGGTCTGGGGTCATAAGCCGCAGGGAAACGTCCAGTGATCGTTGATTTGCTGACCAAGCGCGGGGACTCAATGCCTGCAAACTTTCACAGGGCGTTGTTAATTACACTTGCCTTGGTCTCAATCGCATCGGCGCGCGAGACTTCGAATGCGCCACAGATAAAGATTTCCCCCGTTACCGTGCAACACACGACGCTGCCGAACGGTTTGCAGATCTACGCCGTCGAAGATCATGCCAGCCCGACCGTTGCGGTCCAGGTTTGGTATCACGTCGGTTCCAAGGATGACCCAAATCAGCGCAGCGGGTTCGCTCATCTGTTCGAACACATGATGTTTAAAGGCAACGAACATTTGGCCCCGGATACGTTCGAACAACTGACAGAAAATATCGGCGGCGAGAACAATGCCTACACTGCGCCGGACGTAACAGTTTATCACGAGGTCGTTCCTTCGAACTATCTCGAGCCGATTTTGTGGGCGGAAGCAGAACGAATGTCTTCGCTTGCGATCAATGATGAGAACTTCAAGTCGGAACGCGATGTCGTGAAAGAAGAATATCGGCAGCGGATTGCCGCAAATCCCTACGGCGAATTCTCGTTAGCGATCGACCAGAAATCCTTCGGCACTCATCCCTACAGGCGGCCGACGATTGGCAATATTGCTGAACTGGATGCCTCTGAATTGCCCGAGGTAAAGGCATTTCACTCGACCTTTTATCGGCCAGACAACGCCAGCTTGATTGTAGTTGGCGACTTTAAACCGAGTGATTTGGAGAAATGGACGAAGAAGTATTTTGGTGCCGTGGCCCGGCCAACAACGAAAATTCCAAGAGTAACGGTAACAGAACCGGCGCGTAAGGAAGATCAACATGAGGTTTTGTCGAGCGCCCAGGCGCCATTACCGGCGTTTGCGCTGACTTATCTCGCGCCTTCAGTCCGCAGCGCTGACGAACCAGCGCTGGAGCTGGCCGACGAGATTTTGTCCGGCGGTGAATCCTCGCGCCTTTATCAGTCTCTTGTCTATGAACAGCAGGTTGCACAGCGCGCTTCCTTCGATGCGGACCTTCGAGAGGACCTCGGCCTGCTGACATTTCGCGTTATCGTGGCCGGCGGTAAAACACTAGCCCAAGCTGAGAAATCGCTGAACGAGCAGATTGAAAAGGTATTGAAGGATGGCGTGACGGAAGCCGAGTTGGATAAGGCGAAGAATCGTTTTCTCACGGGCAAACTGATGGAAAGGGAGACGAATAATGGCAAAGCGAATGCCCTGGGCGAAGCAGTCGTGATCTATCACGACCCGGACCGGATCAATACTGATTTGGCGAAGTATCAGGCAGTAACGGCGAAGCAAGTGAAAGATGTATTGAACAAATACCTAAACGGAAAAAAAAGAGTTTTAATCGAGTATTTGCCTGAAGCGAACAGAGAAGGTGCGAAAGCACCACAAGAAACGGACAAGCCGTCGTCTTCTGATGAACTCCCTTAAGCATTATTCTTTTTTACTGCTTTGTTTGGCGCTGACAGAGCGCTCGCTCGCGGTTGGCGGTGTTAACGCCACGCCCTCACCTGCTGCGGCGCACGAAATTAGTTTCACTCATCCGAAAGAAACGAAACTCGATAACGGCTTGCGCGTGATCGTCGCGGAACGCCCAAGTCTGCCCCTGCTGGCAACGGAGCTAATAATTCGCGTCGGGTCGGAAAAGGATCCAAATGATCGTGCCGGAACCGCAAGCCTGACAGGTTCCTTACTAACCAAGGGCACAGAGAAGATGACCGCGCCGGAAATTGCCAATGCAATAGAATCGTTAGGAGGCACGATCTTTTCATCCGGAGTTTCAGACTACTCGAGTGCTGGTGTTTTGGTGATGTCGAGCAAGGCTGAGCCAGCTTTAACTATTCTCGCAGATGTAGTTTTGCACCCGGCCTTTAAACAGGAAGAGATCGATCGACTGAGAAAGCAATCGCTCGATGGACTGCGTGTGGCGTTGCAACAGCCAGGCTCCCTCGCGTCTTACGTCCTCGGACGTGTTGTTTACGACGATGGAGAATACGGCCATCCTTCCGGGGGCACGCCAGAGACACTCCCAGCGATCCAACGCTCGGACATTGCAAATTTTTACCAGAACTACTACCGTCCAGATAACGCAACACTGGTATTCTCCGGTAACATTACCTTTGAACAAGGAAAAGCGTACGCCGAGAAGTTCTTCGGTAATTGGAAAGGAAATCAAACCGCGCCGCATTCTGTCACCGGGCCGGCCGGCACCTGGAAACCAACTACTGTGGTAGTCGATATGCCGGAAGCTGGTCAAGCCTCGGTCAGCGTAACAAAACCTGCGATCAAGCGCGACTCGCCGGATTACTATGCAGGGCTGGTGGCGAATGCCGCACTGGGCACCGGCTTTGGTTCCCGATTGAATCGCGAGATCCGAATCAAACGTGGCCTCAGTTACGGCGCGCGCAGCTCGCTTGATACGCGCCGCGGCGCGGGAGCGTTTACGGCCTCTGCCCAAACGAAGAACGAATCCGCCGCCGAAGTAGCGATGCTACTGCAAGCTGAGCTGAAGCGATTTGCAACAGAACCTGTGCAGGGCGACGAACTAAAATCGCGGCAGGCATTGCTCACGGGCAGCTATGCCCGGAGCATGGAGACCGATCTCGGTTTTGCCAGTCACATTGCTGTCCTCGTCGTTTTCAGTCTCCCGCTGGACACGCTGGACAAGTTTATCCCGTCAATCAACGCGATAACGCCAACCGAGGTTTCTGCGTTTAGCGACAAATATCTCGTCGCACCTTCGAGCCTGGTAATTGTTGGCAAAGCATCCGCTTTTATTGAGCCGCTGAAGAAAGATTTTCCCGATACGCGAGTCATTGCGCAATCTGATCTGGATTTAAACCGCGCGGATCTGGTGAAACCGTAGGGTAGCGCGCGCGTCTCGCATGCGTGGAGCGAAGCCGTCTCGGGTTCACGGACGTTTTTATCCAAAGATTGTTTCGGCGAGACGCCGAAACCAACACGCGAGACGCGTGCGCTACCCAAGAAATGGAGGCAAGGGGATTCGAACCCCTGACTTCCAGCTTGCAAAGCTGGCGCTCTACCAACTGAGCTATGCCCCCGCTAAAAGATTGAAAGTAATTGGTTGAGAGTTGGTAGAAAAGCAAGTCGCGTTCGGATCTTACTCTCAACTAAAGCGCCGGCAGGCGCGTTCTCTCAGCTATCAACTATTCTTCACCAGATCCGGACACGCTGATCGGGCGCAATGAACATTTTATCTCTCGGTTGCACTTTGAACACGTCATACCACGCGTCAACGTTTCGCGCCGGACCGATGACACGAAATTGTCGCGGCGAATGCGGATCACTCACAACCTGTTTACGGACGTAGTCATCGGTAACCTTGCCCCGCCACGCCTGCGCCCATCCGAGAAAAACGCGTTGCTCTCCGCTATACCCATCCAGCACGGGCGCGGGTTGCCCTTTGAGCGACGCGCGATAAGCATCCAGCGCAAGGGTTAATCCACCGAGATCGGCGATGTTCTCGCCGGGCTGCTTTAGAGCGAGGTGCTGAGTTGCCTTCGAAAGAACAAGGCCCCTGCCCTGTGCCGCGCTACGCCGTGGCGGTTGAGATTCCTTTTTCAAGGTTGCACCATGACCTTGATGGCCTCGCGTTCGTTCATTGCGCGATAACCATCCGGAACCCCATCGAGGCCGATTGTGCGATCGAGGACGCGCCCCGGGTGGATTCTTCCTTCGAGCACATCGGGTAAAAGCTCTTTGATGTAAGCTCTAACCGGAGCAGGGCCGCCACTTACAGTGACGTTGTGGTAAAAGGCGGGCTCTGACGCCGGCATCATTCCATGTTGTGGAACGCCAACGCGCCCCACTGCGCCGCCCGGACGCGCGATCTTTATCGCGGTCTCCATTGATTGATCAAGGCCAACGCATTCGAGGACGGAGTGAACACCGAACCCGCCGGTCAGCTCGTGCACTCGCTCGACAGCTTCGTCGCCACGCTCGCTGACGATGTCTGTTGCACCGAACTCCTTCGCCAGTGCGATACGATCAGCGTGCCGGCCGAGGAGAATAATCTGCTCCGCGCCGAGCCGCTTCGCCGCGATTACGCCACACAATCCAACCGCGCCATCACCCACAACCGCAGCTTTCTTACCGGGTCCGACCTTCGCGGTAACAGCGGCATGATGCCCAGTGCCCATCACGTCGGATAGCGTGAGCAATGAAGGCATCAGTTCGTTGTCCTTATCGACATCCAGACGGAACAATGTTCCATCGGCCTGTGGAATGCGCACCGCTTCGGCTTGTGCTCCGGCTACTTCGATTGAGCCGAAAAAGCCACCATGCACGCACGAAGTCTGCAGTCCTTCCTGACAGAACTCACACGAGCCATCCGAGAAGGCGAATGGCATGATGACGAGATCGCCGCGTTTGATGGTGCGCACATCCCGGCCAACATCCGCCACGATCCCGATCGCTTCATGGCCCATGACGCGGCCGTTGTCAGTGCGTTCCATGTTTTTGTAAGGCCACAAGTCGCTCCCGCAAATGCACGCGCGAGTGACACTGATGATTGCGTCGGTCGGCTCGATTAATTTCGGGTCAGGTACCTTTTCGATGCGAACGTCCCCAGCTTTGTACATTACAGTTGCACGCATAATGACTTACCTCCTGCTTCTGACTAACGAACCTCCTGATTCACTGAGACGGTCCTAGCAAATGACGCAGCTTTGGCGCGGTCGTGTTCGCGCGCCAACCTGGACCGTCCCGATCAAAACTTTTACAGGCAGCCAGCTTGCCTACGATCACGGGCTCACAGCCGGCGTCGCGCACCAGCTGCGCCGCGACCTGCACCGCCTGGGCATCGTCTCCCGCAAGGGGAACCCCGAGCTTTTCGCGTTCGTGTTTGAACGAAGCCTCCACTTGCGTCGCATCCACCGCACTGAACGCGCGCACCAGTCGAGTATCGGGAAGGAGTTTCGCCGACGTCAATCCGGCGCCATTGTTCTGCACCTCGCGTGCGAGCTTGCTATCCGTTCTGGAAGAAACGTTGCACGCATCGAGCACAACCTTTCCGCGTATCGCATCCTTCAGGTCGCGCCCGAGTTGCGGCAGCGCTTCATACGGAACCGCAAACAACAGCACTGTGCCAAACTCCGCCGCTTCGAGTGGCGTGCCGACCGAAGCACCTGGGCCGAGCTCGTGCGCCATTGCGGCGAGTTCCTCAGGATGACGCGACGAAAATTTCACCTCGTGCCCCGCCTTCACCAGGACACGGCCGACCGTTCCGCCTAACGAGCCGGCACCAATGACACCGATCCGCATTGGCCTTGCCGAACTTTCCTCCGGCTCTGCACGCGATTGTTGCCCTACTGCGAGACCTAACACTCCGATAGCTATCGCCACGGTGGCTCCCCATTATGTTCGGGATAACGTTCGCCCTCCACTTGGACCTCCGCCGCCGCGCGCTCGATCTCCTCGAGGTCGCCCGCGGTTAATTCCACCTCAGCGGCGGCGATGTTTTCCTCCAGCCGATGCAATTTCGTCGTGCCGGGAATCGGCACGACCCACGGCTTTTGCGCGAGTAGCCACGCGAGTGCAATTTGCGCCGGTGTCGTCTTCTTCTCTTTCGCGATGCGTTTTAAAAGATCGACCAGCGCCTGGTTTTTCTCCATCGCTTCAGGCGTGAAACGCGGCAGAGTGCTGCGAAAGTCGTCCTTCCGTAGCTTTGTGTTCTCGTTCATCGCGCCGGTGAGAAAACCTTTGCCTAACGGGCTGTAAGGCACAAACCCGATCCCGAGTTCCTCGCACGCCTCGAGGATGCCATTCGATTCCGGTCCTCGCGTCCAGATTGAATACTCGTTTTGCAATGCCGTCACCGGCTGCACCGCGTGCGCGCGCCGCAGCGTTTGCGCGCTTGGCTCCGACATTCCGAAATGCTTCACCTTCCCGTAGAGGATCAACTCCTTCACCGCGCCGGCTACGTCTTCGATCGGTACGTTCGGATCTACGCGATGTTGATAAAGCAGATCGATACTATCGACTCGGAGCCGCTTGAGCGATCCTTCGACAGCTCGCGTGATGTTTTCCGGCTTGCTGTTCAATCCCGCCGCTCCCGGGCGCTTGTCAGGTCCGCTTAGGTCGAATCCGAACTTTGTCGCGATCACCACTTGCCCGCGAAACGGCGCGAGCGCTTCGCCTACCAAGTCTTCATTTGTGAACGGCCCATACACTTCCGCGGTATCGAAAAAGGTTATTCCACGTTCCACCGCCGCGTGAAGAAGGTCAGTCATCTCCTTCTTATCCTTCGGCGGCCCGTAGGAGAAACTCATCCCCATGCAGCCGAGTCCGATGGCCGAAACTTCCAGGTTGCTCTTACCGAGTTTGCGCTTTCTCATAAATCAGAATCGTTGCTGAACGTGCGACTAGCTGTTGCCTGATGTCGACTTGACGCGCCACTACAGAAGAAATTTGGGACGCGACGGAGCGCGTCCCTCCAATCTATCTAGGGAGGGCAGGCTGCTAGCCTGCCGTTGCCGGCAGCTTGCCGGCAACAATTTCCAGAAGCGAAATCTGATTCTAAAAAAAGACTGTTTCGGCGAGACGCCGAAACCAGCACGCGAGACGCGTGCGCTACCCACCCCAATCCGTGAAATCCGCGCAATCCGCGGTTGCATTCGGAAGTTAGGCATCTTGCCCGTCATTCTCGACAGGCTGGAAGCGGTGTCGGCCGAGGTCCGTGCCGGACTGGCAAATGCCTGAAAGGCTAACCTCCAAGAAAATGCCGGATCGCGCTTCACTCGCGATCCGGCATTTAGTCGATGAACAGCAAAGACTGAATTGTGCGCTACCGTCGTTTTCTTTGAGCTCTGATTTCTTTCGATTCCAGAGTCTTCACGGCGTGTCCAAGAACTATCAATTGATTAGCTCTTGGGTTTAGCCGTCGACCTGTGCCTGGCGGCAAATTAAGAAATAAGAATTAGGAATTAAGAAAATTTCTTAACTCTTCCTTCTTCCTTCTACCTTGGCCGCAGGCCTTTCTCCTTAGAAAGGAGGTGATCCAGCCGCAGGTTCCCCTACGGCTACCTTGTTACGACTTCATCCCAGTTACCACTCATAGCGTAGACGGCTACCTCCCTTGCGGGTTAGTGCGCCGGCTTCGGC
>QHPU01000029.1 GCA_003219175.1 Verrucomicrobiota bacterium | reverse complement strand
AATGCGACAGCGGTTTTTTCATTTGCGAAGGCGAAGTAGGCAAGCAGCACCCAAGGCGAAAACTTCCGCGTATGAACGGAGCGGCCGGAATTCTGTTGAGAAAGACGAGCTCCCAGGTTTGTCGTTAAACCGACGTAAACCTGCTCTTGACGCGACTGCGACCGAAAGGAAGTAAACATAGAACATATGCTGGCTTGCCAGCCGTAGCTTGAGGCGAGGGCTGGAGCGGGTGACGAGACTTGAACTCGCGACGTCCTCCTTGGCAAGGAGGTGCTCTACCACTGAGCTACACCCGCAAAGTGGGTTCAAATAATCACTTGGGCCTTGGCCAGCGCAAGATTTTTCCCACATTTTCCCTGTAAATTGGAACCAAAAATGCCCATTTTCTTGAATCTGAACTGGCTTTTCTCTGCATCTCATAGACAAATGAAAACTATGAAAGCATTTGCCTCGGTTTCTCCGTCCCTTTCGGCAACGGCCTCACCAGCGAATGAGTTTGCCGATAAGATAAAGCAACGAGTCGAACGTAAATTCAAGCATGGCAAATTCGCTCTAACCATCGATGACGATGACAAAGCCAAAGCTGAAGTCGAGTCAGACCACCGAAACGACGACATACCACTAGCCGTTCTTCCAATCGCGATTATCGCCATTCTGACCGTGTTCGGCTTCCCAGTTGCGATCGTCGCAGTCATCATGTTTAGCAACTGGGCCAAGAACCGTTCTTTGCACAAGACCGTTCGCATGATGGTGGAAAAGGGTCAGCCGATTCCACCAGCGTTGCTCTCGACTCCGGCGGCCGTTTCCGCGGCAACTGGACTGCGACCGTGGTACGACCTCCGACGTGGAATCGTTCTTATGGCGGTCGGCGTTGGGATCATCATGTTTTTCGGTATTAGTGCGGGCTGGAATGAAGGTGTTTGGGCGCTCGGCCTCATCCCCGGGCTGATCGGAGCCGGTTATATTCTCGCCTGGCGACTTGCCTATCGGGAGGAGAAAGAGTTGAAACAGTGATGTGGAGCTAACCGATGGTGATCTGCTCGCACGAATTCTTGTTGATGGGGACCAGCATGCTTTTGGCGAGCTGGTTCGCCGTCATCAATCGCCTGTGCGAGGTTTACTGCGCCAGCTCGTGCGCGCCGACGTCGAGCTGGCCGACGATCTTGCCCAGGAAACCTTCATCCGCGCTTACAAACACATCCGAAGCTTTCGTGGGGAAGCGAAGTTTTCGACCTGGCTTTATCGAATCGCCTACAACGTGTTTCGGGAGCACGTGCGGAAACGCAGGGAGCTGGTTGGAATTGATGAAGAGCAGCTACAGGCGGAGGCCGATCCGCAAACAGTGGATCCGGGGTTGCGACATGATCTTATGAACGCGCTGGCCAGCTTACCTCTGCACGAACGCACGGCGGTAACGTTGTGTTGCCAGAATGGGTTGTCCCACGATGAAGCGGCCCATGTTCTCGATATTCCGTTGGGGACGGTGAAGACGAATGTGTTGCGCGGACGGGAGAAATTGAAGAAAATGTTAGCAGCCTGGGCGACCTAAAATGAACGATCCGCTTGATGACTTGCTCGACGCGCGATTGCGTGACGAGACGCCCTACATCGATGACGCTGGTTTCACCCGACGCGTGATGAAACAACTTCCACGCCGCCGCGTATCATGGAGCAGTCAGCGCTCGTTCATAATCCTGGCAGCGACAATTCTGTCGGTTGTGGTGGCCTATTTCGCGTCAGGCGAGGGGATGTTTGTGCACGACGCCTTCGCGCGGATTTCAGGACTGCAGCAGTTACAATTGTTCCTTGTCATCGTCGCCTGCGGCATCATGATGACAGTTGCCGGACTTTGGGTCGCGCTCGCACGCCGGCACGAGACAATCGTTTAGGGTCGTAGCGCGGCAATTCCGCGGTTCTCACGCCGCGCACAATTCGCGCGCCTTCTTTATATCGGCAGCAATTTGTTTCCCGAGTGCCTCGACGCTTTCGAATTTTTTCTCCGGCCGGAGGAACTGCACGAATTTAATTTCGATATCAGCACCATAAATGTCGCGATGGAAATCGAGGAGATGAACTTCGATCATGCGCTCGGCTTTATCGCCTGAAACGGTGGGCCGGAATCCGATATTCACGACCCCGTGGTGGAGCACGCCTTCCAACCACGCCTCGACAAAATAGACGCCGTTGGGGGGAAACTGTTCGCTGTGCGCGCTGAGGTTCGCGGTGGGAAAACCAATTTGCCGTCCCAACTTTGACCCTTCTCGGACTGTGCCCAAAATGGTGTAATCACGGCCTAACATCGCAGCCGCGCCTGCGAAATCGCCGCGCTCAATACGGGCGCGAATAGCAGTACTGCTAACTACCGCACCGTTCACTTTCACCGGCGGGATTCCGACAACGTTAAAATCGTGCCGCATCCCGAGCTTGCGCAGAAGCGCGAGATTGCCGGCGCGATTTTTTCCGAACGACCATTCGTGACCAACACAAATTTCACGTAGCGGTCTGGCGCTCTCGGTCAACAGCGCGACAAAATCCTCCGCCTCGGTTTGCGCGAAATTTTTGTCGAACGGAATGATCAGGAGATGACCAACTCCATGCGCGCGGATGAGCGCGATCTTATGGGGTGTTGAAGTAATGAGATGCGGCGGATTTTCCGGACGCAAAACCTTGGCCGGATGCGGGTCGAAGGTAACCACAACCGGCGTTCCATCCTGGGAATGAGCATGTCGCGAAGAGGTAGAAATAACCGCCTGATGTCCGAGATGCACGCCGTCAAACGCGCCGATAGCGAGAAAGAGGGGACCCTCCAACTGCGCGAGATCGGTTGTGAAGTGAAGAATTTCCATCAGGGAAATGCGGCAAATGACGAATGACGGACGAATGACGAAGTAATGACGAAGCCCGAATGACGAAATATCTCTGCCTCGAGGTTCGTCATTCGCTCTGCTTTCCCGTTCGCCAAATTCGAGAGAAGATCAGATGCAGCGACCTCGCTTCCAGCCAGAGTTCTCGTGCGTCGCGTTGTAGTTCAGGAACGGCGCGGGCGACCACGCGTAAGAAATGCTTCGTCTCGCGCGACTCTTTCCTGCAGGTGCCGATGCACTTCAACAACTCCTTTTTGGAAACCGAATCGTCGGCCTCGATATAGTTTGCCCCGACGCTGGTTCCGGCTCCGACTAGTTGATCGATAATCCGATCTGTTAACGGACCGCGCGGAATCCTTTTCGCAAAATCTATCACCACTTCCCCAAATCGCGCCGTTCGCTCCTCCAAATCGTAAACCAGCGGCGTAGTATCCGGCTCTTCGTGAATGCTGAGCGTCTCGCGGTCTGACCAAAGCGAATCATCCTCTCGCCACACGTTTTCGGATTTCGTCATTAGGTCATTCATCCGTCATCCGTCATTTTTAGGCTCCTCGCATCCTCGAGACCTGCGGCAATGAAAGCACGCGCGCGGTAATTTCGGACGGCTCGGCCGTCTTGATTTCATCGACCGAGATGGCACCTGCGACATCAAACCGCCCCGATTTGACCCGCCGCAGCGAATGAAGATGCGCGCCGCATCCCAACTCCGCACCGATGTCATGTGCGTAGGTACGGACATAAAAGCCTTTACTGCAAACAACCGTGAAGTCGATTTCGGGTAATGCCATGCGATCGATTGCGTAGCGATAAACGTGCACGAGCCGCGGCTCGCGTTCGACCGTTTTCCCCTGGCGTGCGAGCTTGTAAAGGGGAACCCCGGCCTGTTTGATTGCGGAAACCATCGGCGGGGTTTGATAGAAATCGCCGCGGAACTTTTCAAATGCTGCGCGGATCGTTTTGTCGTCCACCGGTGGCACCTCACGACGCTCGATCACTTCGCCGTCTTTGTCCTGCGTGCTTGTAACGACGCCCAGCATCATGGTGCCGGAATATTCCTTGTCCTCGGCCATGAGCAGGTCCTGAATTTTTGTCCCGCGCCCAAGTGTGAGAAGAAGTAAGCCAGTCGCGAGCGGATCGAGCGTGCCGCAATGCCCGACCTTCCGGATTTGCAAACGCCGCCGCACCAGAGCCACGACATCGTGCGATGTCATACCCGCAGCCTTGTCTACCAGCAGAACGCCGTCAGGTGTTGCGCTCGATTGCTGCACAGGCTTTCTCGACGATTTTTTTCTCTACCTCCGACAACGCCCCGGCCACGCGCGCCCCGGCGGCGAGAATGTGGCCACCACCGCCAAACTCTTTGCAAATCGCGCAGACATCGACCGCTTCATCTTTCGAGCGCATGCTTACGCGCACTTTTCCATCAGTTAGTTCTTCGAAGAAAATTGCGACTACGACGCCGCGAATGGCGCGCAAATGGTCGATCAACCCCTCGTTGTCCTCGGGAAGAACACCAAGCGCGACCGCGGCCGTCTGACTCAAGCTGAACCACGCCAGTTTCCCATCGCACGCGAAATGCATCGTGCCCAATAGCTCGCGGAGTAGTTCGATGCGTCGGCGCGGGAAACTTTCGTAAAGCAACTGGCTGACTCGTCCAACATCGACACCGCATTCCACCAGTTCTGCCGCGATCTGGAACGTGCGCATCGTGGTATTCGGATACTGAAACGAACCGGTATCGGTTGAAATCGCGGCGTAAAGATTTTCCGCAATTGCGGGCGTGATCGGAAATTTCTGGTTCTTCAAGAATTCGTAGAGAATCTGGCCGGTGGCGGGCGCAGTCGGATCGATGTAAACGAGATCGCCGTAGCGCGGATTACTGGGGTGATGATCGATATTGATCCACAGTTTGGCACTCCGAACAGCGGCAAGAGTAGTGCCGAGACGATTCTGCACCGCCGTATCAAGCGCGATGCCAACGTCAAAATCTTCCGGCGAACTCGGCGGCGTGGTCAATAGCTCTGCCTTCGCCAGAAAATTATATTTCTCCAGCATGCCATCTTCATTCCAGGCCTTGACCTCCTTGCCGAGTTCCTTCAGTGACAGTGTGAGCGCCAGCGTGCTGCCGAGCGCGTCGCCATCCGGTCGCACATGACTAAGCACAGCAAATTTGTTGTGCTCGCGCAGCACCCGAGCAATTTCGGCAAATTTGGCGTCCCGCTCGTTCACGCTTTGTTTTCGCGGTTCGAATCGATCTCCTGCATGATTTCGATCACACGCGCGCCGCGCTCGATCGAATCATCCAGATGAAAAACAAGGTGAGGGGTGTATTTCAAAGCCACATGTTTGGCGATTCCCGACTGCAAAGCACGGCGATGCGCTTCAAGCTGCCCGATTACGGCCGGCCCGGTCGCCCCGAGAACGCTGACAAAAACGTGCGCATTTTTCAGGTCAGAGGTCACGTCCACCTGGTTAATGCTAACGAGACCTTGCTCAAAATTCATCTCCCGCGCGATCAACCCGCTTAGTTCGCGTTTCAGCATTTCGTTTACGCGCAATAATCGATGTTTCATAAAAACTCTGTCATCCCGACCGCAGTGGAGGGATTTCGTTGCGATAATTTTAAGTTAACTTTCACGCGATCCCTCGACTTCGCTCGGGATGACTTACAATTTCTGCGCGATTTGCTCGAGCACGTAGCACTCGATGATGTCGCCCACCTGATATTCGCTAAAGTCTCCCAGCTTAATTCCGCATTCGAGCCCGGAGCGCACTTCTTTCACGTCGTCCTGGAACCGGCGCAAGGTGGCGAGCCCGCCATCGTAAACCGGCTGGCGGCGGCGTAGTACCCGCGCCCGCGCCGTGCGGGCAATCCGCCCATCGGTGACAAGGCAGCCGGCCACGATCCCTTTGCTCAGTTGGAAAATCTGTTTCACCTCGGCGTGACCGATGACCGATTCGCGATGCTCTGGGTCGAGCAAACCCGCCATCGCCTCTTTGATTTGATCGATTAGTTCGTAAATGATCGAGTAAAGTTTGACCTGCACGCCTTCGTGTTTCGCCGCCGTCACCGCCATGTTTTCCACTTTGACGTTGAAACCGACGACAACCGCATTGGACGCGCTCGCCAACAAAATGTCATTTTCTGAAATCGGTCCGACGCCGGCATGGATGATCTCGAGATCGACTTTCTTGCTTTCAATCTGAGTGAGTGCGCCAGTGAGCGCTTCTAACGAGCCTTGGACGTCGGTCTTCAGCACGATGCGCAAGACTTTCTTGCCGTCGATCGCTTCGAGCAACGTTTCGAGGGTGGCGCGCTGCGGCGTCGCCAATTTGCCCGCGCGTTTCGCCTCCAGACGTTCTTCGCTCAACTGCTTGGCTTCGCGCTCGGAATCCATCACCAGCAGTTCGTCGCCGGCGTTGGGCAATCCGGTGAATCCAAGAACCTTCACCGGCATTGATGGCCCAGCCGCTTTCACCGGTTGACCGCGATCATCGATCAACGATTTCACTTTGCCGCTGTAGTCTCCACAAATGAACGCGTCGCCGACGCGCAGTGTGCCCATTTGGACAATGACAGTGGCGGTGGGTCCGCGCCCCGCTTCCACCTGTGCTTCAATCACAGTGCCGCGCGGTTTTGCCGTAGGCGATGCCTTCAGTTCCATTACCTCGGCTTGCAATGTCATCATCTCAAGAAGTTGGTCGATATTCGTCCCCCGCGTTGCCGAAACCGGAACGGTAATCGTCTCGCCGCCCCAATCTTCCGGCGTTAAATCGCGTTCCTGAAGTTGTTTCTTCGCCCGATCGATGTTGGCCGAAGCCAGATCGATCTTATTGATCGCAACCATGATTTTGACCTGCGGCGCTGCCTTCGCGTGATTGATGGCTTCTATCGTCTGAGGCATCAGCCCGTCATCGGCTGCGACCACGAGAACCACAATGTCTGTGACCGACGCGCCGCGCGCACGCATGGCGGTAAATGCGGCGTGACCGGGAGTGTCGAGAAAAGTAATGGGTTGGCCTTCGTATTCGACGCGATACGCCCCGATGTGTTGCGTGATTCCGCCGGCTTCGCCCGCAGCCACTCGCGTTTTCCGGATCGCGTCCATTAACGAAGTCTTACCGTGATCGACGTGTCCCATGAAGGTGATGATGGGCGCTCGGGGTTTGAGCTCTTCCTCCTTCGCCGGCTCCGGAGGCGGGGGAGCGACGATGACTTTTTCTTCCTTGTGAACGCCGCCACCTTTTTCACGCCGTTCTTTTTCCAGAACAAATCCATGCCGCTCCGCAATCTTCGTTGCGACATCCGGCTCAATTGTCTGGTTGGCGTTTACGAAAATGTTGAAGTCATCCATCAGCTCCTTGATCAGCTGGAAATTTTTCAACCCGAGCTGCGCCGCCAATTCCTTGACGATGATCGGCGGCTTGATGGTAATGACGTTCTTCGGCTCTTCTTCGACCGGAGGTGCGACTTCGGCGGTAGCCTGACCGTCGGTTGACGCAACTGCCGGAGCCGCCGTAACAGGCGCAGGCGGAGCCGGCGGGAGTTCGACTGGCCCCGGCGGCGGGGTCGTCAACCCCGGCTTCGCGACCAATTTCGAAATCGGAGGTAAAATCGTTGTTCGAGCTCTCGGAGTGCCATCGGTTGTCTTACCTGTAGGTTTATCGATCAATGACACCGTTTCCATCTTGCTGGGCTTCGGTTTTTCCTGAGTCTTTTCTGCGGCGGAAGGACGCGCCTGTACGTGCCCTGCCGGTGCCGTTTTCTCTCTTACCGAAGCTGCTGCGCCGCGTGCCGGTTTCTCTACCGGCTTTACTTTGGGTTCTTTAGCTTTGGCAGGCGCCGCTTTCTGAGGAACAGTCTTCGCCGGTTTGCGCGCAGTCGTTGCCGGTTTGCGCGCCGGCGATTTCGTCGTGCTTTTCGTTGCCATCTTGTTCCTCAAATTTTTTGCTCATGGCCCTGAGCTCCTCAGCGGAGAGCCATAACTACTGAGCGGTTTCCGGTTCCTTCACCGCTTCGTGGATTTCGCGAGCTTTCGCTTCGTCGATTGCCAAAATATCCACCAAATCCTGTACATCGGCATCGCGCAATCCCTCGAGATTTGTAAAGCCCGATTTCACCAGTGTCGTTGCTTGTTTCTCGGTGATAGGCAAAGCCGCCAGCAAAGCTTGCGCCGCTTGCGCCACCTTCTGCTCGACTGCGGTCGTGGCTGACGTGTCCTTTTGAATGTTGATTTCCCACCCGGTCAATCGCGAAGTCAGCCGCGCGTTTTGACCTTTCTTTCCGATGGCGAGCGAGAGCTGATCTTCATCTACCGCGATGGTCACGCTTTTCTTTTCCGTGTCGAAAGTCAGATTCTTTACCTTCGCAGGTTTCAACGCCTCGAGCACAAATTCCTTCGGGTCGGAGCTCCAGCGAATGATATCGACCTTTTCGTTGTTTAGCTCACGCACGATGTTTTTCACTCGCGATCCGCGCATTCCGACGCACGCGCCCACTGGATCGACCTTGTCGTTCGCGCTCCAGACCGCAATTTTTGTCCGATAACCGGCTTCCCGCGCGATTCCGCGAATCTCAACAGTACCATCAGCAATTTCGCTGACCTCGAGTTCGAACAATCGCCGCACAAAATTTGGATGGCTGCGTGAGACAATGATTTCCGGTCCGCGGATGCCATTATCGACTGCCACGACGTAAGCGCGGAGTCGATCGCCGACGTTATAATCTTCCACCACCACGCGTTCGCGCTGTGGCATGATAGCTTCAAATTTTCCGAGATCGAGAACTACGTCCGACCGATCAAATCGCCGCACTGTTCCGCTCACGATTTCGCCGGCGCGATCCTTGAACTCCTCGTAAATCATTTCCTTCTCGACCTGCCGAATGCGCTGCATCATTGCCTGCTTCGCGGTCTGGGCGGCAATGCGGCCGAAGTTCCTCGGGGTCACTTCAACTTCGACGACGTCACCGACCTTTACGTCAGGCTTGATTCGACGAGCGGCAGGCTCTGAAATCTCATCCTGCGGGTTCGTAACTCGGTCGGCTACGATCAGATTGGCGAGGGCACGGATCTCGCCGGTCTTGGGATTGATATCGATGCGCAATTCGCGCGAGGCGCTCACGCTTTTCTTGGAAGCGGAGAGCAATGCATTGGAGACCGCTTCGAGCAAAATCTCGCGCTTAATCCCGCGCTCGCGCTCGAGATAATCCAGCATTGCAATAAATTCGGCGTTCATCAAAAACAATTCCAGACCGCAAGACAAAAAAGAGTGGGACACCAGCTCCCACTCCAACGCCGCGCGGTCTAGAGTCCTCTAATCTAATTTAATACCGGTTTCCGTCAAGATGATGGCCAGACCGGCGGTCATCCCGAGCTAGTCGAGGGATTTCGTTGATGTTACCTGAAAGCGCTTTCGCAACGGGATCCCTCGGCTCTCGATCGGGATGACGGATGAACGCTGCGTCCTTGATCGTTTGGCATTTGCCATTAAACCTTGCGCGATGGTGATCGACCGACCCGGGCGACGGACTTGGCGAAAAATTTTTCTCGCGAAGTGGTGGCAGAGGCGTCGCACCCACATCGTATTGTTCGTGTGGGCGGCGATTTATTTGCCCGGGCTGGGGTCACTTGAAATTAAGGGGGAAGAAGGAAGACGAATTTTGCCGGCGGTGACGATGCTGCAAACCGGTAACTACCTTGTCCCATACGTCGGGAGCGAGCCGTACTTTCGCAAACCACCGCTGGTTAACTGGATTGCAGCCGCTTCGTTCAAGCTGACAGGATTTCGGACGGAATGGACGGCGCGGCTTCCTTCAGCGCTGGCGATTCTCGCGGTCGCACTCGCGTTTGTTACGCGTGGGCGACGTGCGCTGGGCACTACCGGATCGCTTCTCGCCTCGCTGATCTGGCTGGTCAATGCCGGTAACATAGAAAAGGGCCGCCTCATCGAAATAGAAGCCATCTACGTCTCGTTAACTGCGCTCGCTTTCATCTTTTGGATTGCGGCGTATCGGGCGGAGAAGACAGGAGCGCAGCTCTGGCTGTTTCCGGCAATCTTTCTTGGTCTGGGCATGCTCGCGAAAGGTCCACTTCCGCATCTGCTCTTTTTCTACGGACCGGCCCTCGCGGTGCTCTGGAACGATCGCAAGCTCTCGCTCCTGGCAACACGTGAACACGGCATCGCGCTCGTCATCATGTTTGGAATGTTCGTGGCCTGGGCGCTACCGGCGTTTTTGCTCTCTGATTGGGGGCGCGTCGCGCGGGTCTGGTCGCGCCAATACTCTGGCCGCGTTTCCGTTGGCGACTTTCAATTTTTCTCATGGATCATGAACATTCCGCGCGGTCTCGTTTATTTTCTGCCGTGGTTGCCGCTAGCATTGCTTCAGTTCGATCAACCGGTGGAATTGCGCCGTCGTCACTACGCGCTCTTGATTGGAATCGCCGTTCCCGCGCCACGCTTGCGAAACAGGATTCTGCTCGTTTTCGTCGTGCTCGGTTGCATTTGGGGTTTGGCCTACGGTCTGATTGCAACGCCTTTCTTGCGGAAGCACGAAAAGGTTCGGCAACATGCGCGGCAGATCGACGCCATTGTCCCGACAAATATTCCGCTCTATGCGGTCAATCCAAAATACCAGCCTTATCTGTTTTATGTGCGGGCGCCCATTCGCTATGTCAGCACGATTGAGCAACTGCCGACTGACACGAAATTCTTCCTGGTCCAGGGTGCCGACGAGGAAGAAGCGCAAACGACAAAACATTGGTCGCCGAGCCGAGCGCAGATGGTTTTGCGAATTAAAGATTATCGCGAAAACGAGGAGGTTCTGTTCTCGGTTCCATCTCCGCGCTGAGCCGACGGCTACGGGGCTATAAAACCGATGTGTTGTAGTTTGACAATGGCTGGCAACGGTCTTGCTTAGGAGATGAAATCGTTAGCCTGCTAACGATTTACTGGACCTCGTATGAAGAAGTTCGATCCCGAAACCTTCGGACCGCTCCTGGGCGGCACGGCCAGGGCCTG
Source organism: Verrucomicrobiota bacterium (assembly GCA_003219175.1). Taxonomy (GTDB): domain Bacteria; phylum Verrucomicrobiota; class Verrucomicrobiia; order Chthoniobacterales; family UBA10450; genus AV69. Next base: position 9,499 of record QHPU01000029.1, on the reverse strand, counting down.
GCGGATGAAACTCGATCAGCGGCTCAAGCCGATGGGGTTGAGCCAGGCAAAGTGGCGCACCTTGATCCATCTTTCCCGCGCGCCCGAACCGCTAACCCAATCCCAGATCGCGGAACGTACCGGCATTGAGGAGCCAACCCTGGTGACTTTGCTTCATCGATTGGAAAAGGAAGGGTGGGTTGTGCGCAAGCATTTAGCGCGCGATCGCCGCTGCAAGACCGTGCATTTGCAACCGCGAACCCAGCGCGTGATCAACCGAATTAATGCGACCGCACTGCAGCTGCGGCGCGAGTTGATTAGGAATATTCCGACGCGCGACATGGAGGTTTGCGTGCGGGTGCTGAATCATGTGCGCGAACGAATCGATCGCGCACCCGGCGGGAATGGAAGCAGAGGGAAGCCAAAATGAGCACGCTGACTGACGTAAATACCGCGATGCGGGAGCGTGTCACACACCTTGAACGACGTTATGGTCGCAAGCGCGTTTATCTCGTAAGCGGTATTGTCGGGCTGCTGGTTGTACTTTTGGCGATTCGCGCCATTACCAGTCGGCAGAAAGCAGCGCCGCCGCCAGCGCCTCGATCGGTAGCGGTGGCAAAAGTTATTACCAAAGATGTTCCGCTCTACCTGGATGAAATCGGCACATGCACTGCGGTCGAGACGGTGCAAGTGCAGGCACAGGTGAGCGGCCAAATTATCTCACGCGATTTTGAGGATGGTGCCGATGTCAAGAAGGGCGATGTGTTGTTCCGAATCGATTCGCGTCCGTTCGAAGCGGCCCTCGCCTCCGCACAAGCTGATGCGGCGCTGGCGCACGCGACTCTTGCGCGACAAACGGAACTGCGCTCGAAGGCGGTAGTTGCTGGTCAGGATTACGACGTGGCGATGGCGAGTGCGATGAAAGGGGATGCCGCCGTCAAATCTGCGCAGGTAAATCTCGATTACTGCACGATCCGATCTCCGATCGAGGGGCGGACAGGCATCCGCAATGTCGATGTTGGCAATCTCGTCGGCCCGAGCAGTCCGCCGCTTGTCACCGTGCAGCGACTCGATCCGATCTACACCGATTTTACCATCGCCGAACCGGACATTCCGCGGGTTCGTCAACATTTAAACGGGCCGCCCTTGCAAGTGCTGACTCAGACCGAGAACGATTATCTTCCACCACGCCGGGGAGAGCTAACCTTTATCGATAACGCGGTGCAACCTGGCCTGGGCACGGTCAGAGCGCGTGCGACAACCGACAATCACGATCGCGGTCTGTGGCCCGCGCAATTCGTTCGGGTGCGCCTGATTTTGGAGACGCTCAAAAATGCGACGCTAGTGCCGAGCGGTGCCGTGCAAATCGGACAAAACGGGCCATACGTTTTTGTCGTGAAACCCGACTCGACGCTCGATTTGCGTCAGGTAAAGCCGGGACAAAAACAGGATAGCGACATGACCGTGATTACGCAGGGCGTTAAGTCGGGCGAAAGTGTTGTCACCCGCGGACAGCTCCAGCTTTCGCCCGGAATGAAGGTTGCGGCGCAGGAGGAGAAGCAACCGCACGACGGCGGCGCAAACGGCGCTGCTGATCAGTAAAATGAAAAGCATTGGCCCCGACGGCGACGAAACTCAGCCACGGCACAGTCGACTTAGCGGCGCGGCGCAAAAGCTGACCCAATTTTCCTCCGGACTTTCGCGACCGTTCATTCAGCGGCCGGTTATGACCATGCTCCTGACCGTGTCAGTACTGGTGTTCGGCATCCTCAGTTACAATCAGCTCGCGGTAAATGATCTTCCGGCGGTCGACTACCCGGTCATTTCCGTAACTGCTTCGTATCCTGGCGCCGATCCAGTGACGATGGCCAACACCATCGCCACGCCGTTGGAAAAGCAGTTCATGCAAATTCCCGGCATTAGTCTGATCACGAGCTCGAGCTCGCAGGGTAATACGAACATCACCATTCAGTTCGATTTGACCAAAAGTATCGATGCCGCCGCCAGCGACGTGCAATCGGCCATCCAGCGTGCACAGGGGCAGCTACCCGCCGATCTGCCGAGCCCGCCGACGTTCACAAAAACAAATCCGAACGATCAGCCAGTAATGTACGTTGCGCTCACCAGCGACACGCTTACGGATGGCGAACTTTATCGCTACGGCACAACCGAGGTGGCGCAGCGCGTTAACATTCTGCCGGGCGTAGCCCAGGTAAACATTTATGGGGTCAAGGGCGCCATGCGCATTAAAGTGGATCCCGGTAAGCTCGCCACGCGCGGAATAACCTTCGATGAGCTCGCCGCTGCGGTAAAAGCCGCCACAGTCTATTCAGGCGCGGGCCAGTTCGACGGCAAAAACAAATCTTTCACTCTGCGACCGCAGGCGCAGATCGACACCGCCGAGGGTTATCGCAATGTAATTGTGAAACGCGGTCCGAACGGCTCGCCCGTTTACCTGCGCGACATTGCACGAGTAGTCGAGGGTGTGGAGAATGAGCGGCTGTCGCGTCATTTCTTCGCGCGCGGTTTCAATCCGCCAGCGTCGGTTATCGTTTTCGCCGTCTCGCGACAAGCAGGTGCGAACGCGGTGCAGGTCGCACGGTCCGTGCGTGAATTGCTGCCCGAACTGCAACGCGAACTCCCCGGCTCGATTCGCCTGCTACCAACCTTCGATCGCTCGCAATCGATCGTGAACTCGCTGCACGATGTCCAGTTCACCCTCCTACTCGCGTTCATGCTCGTCATTTTCGTGATCTTCGTATTTCTCGGCCGCGCCAGCGACACCCTCATTCCGATGGTCGCGCTGCCAATGTCGTTCCTGATCACGTTTGTGGCGATGTGGGGGCTCGGTTATTCCGTCAACAACCTCACCCTCATGGCGCTCACCCTCGCCATTGGCTTTCTCGTTGATGACGCGATCGTATTTTTGGAAAACGTCGTGCGTCGTGCTGAGGCCGGCGAAACCATTCTGAAGGCGACGATGAACAGCGCCGGCGAAATTTCTTTCACCATTTTGTCGATGACGCTTTCGCTGGCAGCGGTTTTTATTCCGCTTGCCTTCATGCCAGGATTGCTCGGCCGCATCTTCCGCGAGTTTGCTATCACCATCATCGTCGCCATTCTTGCCTCGGGTTTGGTTTCGTTAACACTGACCCCGCTGATGTGCTCGCGCATTCTCAAGGAGCGCAATATCAAGCATCGCAAAACCTGGACCGAGCGTTTCGTCGAGCGGTTCTTCTATCCGATCCGCGACGCTTACGGCCGCAGCCTACATTGGTTTCTTGATCACGGCTGGATTGCTGCGCCGATCATCCTGGCCTGCGTCATTGGCGTCTGGTTCTTCTTCAACCAACTTTCCTTTACTCTGCTACCGACCGGCGATAGTGGCGTGATCCGCGGCTTTTTCCTCGTCCCTGAAGGCGCGTCGCCCGACTACCAACGACAGCTGCAAGCGCAGCTCGACCCGATTCTTCAGGCCAATCCCGCGGTTGATAAGTATTTTACCGTCGCCGGTCGTGCCGGCTTGGGCGCGGGTGTCTTCACCGTTTTGTTCTTAAAGGACCGAAGTGAGCGGCCCGATATCGAGACGGTGGCAGCGCAACTGCGCAAAGCGTGCAGCGGCATCCCTGGCGTATTGCCGACACTTAATCCGCAGCCGGTTTTGCAAATCAATATCGGCGCCACGGGCAGCCAGTTCGGCCGCTACTCCTATGCGCTCAGTGGCATCAACCCGGACGAAGTTTACGAGGGCGCCGAAAAACTGGGAGCCAAGCTGCGTGAATATCCAGGGTTTGCCAGTCCGCCGCGCTCTGACCTCTTCCGTGCCACGCCTAGTCTTGACATCCAAATCGACCGCGATCGCGCCGGCACGTACGGAGTTTCAACCTCGCGCCTCCAAAGCCTATTGCGCTCAGCTTATTCGCAAAACTATGTCTATCTAATTAAAGAGCCGGAGGACCAATATCAGGTCATTGTTGAAGCTGACGATCAGGCGCGCACCGGCCCGCAGGATTTACGGGAAGTTTATGTAAAGCCCGATACCGGTAACGCCATGATCCCGATCCGCGCCGTTACCAAAGCGCAGGAGATCGTCGGTCTTCAATCCGTCAATCACCTAAATCAATTCACGAGCGTGACCTTTGGATTCGATCTCAAACCCAATGTAGCGCTCGGTGATGCGATCAACTACATCCAGAAATCCGCGGCCGAAGTATTGCCGCCCACTGTCAAAGGCGAGGTTCAAGGCGAAGGTCTCGTCCTGCAGCAACTTTTCCAGGCGTTGCCATTCCTGGTGATTGCTGCCGTCTTCGTCATGTATGTCATCCTCGGCATTCTCTACGAGAGCTACGTGCATCCCGTCACCGTGCTATCGACTTTGTTCCCGGCGGTAGTGGGCGGACTTATGACACTTTGGCTCTTTAACAGCACGCTATCGCTCTACTCGGTCATTGGACTCTTTCTACTTATGGGTCTCGTGAAAAAGAATGGTATCATGATTGTCGACTTCGCCCTTCATCGCCTCGATGAAGGTTACGAATGGCGTGAAGCGATCCACGAAGCGAGCGTGGAACGGTTTCGCCCCATCATAATGACAACTCTCGCCGCGCTCATGGGCGCGTTGCCAATCGCGTTTGGCGTCGGTGCGGACGGGTCGTCGCGCCGCCCACTCGGTCTCGTTATCGTCGGCGGCCTTGTCGTTTCACAAATGCTTACCCTCTACATCACACCGGTAATCTATCTCTGGCTGGAGTGGTTCCAGGAAAACGTCCTCGATCGCGTTCCTTTCCTACGCAGCGCCCATTTCCACGAACACGAGTTTGGCGGCAAACCAACTCACCCCGCGCCGGCTGCCGCCAGCTGATTGCCGCAAACAGTTTAGCCAATGCTCATTGGCGGGGCGCCGGCCGCATCAAAGCTTAGCTCGCTTGGATCGGACTTTGAAAACCCGAGGATATAATCGATTAGCGTCAGGAGTCGGCGGCCACTTTCCAGGATTTGTCGAACGCTCGCTTCCTGTTTCTCCGTTAGTCCCTTCTTCGATGCGAGCAGCTGGGCAAATCCCAGGATGTGATTCATTGGGGTACGTAGCTCGTGGCTGGCGCGGGAGAGAAATTCACTCTTCGCTTGAAGCGCCTTTTGCAGTTCCGCCGTGCGTTCCTCAACCCGACGCTCGAGGTGGGTGTTAGCCAGCTGCAAACTCTGATTCAGACCGAGAATGCGCATCGCCACGCGGACTCGCGCGATTAGCCGATCGCGTTCGAATGGTTTGCTCATGAAATCGTCAACTCCTGAATTCATTGCGTCCAGATAGTTAGCGTTTCCTTCCCGCGCTGTGATCAGAATGATGTAGCTGAGCTGAGAGGTTTCCTCAGCGCGAATTCTTCGGCAGAGTTCCAACCCATCCATACATGGCATCATCCAATCAGAGATGATCAGCTGGTGGCGCTGGCGCTTCCAAACTTTCCATGCATCACAGCCATTCGTGGCTTCGGTGACGCTGTGTCCCAGCTCGCATAGGGCAGAATTCAGCAAAAACCTTCCAGTACAGTCGTCATCGGCGACGAGGATATCCATTTTGGGCTCGTGGAAGCGCCCTGATGTGCACAAAGCGTACCATTCTAACGGCTTTCGCCCGTTGGTTGACAGAGTTGGATTCTTCCTCGGTGGAGAGCGTGCCCGGTGGCCCCGTAAATGCTCGCCTAGAGTCAGACTCGATTGTGAGGGCAACAGATTGTGATTCGTCGGCGAGAACTGACTTTCCGTATTCTATTGGCAGAGGATAACGCCGTAAACCAACAGGTCGCTCTGGGCCTGCTGGAGACGCTTGGCTTTGGGGCGGACGCCGTGGTGAATGGCATTGAAGTGTTGGAAGCCCTTAATCGCATTCGTTACGACGTCGTCTTGATGGATTGCCAAATGCCGCAACTGGATGGCTATGAGACGACGCGACGAATCCGGCAGCTTGAGATACAGGGCGGAACACCGCTCGATCGCAGAACCCCTGTCTACATCATTGCCATGACGGCCAATGCGCTGGAAGGCGACCGCAAAAAATGTCTGGCCTTTGGAATGAATGACTATCTGAGCAAGCCGGTGCGCCGAAATGACTTGAAAGTGGCGTTAGATCGACATGGTCAGATCCGCCCCATCGCGGCTGCGCCTGATAAACTGTCAACTTCAGCCGGTGAGATCCTGGTGGATATCCATCACTTGCGCGAGGTTGCTCATGGCCAGGCAGATCAGCTGCAGGAATTGATCAATCTCTATTTGGTCGAAGCTGGCCCGATGTTGGATGGTCTCGGCCAGGCGATCCGGAGTAATTCAAGCGGCGAGGTCGCCCGCATCGCTCACGAATTCGTTGGCTGCAGCCTTTTCTGCGGGGTGGAAGCGTTCACCCAATCTTTGCGGGCGTTGGAACGCCTCGCCCAGGAAGGCAACCTCTCCGGAGCGGACGCGTTGCTTGCCGATGTTTGCCACAAATTTCCGCGCGTGCAGAGCGCCTTCACGCAACTGGTACAGACACTGCAAACGTCCAATTCATAACCGGTGAAACGAGTTTTCACGCCGACTAAAAAGAAGACGATTCTGATCCTGGATGATCATCAGCCGGCCAGTCAGGGCTACCTGGAGAAACTGCAAGCGCAGGGATTCAAGGTTGAGCTTACGGCCGCCTTCGACAGTACGTTGCAGTTCCTCAAGAACACTGCTGTCGATCTTGCGATTCTCGACCTCTGCCTGCCCGGAATAAACGTGGTCGAACTGATCAAGAAAATCCGTTCGGATTCTGGTCTTGCGTCAAAACCAATCATTGCCCTTTCAAATCCGTACCTCGGTGCCTTGACGCAAGCCGCGGTGGAAGCAGGCGCAACAAAATCCGTCGCAAGAGTCGATATTACGCCGGAACGATTGCTTGAACTCGTGCGCGAGCTTGGAGTAAGCGCCAGTCCTGGTGGTCGCAGCGCAGTTGGGGCGCTCGAGACGAGTCAGGAAAAGCTGTCCTCAAATCTTTTGATTAACAGGTCCCGGATGGTGGCTAAGTTGCGTTCCAGTTATCGGAACTTCACCTGGACGAGGCGGCAAGATTTGCGTCGCGGCGCCCTTCTCCAGATGCACCGTCAACTTCGTTTACTGGCGGGTAGCGCTAAAATGCTTGCTCTCCGCAAGATCGTGCAGTTGAGCACAGCTTTGGAAGCGTTATTCGTTGAATTATACGCCGAGCCGGAAAGGATCACGGCGTCAGTTGTACGAACGATGGCGCACTCGATTGATGCATTAGCTCCGTTACTCGATTGTCCCGCGAATCCTCAAGACGAGGTAATACCGTCATCAAAGATCTTAGTAGTGGACGACGAGGTTATTGCGCGCCAACTGATTTGCTCCGCGGTTGGAAACGCCGGCCTCGATGCAGTCGGTCTGGATGATCCGCTCGCGGCGCAACGCCTCCTGAAGCGGGAACGTTTCGATCTCATTTTCCTCGATGTCGAAATGCCGGGGCTAACTGGCCTGGATTTGTGCGTGAAGATCCGTGCGATGAAATCGAATCGCAGAACTCCGATCGTTTTTGTCACCTCGCATTCTGATTTCGGGAGTCGTGCGCAATCGGCCTTAAGTGGAGGAAATGATTTTATCGCGAAACCGTTCCTCCTGGTTGAAGTGGCGCTGAAAGCGCTCACCTGGTTGTTTAAGGACGGTGCTCAACCACTGCCACGGGCGAGCGTGCAACCGAGGGTTGCAGCTAATGCGGGTGGTCAGGAGCCACAGCTCGCAACGCCGCACGACGGGCTGGAGCTGCCGCGCACATCATCAGTAACATGAAAATCCTGATCGCGGAAGACGACGCTGTTGACTTACAACTCCTGCAATTAACCCTCGAGGGCATGGGTCACGAAGTGGTCGTGACGCGCACTGGAACTGGAGCGTGGGAAGCGTTCGATCGCGCCCCGGTGCGAGTTGTCGTAAGCGATTGGATGATCCCGGGGATGGACGGCCTGGAATTTTGTCACCGAGTGCGGGCGCGTCCGAACACACCGTATACCTACTTTATTCTTCTCACCGCCTTGGGCGCGAGCGCGGAAAACTATGTCCTCGCCACTGAAGCTGGCATTGATGATTTCCTACCGAAGCCGCTGGATCCGATCGCGATTCGGATGCGACTGCGCGTCGCGCACCGCATTCTTTGGTTCACACAAGAAGTTCATCAGCTCAAGCAATTGATCCCGATCTGTGCCTATTGTCACAAGATACACACGGCGAAGGACTACTGGGAGCACTTTGAAACCTACATCAAGCAACAGACGGGATCAGACTTCAGCCACGGTATTTGCCCGGAGTGTCTTGAAGCCGAAATGGCGAAATTAAAATGCGCGAATTGATTTGTGCGACGGACCCAAGTTGCGTTGAATTTACCTCAGCAACGATCAAAGGTTTGCAACAGCGGCTGACTATATCGCATGGTTGCAAGCGCAGGGGTTTAAGTCTTAGAAGCGTTTAATAGTTGTGTTGTGAAGACTGTTCGCATTCTTCTCGCAGACGACCATAAAGTGGTTCGCCATGGAACGCGTGCGCTTCTGTCGAAGATGCCCGAGTGGGAGATCATAGGCGAAGTTGATAATGGCCGAGATGCCGTCTCGCTGACGGAGAAGCTAAAGCCGGACATTGTCATCCTCGATATCGGCATGCCCCAACTGAACGGATTAGATGCGACACGCCAGATCAAAAAGATCTCACCTGAGACAGAAGTCCTGATCTTTACAGCACACGAAGCAGAAGAGCTGGTTCACGATGTCTTCGACTCCGGGGCGCGCAGTTACATCATGAAAACAGACGCGGCCGATCACTTGATCGAGGCACTGAAAGCACTTTCCGAACATAAACATTTTTTTACCTCGCGAATCTCAGAGATTGTTTTCGCCCGGTATATTAATGGAAAAAAACCGCTCGAATCTGCGCCCGAAAAGAGTCGCATCACTGATCGCGAGCGGGAAATTGTGCAGCTTTTGTCCGAGGGCAAAAGTAGCAAGGAAATAGCCGCAATCCTGGGAATCAGTGTGCGCACGGTAGAAACACATCGCGCCGCAATCATGAAGAAACTGAGGTTAAAGTCGTTCAGTGAATTAATCCGCTACGCTATTCGCAACAAGATCGTTGAAGCCTGATCCCACCGTTGCCCCAATCGGCCCAAGGATCTTAGCCAATGGCGTAGGATACCCCTGTTTCCTACCGCCGTAGCTTAGGCGAAAGCCATCGGCTTGGATGGTGGGGGAGTACGAATTACCGCTGGGATGGGCACGTAGGGTGCTCTTTTTCGGAACGCACTGCATGTTGAACGCAAAGGGTATTCCATTCTCGCCTCCCTGGCAGATCTCGGACACGGGCAAGCCGGCCGAGCCGAAAGCGACTGAGCTTAACGCCCGCGCAGCTGTCGCGCGTTTCGCGCAACTGCCTATTATCATCGCTGAAGACGATCTTGTCTCCCGAACGCTGATTAGCAATTTGATGGCAAAATGGGGTTTTAAGGCCG
>QHPU01000160.1 GCA_003219175.1 Verrucomicrobiota bacterium | reverse complement strand
CGTTTAGGCCTCGATCGCCGCGAGGCGAAGCGCCAGGCCCGCATCGAGTTCGGAAGCACAGAACGGTTCAAAGAGGAATGCCGCGAAGCGATCGCCGGCAATTTCATCGACACTCTGTTACAGGATGTTCGCTTCAGCTTTCGGATGTTGCGCAAGTCGCCGGGTTTTACGGCGGTTGCGGTCCTGACGATTGCGGTCGGCATCGGCGCCACGACGGCGATTTTCAGCGTCGTCGATGCGGCGCTTTTGCGGCCGCTGCCCTACGCCCAACCGGAGCAGCTCGTGAGCATAGAAGACGATCTTCCCGGAATCGGCGCGAAGGATGTCGGCATGTCCGAGCCCGAGTGGCAGGATCTCCAGCACTCGGGAATTTTCGAATACGTTTCGCCCGCCTGGTACGACGACAACAACCTGATTGGGTCGTCGAAGCCGACGCGGGTGAGCCTGCTGATCGTGGCGCCGGATTATTTTGCGGTGCTCGGCGTGAAACCGCAGTTGGGCCGGGGCTTCGATCCGGAAAATCACAATCCCGGATTCACCGAGGAAGTTGTGATCAGCGATGACTTATGGCGCAGAGATTTCGGCAGCGATCCCCACATTCTGGAGAAGAGCGTGCGAATGGATACCGATTTGTATCGGATCATTGGCGTAATGCCGCCCGGTTTTCAGGCGCCGGCGCGAACAGCCAGAGACCGCAAGATCGAGGTCTGGGCCGCAACCAGTTTTTATGGGCCTCCGTTACTGGAGCATCCGCTGCGCAACCGGCGGAACCTTCCTACTGCCATCGCCCGCCTTAAGGCTGGTCTGACAATCGAGGCGGCGCAGAGCCGGCTCGACGCGCTGGTTGCGTCATTGCAGAAACAGTTCCCGGACGATTATCCGCAACAAGCGCGATGGAAAATCCGGTTATTGCCGTTGAAGGAAATCGTGGTCGGCAATGTTCGCCAGTCCCTGGTTCTCCTGCTCGGCGCGGTTGGCGTGGTTCTCCTGATCGGATGCGCGAACATTGCGAATCTGATGATGGCGCGGGCCAGCGCGAGAGGACGCGAAATGGCGATTCGCCAGGCACTCGGCGCCGGGCGCGGACGACTGACGCAGCAGTTGCTGACGGAGAGTCTGCTGCTTTCGCTCATCGGCGGAATCGCTGGCCTAACGATTCTTTTCTCGGCGAAAGACTTTCTCGTGCGTCTCCTGCCAGAAAATCTCCCGCGGCTCGGTGAAATCTCGATCAACTGGTGGATTCTTCTGTTCGCGCTTGGCGTGTCGGTCATCACCGGCGTGATTTTCGGTTTGGCGCCCGCTCTGCGGGCCGGCCGCCTGGACCTCACTCACGCGCTCAAACTCGAAGGACGCGGCTCAACCGGGGCGCGCGACCAGGCACGCACACGACGCATCCTGGTCGTCACGGAATTCGCCTTCGCTTTGGTTCTGATGATCGCCGCCAGCCTGCTGCTCCGCAGTTTCTGGGATTTGTTGAATGTGCCGATGGGATTCAATCCCGAGAGCGTGATGACGGTGAAAACGAGACTGCCTTATCCGAATGATCCCAAGGCTGACGTCTACGGCACGGCTACGCAGCAAGCCCCGTTCTTCCGGGAAATCCTTCGCCGGACCAGGACACTGCCGGGAGTAGAAGAAGCAGCCGTGGCTGATCTCGGCGCGATTCCGTTAGGCCACGATCGAAGCAACCAAACCCCGCCATTACCTCTGATCCTCGAGGACAAGCCAGCGCAAAGCGACACCATGCCACTGGTGGATGAAGCCATTGTGACGTCGGACTATTTTCACTTGTTAGGCCTCACTCTGCGCCGCGGCCACCTCTTTGGCGACTTCGACAACGAAAACGCGCCCTCTGTGGCCGTGATCAATGAGACGATGGCGCAGACTTACTGGCCAAATGAAGATCCATTGGGAAAACACTTCAAACTTCTTCGGGCGACTTCGCGGACAACGATAGTCGGCGTTGTCGCGGATACGCGCGCGGAATCGCTCGAGGAAGCACGCGTGCCTGTTGTCTATAGCAACCTGTATCAAAGAGGCGCGCATCACCTCGCGATCTTCCTCCGTGGGCATCTCGATAGCTGCGCGATCCCGGATCAGATCCGCAAAGAAGTTCAATCCGTCGATCCGACTCTGCCGGTCTTCGGCGCCCAAATGCTGAACGAGACGGTTTCCGTTTCGCTGGCACAAAGGCGATTCGCAATGATCATCGTCGTGCTCTTCGCCTTGACGGCTTTGCTGCTTACCGGCCTCGGAATTTACGGAGTGATTTCCTACATCGTCAGTGAGCGAACCCACGAGATCGGAATTCGCCTCGCCCTTGGAGCAGAGAAAAGAGACATCCTGAAAATGGTCCTGCGTCAGGGCCTGGGCCTCGCCATTGCCGGCGCCGTGGTTGGTCTTGCTGGTTCGGTGATGCTGTCGCACTTGATAACGGGTCTGCTTTATGGAGTGAAGCCGACCGATCCTGCGACATTCGGCGCCGTTGCAGTCATCCTCATGAGCGTTGCCCTGATTGCCTGTTACGTCCCGGCGCGCCGCGCCATGCGCGTCGATCCGATGATCGCATTAAGACATGAATAGCTCTCTGCGCCACACGCGCGGCGCCTGAAGATCGGGATAGTCGAATGATGATTATGAAAAAGGTGATTTTGCTTTTCGCCCTGCTTGCATGCTCGCTCGGAACGGCACTTGCGCATATGGGAATTGACACGAGCGAGTTCCAGGCGCGGCGGCAGTCAGTCATGAACGCGGCGTCGGACGGAATCGTTCTCCTGCATTCCTTTTCAGGTCCGAAGAGT
>QHPU01000028.1 GCA_003219175.1 Verrucomicrobiota bacterium | reverse complement strand
TTTCAGAAATTTCAATCTATCTCGCCTCCTTTCGTCGCAGGTTGCTCCGGTCCGTTTAGGTGGGGAATTAAGGAGAAGCAACGCTTTTCTTCACTTTTTTTCAGCGCCAGAAATTGGTGGCCCGGCTTATTTCGCGTAGCCGGTCGCGCCGGTGCGTGCGGTCACTACTTCTTTTTTGCCGAACACAAGCTCCCGATCCCAAAGCAGTCATACTGTTGACCAATCAGTCAGCGCATTTGCAGCACGCAAGGAACACCCAGTCCTTGGCACGTTGAATGGTCTGTGATTTTGGTATAATTGGCCATTAATGTTTGCAAACTTCGCTAACCTAATTCGAATAGGTGTTTTCATCATTGCATTTAGCTTTTGCGTAAATGCAGTTTGGGCGAGAGACGAGAGATCAATCAAGAAGTTGGGTGACGCGCTGGTGGCGCTCGCCCCAGACGTAGATCGAGGCGAAGCCGAGCGGGTTTCAGTCACGGCGCACACTACCGCGCGCAGCCTTGCGCGTGAATATCGCCTCGTCTGGTGTCCGGGGTTTCAGAACTTACTGATCAACATGGGCAAGCGACAACGCGGCTATTGCGGTCATTATGCGCGTGATATCGGCGAACGCCTGAAAGAGCTTAGGTTGAAGACGCTGGTGCTTCACTGGGGTGCTGCTTTTGCAGGAACCATGGATGAAAACAATGGTCTGGTAGTCACCGCCCGTAACCAGCCTTTCGCAGACGGCATCCTCATGGATGGCTGGCGTAATGGCGGTCGATTATACTGGTGCGCAGTCAAAGAGGATTCTGCGTACGACTTACGACTGCATCCTCCGCGTAAGCCCGAACCCCCTCCATATGCAGGGACCACGGCATGGAAAGAAGACCCGCTCTACAGCGCTTGGTTACAAGATTACGACAACGTTTACAAATGGCAGTGGCAACCGACGGTGCGATAACTGCGCTCTGTGAAATTGCGCGTTACTCGTGTGTTTCAATCACGTTGCCTGCTTCATCGTAACCGCGAATCACAGTCTGATGTGAGCGGCTGTTGAACTTCACTATTGGGACGGGAGCGTTTCGCCTCAAGGGACGATTGCTTGCAGTGAAATCATTCACGCCGAATCGGGACGTCTGAAAGAGGAGTAGCCATTGCCACACCCCGGGTGACGAGGATGATCAAAGCAATTCTTATCGCTGGCTGCCGCGCTAAGACTAAACGAAGAGAGGCCTGGCGGTGCTGCGATGCCACCAGCGCGATGACGCGTAAAATGATCGACTCCCGGCCGTTTCCTTGCATCATCGCACACAAGCTTTTCAAGGATGGACGATTTTGGAAAGTGAAAATTAGCTCTTCCTTAAGTTGCACAATAATTTTCTACTCCGACTTACTTGTTGCGAATCTTCTGGCTACAGCGCCAATATTAGCGCAGAGCTGGCCGACAATTTCGTTTTCCAAACCAATCGCTGGTTTCGCCAACCCGACAGATGTTGCACCAGCCCGAGATGCTAGCGGTACATTGTTTGTAGTCGAACAAGCAGGTCGTATTCGAATCGTAAAAAGCGGAATACTTCAAGGGACGGCGTTTCTCGACATTACGGACCGTGTCGAAAGTACTCGCGGGACCAAAGGCTTAGATGATACCGTTGATATGCCAGCGGGCAGCAAGATCGCCTATAAGGCCACAGGCACAGTCAGCGCATCAGCGACCGGGGCGATTGCCGATACCGTCACCGTGACATCCCCAAATGGTGTCCCCGATCCAGACACCGGGAATAACACGGCGACAAACACGGATACGCTGTAATCCCAGTCAGGCTCCCGGCTTCCGAATTTTCCCCATGCGTACGCAAATCGCGCCGAGATTGCTCTCGGCGCGAAAGGTGATTCGCTGTTCGAAACTAACGTTTCAACTCAGCTCGTTGTCTTCTCTTTCTCGCCGTGCTTGCACTCGGCTTCAAATTTGGCGTACTGCTCGGGGGTCAGGATTGTTTTTGCCTCCCGCATGTATTTTGCCTCGCTCGCATCGTTGCAGCCCTCTTTCTCGTGCTGCGCCATCACCGCATCCATCTTGGTCTTCTGCTCCGATGTCAGGTTGAGACTGGCCAACGAAACCGAACAAGCCATCTTTCCCCCCTTGTATCCCGCCTGCTTTGTGCAATCACCATGCTCGCCCGCGAACATCGTTCCTGCCACAAAAAGCCCTGCCGCCGTTAACGCAATGAGTTTAGTCATAGTAGCAACCTAGACGGCTTCGCCGTCGCTGTCGTTCAAAATTTTGAGCCCGCGCCATTTGCTCGCAACCGAGACGTCGGCAATCTATTTTCGTGCAATCCAATCCCTGCCTCTTTCTAAAATGAAACAAAACATCGACAGCAAAGGCCGCGTTGCCCGCGGCGGACTTGCTGTCATTTTCCTCCTTGCCGGTGGTTGTCTCATTCCGCAAACGCGGTTGCTCTCAGCGATCTTTATCCTCATCGGGTTGTTCTGTGCCTTTGAAGCATGGATCGGTTGGTGCGCCGTTCGCGCCTGCGGCGTCAAGACGCCGCTGTGAGAAGCGGCTATTTACACTGCCGAGTTGAGCTAAAGGGCGATTCCTGCAGCACAGACAAACCGGCTCATCGGTGGCGTCTACTTGGTGAGATCAGTGCCGCAGCGTTGGTTCAAAAATCTTGAATCCGAACGTCGGGGCCACTGCATCTCACAGACAAACACTATGAAAACAATTAGCAACAGCCCGGAAACTTTCGAATCCACTTATGCGCTCATTATGCGCTTAGAGGAAAAACAACGGAGCCGATTTGAAATTTTGGTCTACACGATCCTTATCGCTGCCACCACGTTCGCAGTCGCGCAGTTCGCGGTTACCATGATGCCATTGAGCCTAGCGCACGTTTCGACCACTGTCCCTGCTGCCGTACAGGACGGCGTTTGAAAAACGCAAGAGGAGTCCGCTGCAATTTCCCGCGGTTTAGGAGGCATATCGTTCGCCACACGTGCCTGGTGGCCCAGACATTGTTTTCTGCGGGTTCGTAAATCCTCAGGCGGCTCTTATTGTCGATACCAAAAATGCACCGGAGTAAAGGTGCAATGCTTTGATGTTTTCAGTGCGGCGCATTTCGTGGACAGGAAGATATCGGTGGTAGACGAACTATCGTAGTCGTCCTCAAGAATGATATAAGTATTTATACTTATCGCGCATTTCGCAATCTTCCCCCCCTTGGCATGAGTCGGGCTGTATGGGCAACTCATTTACCATGCCCACCCATTCTACCAAGAGTTTACGCATTGAATCCTTGCTGCGAGTTGTCCGGCGATTGGTCCTTGCAACAGTAGTCACTTTACCGACCTTTACCGCCGTTCCCGCGCTCTTGGCCGACAGCGCCCCGAGCTTTACCAGCCCTACCAGTGTCACTTTTCCCCAAGGTGTTCGGGATACCTTCACGATTACGACAACAGGCATTCCGGTCCCGAAAATTACGTTGAGCGGCAAGCTGCCTGGCAGCGTAAGATTTGTCGATAACGGCGACGGCACCGCCACCTTGTCTGGCAAGCCTGGCAATGGACTTGGTCAAGTTGGCGACTATAACCTGACGTTTACAGCTTCAAATGGTGTGGCACCGAACGCAACGCAAAGCTTTACTCTAACGGTTACGCGACCGCCTCTTATCACCAGCGTCAATAATGCCACTTTTGTCGTCGGAACAGCAAGTACGTTCACAGTTACAACCAGAAATACTCAACCGAAAACCACCCTCAGCTACACTGGTAGCTTGCCGGGAGGCGTGACATTTGTGCCTCATAACAATGGCACGGCCACCTTGAGCGGCACGCCCGCGGCTGGATCGGGAGGTATTTACTTCCTCACCATTACCGGAACAAACGGCTCGTATCCGGACACTGTCCAGATCTTCACCCTGACCGTGCAGGGCAGCGCACCTGTAACGAAGGCCCCAACCATCACAAGCGCCGCGAGCACGACTTTTACTGTCGGCACCGAAGGCATCTTCACTATTCATACAGCTGGAACGCCCACCTCATCAATCACTCTCAGTGGCACATTGCCAGCTTGGCTTACATTCGTCGATAATACCGACGGCAGTGCGACTCTTGATGGAATACCTGATCCCGGCGGTCCAGCAAGCTACTCGCTTACAATCACCGCCACCAATGGCATTGCACCGGACGCAATGCAGACGTTTACATTATTTGTAAACAATCCGCCGCCCGCTATCATTAGTGCCGATAATACCACATTCGTCGTTGGAATATTCGCAAGCTTTACCGTCAGGACTAGTCCGCCTGACCCGAGTGCAACCGTCAGTTTCACGGGTACACTGCCGTCCGGTATTAACTTCACTCCGAATAGTGACGGCACCGCCACCATTGACGGGACCGCGTCGGCTGGATCGCAAGGTAATTACCCAATCAACATTACCGCTTCGAACGGGACCCTTCCCGATGCGACACAAACCTTTACCATTACGGTCCAAGATGCGCCGCCGCTCCTGGAGGCGCCAGCAATTACCAGTGCTGCTTCGACCTCATTTACCGTTGGAACCGCTGGGACTTTTACCATTACTACTACCGGCAGCCCCACTCCGACTATAACTTTGGACGGCGCACAACCTGCCTGGCTGTCATTCGTCGATAACACCGACGGCACGGCCACGCTCAGTGGCACGCCGGACGCCGGCAGCGATCTCAGCTACAGCTTTACTATTACCGCGCGCAACGGCGTCTCGCCGGTAGCCACTCAAGATTTCACTCTTCGCATCACCCCCACGCCGGCGGGCGCGCAGCTGGTGAATGTCTCTACCCGTCTAGGCATCCAAACTGGGGCCAAAATCGGCATCGGAGGTTTTAAATTACATGACGGTACAGGAGCTGTTCTTACTTCTAACGACGATTGGAAAGTTCCCCAACAAGCTGCCGTCGAGGCGACTGGTCTAGCCCCGCCTGACGATCGCGAACCCGCAATTCTTCTTACTCTCCAGCCTGGTTCCTATACCGCTATTGAATCCGGTAAGAACGGCACGACCGGCGTTGGATTAATCGAAGTCTATGACGTCGATGTACTTTCGACTTCGCAATTGTCTAATATATCGACACGTGGCCTGGTCCAGGCGGGTAATAATGTAATGATCGGTGGCTTTATCGTTAGCGGCGCGAGCGGTTCAATAAACCAAGTCGTCCGCGTGCTTGGACCAACGCTAAGTTCATTCGGGGTAGCCAACGCATTGGCTGATCCCACTCTGCAATTATATGACGGTAACGGAACAGTTATAGCATTTAACAATAACTGGAAGGATTCGCAGCAGACCCAAATCCAAAATACCGGTCGTCAACCTAAAAACAATCTGGAACCGGCAATAGCTGTCACCGTTTCCCCGGGCAACTACACCGCTATTGTTCGTGGAAATAACAATACCGCCGGTATCGGCTTGGTTGAAGTTTACCAGGTAGCGCACTTTTAACGCAAAGTCGCGCCTATGAGACGCGATGCGCCGTGGGTAATACGATTGCGCTCCCGCTACCTTCGTTTAAGCATTCTGCGGTAGAAGTCACCGAAACCTCCCAACCAAACCCGAGCGATTAGTCCTCAGCTCTGGCAACGTGCTGTCGGACTTCGGCTGATGCTCCGGGCTGAGATAAACTGAATCCCAGCCGGTCAGGGTGGCAAAGCGACGTTGCTGCCTTTCCGTCGGCGCCATCACAAAAAGCCAGCTTTCCTTCGTAGTCCCATCGACCGCGATTATCGCATCGTGAAGATTTTCGAGTCCGGCAAATAGTAGAAGTTGGAATCTTGCTGAAACCCGGATTCACTCCAGCTCTTAGGGGCCGAAAAGGAATGCAGGAGAACGATTCCGTCGGACACTGCATCCGTGACCGACAGGCGCCGCGCCTGGAACTCGCTCGTCTCGATTCCCATATGCGCAAGTGCCGTTCCGAACGAGCATGCAAGTAGCACGAATAGCAAAATCGCCCTTTTTACAATCGTCATCGAGAATATTTCGCCAATTGAGAGAGCACCCGCGGTCTTCTCTGCCTTGCGGTTGCGCGCGGAGCTATTCATATCTTAAAGCGATCATCGGATCGACGCGCATGGCGCGTCGCGCAGGCAGATAACAGGCAAATAAAGCAACGGCCAGAAAGAGAAGGGCGACACTCGCGAACGTCAGGGGGTCAGTCGGCCTTACGCCGTAAAGCAGGCTGGCCATTAAGTGCGAAACGATCAACGCACAAACAAGTCCAACGAGGGCACCGGCAAACGCGAGCGTCAATCCCTGATGCAGAATAATGCGTAGGATGTTGGACCGTTGCGCTCCCAGAGCGAGACGAATTCCAATCTCGTGGGTGCGCTCGCTAACGAGATACGAAATCACTCCATAAATTCCCAGCGCGGCCAAAAGCAATGCCGTCAGCGCGAATGCTCCGACCATTTCCATCGAGAATCGCCGTTGCAACAGGAATTCGGATACTGTTGCCCTTAGTGTCTGTGCGCCGAAAACCGGAAGCGTCGGATCAAGAGTCTGCACTTGCTCGCGCACCTGGTCTGCAATCGATGCGATATCGAGATGCCCCCGTAGAAAGATCGCCAAATGTTTCGCCGGGTTCTGGTAGACGTTCAGGTACAACTGCGGCACGTCGCTCTGCGCGAGCGATTGTGTTCTCGCATTTGCGATCACGCCCACTACGGTGACCCACGGCGAATTAGGCCTCGTTGACTTAAATCGCTTCCCGATCGCATCCTCGTTAGGCCAGTAAACGCGTGCGAATGCTTCGTTAACAACCGCAACTTGCGGCGAGGTGTCCTCGTCGAACTCGTTGAACAACCGGCCGCGTCGCAACGGAATTCCAACCAGGTGGAAATACTCCGGCGTAACGCGGGATCTTTCGACCATCGAAGGCGCCTCCGGTTGCGCCCTCTGTCCGTCGAACGTCAAAAAGAACTTACCCTCGAGCCCGTTTAGCTCGCGTTGACTTTGGTCCAATGGAATGGAGGCCGGATCACCAAGAGCGGCTTCTTCAACTCCGGACAGGGATCTGCAGCGGCGAAGTAGCTCGCGGATGAAAGGCGCTTCCTGAGCGGCGGTTGCGTATTTGTCGATTTTGACATCGTTTGGGTAAGGCATTCTCGTTCGAACGCTCATCACGCTTTGCGGATTGAATCCCAACTGCACGTTGAGCAGGTCCCAAAAACTGTGCAGGAGAAGTCCAGCGGAAATCATCAATACCAGAGAAAGCGCTAATTCGGTTACGACCAGCACTCGACGCGTCTGAACGCGTTCGCCAGAACCGGTCGAAGCGCGTCCCTCCTGGTTAAGCACGTGAATCAAATCCAACCGGCTTGCATGCAAAGCCGGCGCGAGTCCGAAAATTATGCCGGACAACATCGACGTCAGTAGCGCAAATATTAAGACACTCCAGCTGATAGATATTTGGTTGAGGCGCGGCAACGTTTCGGGCACGAGTCGCAAAAGTGATTCTTGGGCGAGGAAAAGAGTTCCAATACCGGCGATCCCGCCAAGGAGCGAGAGAAGCAAGCTTTCGGTAAGCAATTGTCGGGTCAGCCGGTTTTGACCTGCGCCGAGCGCACGGCGAATCGCCATCTCGTGCGTCCGCGCACTTGCTCGAGCGAGCAATAAATTCGCCACATTCACGCAACCGATCAGAAGTACCACCGCGACGGCGGCGAGAAGGAGAAGCAATGGCTGCCGAACATCGCCAACCACGGTCTCTTTCAGTGGCAGCAATCGGACTCTCCAACCGTTTGGATAGTCGCCGGCGAATTGATTTTGCACCGACGCAACGAGTCCATCGAGCTGATTTTGCGCCGACGCGATCGTTGATCCTGGCTTTAGTCGCGCGATCAGAGTCGGAAGATTCCGACGATTGCGTACCGGATGGTCAGGCAACGGCGGTCCGTAAAAACTCGTTGCCGCCCAAACCTCAATGTTCCGCTCTTCCGAGTTTCGGCCAGGCGAATCGAAACCAGGCGGCATGACACCGATGATCCGGTAAAGGTCGGTATCCATTCGAATGCTTTTGTCCAAAATATTCGGGTCGCCCCCGAATGAGCGTTTCCACAATGCATCGCTGATCACAACCTCCGGCAAATAACCGGGTAAGTTGTGTTGCGGGTCGAATGTCCGGCCCAGTTCAGGTTGCGCTCGCAAGAGCGCAAAGTAACTCGGCGCGACACTAACGATGCGCACCCGCGCCGGCTGAGCTGAGCCAGTCAGATTGTTTTCGTCGAACCACGCTGGTGACACGTATTCGAAAATTCCAGACTGCTGAAAGTCCTGCAATTCCGGTTGCGACATTCCGACGTCGTGCGCGCCAATAGCCGGCAAATCCGCCTGAATGCTGACAAGCTGTTGGGATTGCGGATACGGAAGCGGCTGTAGCAATGTCGCATCAACGACACTAAAGATCGCTGTTGTCGCTCCGATGCCGAGCGCGATCGTCAGCACAACAATCACGGTAAACCCGCGTGACTTCCGCAACATGCGGACGCTGAACCGCACATCCTGAATCAGAATATCGATGAAATTTCCGGCGATCGCCGCGCGACATTCTTCTTTGAAGCGTTCATGACCTCCGAATTCAATTCGCGCGCGCCGTTCCGCGTCTGGGCGACTCAGTCCGGAGCGCTCGAGATCATCAGTTCGCAACCGAATATGTGCGCGAAGTTCCTCTTCTAGTTCAGTCTCAGTCTGCGATCGATCGAGAAACCTCGCCGCCAAAGATCTAAAATAGGCGAGAATCATTGGTCAATGGTCCCCGTTCATGCTTCCTGTGGTCGGGCCGCCAGGGCAGAGGCTATTGCTGCGACCAGTCGGTTCCATCCCTCCGTCTCTTCGCGCAGCCGTCTGCGTCCTTTGGAGGTGAGCTCGTAGAACTTGGCACGCCGATTGTTATCCGACTTGCCCCAGTTTGCTTTAAGAAGACCCTGGCGCACCAGGCGAAATAAAGCTGGATAGAGGGCTCCCTGTTCGATGAGTAACGCACGCCCGGAAATTTGCTCGATGCGCAAGAGAACTCCGTAGCCATGAAGGGGGCCGAGGGAAACCGCTTTTAAAATAAGAAGATCGAGTGTGCCGGGAAGCAGTTCGGCCTCGTTACTCATGCGTGTCTCCTAAGATAATTAGGAGATTAACCCCATCTTTCCTAAGCTGTCAAGGGAAGAGAGAAAAGGAAATTTTAGTGCCCAAAATTGCAGGTCTCAAATGCCGACCCCGAAAAGAACGCTTTTAACGGGTCGACGGCACAACAGCGCCGTCCTCGCGATGTAACGATTTAACGATTTACGTGCTCGAAGGCTTCCTTATTCACCACGTACGGCATCTTGCTGACGTCGCCGCCGTAGTTCTCTTCGAGGATATCAATTATTGCCTGTACGGTTCGCCCCGCCATGCCTTTATTCGGATCAACCGAAAGTCGCGTGATGCGTGCGCCGCTCGCGAAGTGGTGGAAGAGTCGGGCGCGATCGGCAATTGCAGGATCGAGCAGCGGCGAATCCGCCGGCAATGGCTCTTTTTCAAAGACATCGAGCGCTGCTCCGGCGATGACGTTCTCCTTTAGCGCTTTGGCCAGCGCTATCTCATCCACGACCGGGCCACGCGAGCTGTTTACGAGGTAGGCTGTCGGCTTCATCAGCCTGAGTGTCTTCTCATTGATGAGGTGATAGGTCGGTTTGTTCGTCTCGCCCTCATGCAACAATGGAACGTGGATGCTCACGTAATCGGCGCCCCTGAGCGCTTCTTCAAACTCCACGTACTTAATATATGCCTTCTCGCTTTGAATTCCTCTGCCGTGGCGCAGATCCATCAGGTCCTGGATAGCGGCGATGTACTCGTCGTTATGATACGCCGGGTCGTAGCACAGGATGTTCATGTCGAAACCTGAGCACTTCTTGATCATCGCCAAACCAATGCGCCCGGTGCCAATGATGGCAATGGTCTTGCCCGTAACCTCATCACCCAGGAACGGCAGAAACGGATGCCAGGAAGGCCACTTTTGTTCACGCACCAGGTGTTCGCTTTGCCACATCTTGCGCGCCAGCATTCCCATCATGAAGAAAGCGAACTCTGCCGTCGCTTCTGTCAGCACATCAGCGGTATTTGTGAATGGAATTTTGTATCGGTTGGCAGCGGCACGGTTGATGTTATCGAATCCGACGGCGATCTGCGCCACCACCTTTAGTATCCCCTTTCCTGCTTCGAACACCTCGGCGTCGATCGGATCACGGAGAGTAGTGATTAAGGCGTCAATGCCGCTCTTTACTTTCTCGATAATCAACTTCTTCGCCGGCGCATCTGGTCCCTGGAAAATCTCGAGCTTGTAACCGCGCTCGCGCAGGCGGTTTTCCGCCGGTTCACCGATGCGCGAGGTGGCGAAAACACGAAACTGTTTTTTATCGTTAGGCGTCATTGTTGAACGAAATCAAATAGATCGTTCAGACTACCGAGCTCGTCCGGTGATCTTGTTCCGGAAAGGAATTTTTGAAATTCCGGTGAATAGGCATGTTTGCGACCGGGCCACCAAACCCGCCGCACCCCATCGGCATGATAATACTTTCGCAGCAGCCTCTCCCATCCGAGCCACTGTGCCTGGTCAAGAATGCCCGCTTTTTGTTGGTACCACGCGTTCTCCAACAACTTGAAAAAGGAAAAGAGAAAATAATGCGCGATGATTCGTTCCTCGCGACTGGCTGAACCCCAATCCGATGTCGCTTTAGATAGGGCAGATCCGAGTAGGTGGGATTCCATCGCTGGAACATTGATTGAAGTAATCGCTGCCGCGAGCGAGTCTACTACAAGGGCTTTTTGAGACCTGGTGTTTTGCCGGATACTTACAATCAGCGCAATTAGCGTCAATGTTACAGCAAACGCGCTGACGATTTCGGCGAGCGCAACCAACACTTGTAGATTCATATCGCTGGAAGCGAATCTCTCAGAAAATCATCGAATCAGGAAGTTTCTAATTGGTGGCGCGCGAGGCGGCCTAATCTTCAGCGGCATTGAAGTCCGCCGGCTCGAGAAATCATCGAAATTTACGGAGGACAGCGGGCACTAAAGTAACGCTACGGCCGCCGTACCGCCTGCCATCTGCAAAGACGGCAACCGAAGCGGTCGCCCTACAAATTCTTCTTTGTCCAAGTGCTAACGCGATCAAGAGCCTTTTCGATATTTCCGATTGAATTGGCCACGCTAAAGCGCAAGTAACCTTCCCCGAAATCGCCGAAGGCGGTGCCAGAAAGGGCGGCGACGCCCGCGTCGTCGAGAAGCGCGTCCGCCAGTTTCTTCGATCGCCATCCCGTTTCCTTGATGTTGGGGAAAACGTAAAATGCACCCTTCGGCAAACAGCACGAGAATCCCTTAATTTTGTTCAGGCCTGCAACCATAAGGTCACGCCTTCTTTTAAACTCGGCACACATATTGTCGACCGACTCCTGCGGCCCACGCAACGCCTCGATGCCAGCAATCTGGGTGAAACTGGCGGTGCAGGAATTGGAGTTGGTCATTAAGCGGGAGATGTGCGTCGCGAGATCGGTACGCATCACGCCGTAACCCATCCGCCAACCTGTCATCGCGTAAGTCTTTGAGAAACCATCGAGCAAAATGCAACGCTCTTTCATTCCAGGGACCGACATAATGGATTGGTGTTCGCCTTCAAAAATGAGGCGACTGTAGATCTCATCAGTCAATACCATGATGTCACGATCGCCAATCGCGCTTGCGATGTCAGCAATGTCCTTCTCCGTCAGCACGCCTCCGGTGGGATTCTGCGGCGAATTCAAAATAATGAGTTTGGTGCGGTCGTTGATCAGTCTGGCCAGCTCGGCGACATCGACTCGGAAATCCAACTCCTCGCGCAACCGGATCGGCACCGGTTTCGCGCCGACGTAGCTGATCATCGATTCATAAATTGGAAACCCAGGATTCGGGTAAATCACCTCATCCCCATCTTCCGCCAGCGCCAGGATGGAGAAAAAGATGATGGGTTTACCGCCCGGAACGACGACCACTTCTTCGGGTGTAACATTTATGCGTCGCGTTTCGCTGACATAATCGGCAATTGTCTCACGCAGCTCGGGCAATCCCGCGGAGGGCCCGTAATGCGTAACACCTTGATGCAACGCGTCGATCGACGCATCAATGATGTTGCCTGGTGTATCGAAATCCGGTTCGCCGATTTCCAGATGAACAATGTCGCGCCCCTTCGCCTCCAGTGCCCGCGCCTTCACTAAAACTTCAAATGCCGTCTCGGTCCCGAGTCGCGACATGCGCCGGGCGAGGCGCAAAGGAAACACCTCCGGAATGGCAGCATATTCAGATCCGCTCTCTGCGAGTCTATTCATTGGTAGCGAAGCGGATTATATCGTGGCGGGGCAGCTTGTCTTTTATTAATCCTCGGTTTTGCCGTCGGCTTCGCTGGCGCCGCGTAACGCTTTGCCGCGGTAGAGTTCCTGACTTCTAAATAAAATCACCTGTCTTCGCTACGCAGGGCCGCGAGATTTTGCACCACCGCAACCAGCTCGTTGAAATCGACCGGCTTTGCTACGTGCATTTGGAAACCGGCGCGCAACACACGCGTCCGATCTTCACCCCGCGCCAACGCCGTCAACGCTACCGCCGGTACGAACCGTCCACCAGGCATCCCGCGCAGGCGGCTGATAAGTTCGTAGCCGTCGTTTCCCGGCATACCGATGTCGCTCAGGATCACATTCGGAGAAAACTGTGCGAATTCGGCCAAGGCTTCGTTCATCGAATTAGCGCCGCGAACCTGCGCACCCCGGCGCTCGAGGATTCGCTGGACAATCGTGACGGAATCCTGCTCGTCATCGACCACCAGGACCCTGATTCCCTTCAGGTCGGGTTTGATCGCCGCTCGATCGACTTCCTCGTTGCGCCTCGCCTCGCTCGCATCCTCAAGCTCTTGGTGCAGCGATTGCAATGGCAGGCCAACGATGAAGGTCGCGCCGCGGCCCACGCCATCACTTGTCACTCGCACATTCCCGCCGTGCAGTTCAGTCAAACGCTTTACGATCGACAACCCCAGACCGAGACCACCATAACGCCGCGCGGTGGTACCGTCGCCTTGTCGGAAACGATCAAAAACATATGGAAGAAATTCTGGAGCAATCCCCTGCCCAGTGTCGCTTACCGAGATTTCCACGTGTGAATCGACGCGCTTGATCATGGTATGGATCCGGCCCCGCCGCGGCGTAAACTTGATCGCGTTGGTTAGCAGGTTCCAGAAGACCTGCTGCAGACGGTCCTTGTCCCCGATCACGTTGCCGAACACATTCGAAAAAGAAGAAGTCAGGCGAATGTGTTTGGCCTCAGCCGGGGGCCGAACATTCTCGATCCCGGCCGCGACCAGGGCAGCAAGATCTAGATGCTGAATGTCCAGCTTGATCTTGCCGGCCTCAATCCGGCTCATGTCCAGCAGATCCTCGATCAACTGCGACTGAACGCGAACATTGCGTTCGAGAATCGGGACGGCCTGCGCTACGTCGTCCGCCCTCGGATCGTCCTTCAGAATCTGAATCCAACCTAAAATAGCATTCAACGGTGTTCGCAGCTCGTGTGAAAGTGTCGTCAGAAATTCCGCTTTGATTTGATTGGCACGGCGGAGTTCTTCATTCGCTTCGGCCAATCGCCGCTGCGCTATCTTTGGCCCGGTAATATCGCGCGCAATCTTAGACGCACCCACAATGACGCCTTGCGCGTTCCGGATGGGCGAGATCGTGAGCGAAACATCGATCAACTCCCCGTCCTTGCGCCGCCGTTTCGTTTCAAAGTGATCCACTCGCTCGCCTCGCTGCAGGCGAGCCATTATAACGGTTTCTTCATCCAACCGATCTGGGGGAAACAGCTTTTCGATCGACTGGCCGATCATTTCGCCAGCCGTATACCCGAAAACTCGTTCGGCCCCTTTGTTCCAGCTCATGACAATGCTTTGCAGATTCTTGCTCACGATGGCGTCGTCGGACGAATCGACGATCGCCTCGTACAACAAATCCGCTGGGATAAAGCTGGATCTTTTGCTCACTCCGTAACTTCTAGCCTCCTTAAATCGTAAATCAAAAGCTGTTCGGCCGTGAGCCGTCGGCCCCTGATGGTCGCAAAATCATCAGCATAAATTGAAACATCGCGGCTAGCAGTTGCACCTTGATGCCAAGGAAGAACGGCCAAAACAGGTTTAATCTCACGATATTATAAATTTGGAGAAGCAGCGAAATCGCGCTGAGGACGAAGAAAAAGTAAAAGGCAACACGATTAGCCGGCGCTGCTCGCGGCTGAATCTGACGAAAAGTCGCAAGGTCCTTCGATAGTCGCGAACGCGATATTTGTAGTTACTGAAACCCCGCTGCACCAACGCCAGAAGTGAAATGGGGCTGGCTTAATCGCCAGCAAAGCGAGAGCGAACAGACAATAGGCCAGCGGCAAAATGGAATTGGTCAACAGCAGCCGAAGTCGGAATTTATCGATCGCTTCCCATTCATGAACGGATTGTGCGCGAAAGGCTGTGACTACGCCGACAAAACCAGCCAGCGCTACCGCAATCTGCGACGCGATAGTGAGAGCCGCCTCCGGTTCCATCGGTCCCTTAGCTAACCGTAATCAAGGGAATTCCTCCAGTTTTCGATGAGATCACACCAGCAACCGTGACTCCAGTTCACCGATCACCTATCGCCATTCAAGAATCACTCCTCCTTGCGATCCGCGGCGCCTTCGCTGCCGCGACATCCTTCCCCATCGCCATCGCGGCCGGCAATTCTTCCCAGCCGCAGCGCTGCCAAAACTCGCGCCCGCGCGAATTATCGTTCGCCACCAGAATGATCGCCCGCTGAATTCCCAGCTTCCGTAACCGATCGAAACATTCCTCCACCAGACGCCTTCCCAAGCCGAGTCCCCGGTACTTCGGATCGACAGCCAGATGATAAATATGCCCGCGCCGGCCGTCATGCCCGCAAAGCGAAACAGCAACCACTTTTGATCCATCCACCGCGGTTCGACTCAGGCCTGGATTCCGTTTCAGAAATTGGACAACGCTTTCCTTGTCATCTCCCTCCGCAATCTCAATCCCTTCCACCCGTTTCCACAGCTCCGCCGCCACCTCGTAATCGCTGATCAAAAATTCCCGTGTCCGGATTCTGCCGCTCATCTTAGGCCGGTAACCTTAGCACGCGCTGAGCTGTCGTCGGTGTTAGGCCGAAAACCTGCTCGCGTAGATGGGGAATCTCGCGCATGAAAAAGAAACTCCATATTCTCGCAGTCGACGACGAGCCAGCCACCGGCGAGTCCATCGCCTACGCGCTGGAGGCACCCCATCGCGAAATCGTCGTAGCCAAAGACGGCAATGATGCGCTCGCCAAAATCGCAAAGGAAGAATTTGACGTCGTTATCACCGATCATCGTATGCCGCGCTCTGGCGGGCTGGAGCTGGTGCGGAAACTTCGACAACGCAACTATGACGGCAGAATCGTAGTCCTTTCGGCTTATCTCTCGCCCGATAACATCGGGACATATGAGGAACTGGCAGTCGACGAAATCGTGGCCAAGCCTTTCGATTTCGAGGAGCTGCGCGACATCATTACAGGCCTCGAGGAAGAAGTTTAGTTACCGGTTTTACCGCGCCGGAACACAGAGATCCGCACAGCAAACGGCCGCGAAAAGGTCGTTGGGCTTCATGATAATTTGCGCGACCAGAGCGTCGCACCCCTGCTAGTTTTGCTTTCCCTCGAGCCCGGTTTTCTGCCGCGCATCGCAGGGAAGGAGGAATTATAAATGATTACGTTGAAAAGTTTGAGCCGGAAGCTCGAGAAGCTTGAAGCGAGCATGCAGAAAGATGCGAGGCGCCTTTCCAAATTGATCCGCAAAGTGAAACGCGCGGCTTCCAAAATGTCGCCTGGACCAAGCAAGGCTTTGATACGCGGAAAAGCGGAACACGCCACCGCGTCCGCTCCCTCAGGCCGACAAAAGCGAAAACTCTCGGTCGAAACGCGCGCGAAATTGTCGGCCGTGACGCATGAGCGTTGGGCAGCGAAGCGAGCCATGGCCGTCCCTGTCGTCGTCGCCGAGCCAGTCACCGTCTCTACCACAAACAGGGACGCAGGGAACGGAAGCTAAATTCGGTCCGATAGCCTTTGTTTGCGCTCGCCATTCGATGTTTGACGCTGAATCTCGGTGTCTTTCTTCCCGATAGGTGCTAAGCAATAATTCGTAGCCATGTGGCCGTCACGAATCCTTCCGATATGCTTCTTCTCCCTGGTTTCGCATTTTTGCCTCGGCGCTGAACCCGCGAAATCGAGCGACGCCGACGCCGGCTGGAAGTATACGACCCAGCGAGATGGCGTGACAATCTACAGCCGCCGGCATGCCGGTTCTTCCTTGAAAGAATTCAAAGCGATCGGTGAAATCGATGCGTCGCCTCGGGCCGTGTGTGAGGTCGTCGAGGATGTCGATGCTTATCCAAACTTCATGCCATACATGGCAGAGTGCAGATTGGTCAAACGCGATAAAGATTTGCTCGTCAGCTACCAGCGAATTTCGCCGAAGATTTGTAGCGATCGCGACTTGACCCTGCGCAGCTACTCGACTTCTTGGTCAAATGCCATGGGAGTTGTCTATTCCAATCGCTGGGAATCAGCCAACGCCTTGGGGCCGACGAAGAAACCGGGCGTAGTGCGAGTTGAGCTATGCCTAGGGTCCTGGTTGCTCGAGCCAACGGCCGCCGACCGCACCCACGCAACATATTCGGTTTACACTGACACCGGTGGCCTCATCCCACCGTTCATTGCCAATCATTTTAGCCTGACCGGAATTCGCGAGGTTTTCGCCGCCGTCCGCAAACAGGTACAAGAACCGAAATACAACGGACAACGGGCAACAGGACAATAGTCCGGCTGTGCCGTCAGCCATCCGTCGGTTCCCCTTCTTCGATCTTATAGATCTTAAATCCCCCCGCCTGATAATTGTAAAGCGCATTGGGGTGATCTCGATTGCAGGTGTGTACCCAAACGCGCGACGGCGTCGGCGCCCAGGCCCACGCGTTTTCGATCGCGCTCGTTAACAATGCGCTGCCGAGACCACGGCCAATAAAATCCGGCAACAACCCGAAGTATGCGATCTCGACTTCGCCTTTATACTCGTCGCGATACGATGGCGCTGAAGGCGCGTGGTTCCTTCGCAGTTCGTAATAGCCAGCGAGCGCGTTGTCATAGTACCCCGCGAACGTCCGCAACTTTGGATCGCTCGCGTATTGATTCCACTGTTCATCGGTCCAAGGCAGCTTGTCGATCCACTTCCACGTCTCCCCCACCGCGACGTACATATCCCGATTAAAAATCCAATTTGGTTCTTTAAATTCTCGCACCTGAAACGTCTCATCGCAGGTTTGTCTATTGGCCGCGCCATCGCCAGACCGCATTTCGAGGTACGTTGTAACAAGTGGTTCCACGATTAGCTCTAACGACAGCTGTCACACTCGCAACGATTTTCTTCCTCCTAAAGGCGACGAAAAAAGGCGGAGACCAGACAGAGCTGTGCCAGTGGCTTGCTTTACAAGACTTAGCTAGAACCTTCTCAGGGCCAAAAGGCAGCCGCATTGCCGCTCTGGATCGATACTTTAAGTACTATGAAGGCGTTTTTTGTCATGATGATAGTTGCTGGTCTGGTTTCCGGCGCCGCGGGGCAACCTCTTGACACGGCGGAGAACGTTGCCAAGAAGACGGCGGAGAAAACCAAGGAGGCCGCTCAAACCGTGGCGCATGGCGTGAAGAAG
Organism: Verrucomicrobiota bacterium; assembly: GCA_003219175.1. Classification (GTDB taxonomy): domain Bacteria; phylum Verrucomicrobiota; class Verrucomicrobiia; order Chthoniobacterales; family UBA10450; genus AV69. Next base: position 17,881 of record QHPU01000028.1, on the reverse strand, counting down.
GCGGCCAATAAGGTAGAGGACGCACTCACTCCCGATCCAGATGCTCGGCGAGTGGATGTGACCGTAAACGATGGCGAGGTTAACATGTCGAGCGATCTCGAACCGGGGAAAACGGCGTTCGTGGTCAAGAATGAAGGCAAGACCACAACGAACTTTCAGATCACAGGTGGAAACATCGATCGCAAGTTTGTTACTCCACCGGGTCCGGGCGAAACCAAAGTCCTGCATGTGACACTCAAACGTGGTGCGCACTACACCGTTTATTCGACAAACACCGATGACGGGAAGCGGACGAAGAAGATGACCTTGGATGTGAAGTAAGAGCTAGAAGGCGCCGGGGGTAGGAAATTAAAGCGAGTTCGTAATCTTGCCCGGTTCGGTTCGCCTTCGGCAGCATATGAACATAGAGTGATTTATGAAAACTTTGCCATTAGTTGCTGGAGCCGTCATGGGAGCGATAACGTTGTCGGGCTGCGCTTCGCATGAAACGACCACCACCACGACCACTGCTAATCCGGCCCGCCGGACTTACAGCAGGAGCGAACTCAACCAGACCGGCCAGCCCGACACCGCTGGCGCGATCCAGTCAGTCGATCCGAACGCGCAAATTTCACGCTAGATCAGCGCGGTGGCGTTATCGCCCTTCGATTAACGCCTGATGCACGTACTTGTTCAACGAAGCTTCCCGACTCGATTTTCAGTTGTCTCCAAAACTGACTGGTTAAACCAGTCATGCTTGCTCTGTAAGACTTTACAGATGACGTTGAAGGTACGCTGACAGCGCATATTTAGTTCTCGGTTATCGGTTAGCCGCGTCTTGTTTGGCCGCCAGGAGGAGAGGCCGTTTCTAATGTTCTCCGTACAAGCGTGCTTGTTGACCAAGCGACTGAGCGGAACGACTATTGCTTCCGGCAAGCGCAGCTCATGGGCTATCGACGTTTTTCGCGCATTCTCGCGCTCGTCACTCTGACGGTGCTTTATTTTCTGGCGGGCAAGTTGGGATTGCGTCTTGCCTTTGTTCATGCCAGCGCTTCTCCGGTTTGGCCGCCGGCAGGAATTGCTCTTGCAGCTCTGCTACTGTTCGGTTATGGCACGTGGCCGGCCATTTTCCTGGGCGCGTTCCTCGTTAACCTAACGACGTTTGGTAACGTCGTTACTTCACTGGCAATCGGCGCCGGTAATACGTTGGAAGCGGTTTGCGGGGCTTGGCTGGTCAATCGTTTTGCAAACGGCATTCGCGTTTTTGATCGCGCCCAGGACGTTTTCAAGTTTGCCTTGGCCGCCGTTACCAGCACAGCGGTGAGCCCAAGCATCGGCCTGACCAGTCTCGCGCTCGCTGGTTACGCAGATTGGACCAATTACGGACCGATTTGGAGCACCTGGTGGCTGGGAGATGCCACCGGCGATCTGATTTTTGCGCCAATCATAGTTCTTTGGGGCGTAAATCCACGTTGGCGATGGAACGGAAAGAAAGATTTGGAGGTCACCCTCATTCTGCTTCTTTTGCTCGCGCTGGGCGAAGTGATTTTTGGCGGTTGGCTACCGATCAGCGCCAAGAATTATCCGGTCGCATTTGTTTGCGGACCGATCCTGATCTGGATGGCATTCCGTATGTCCCAGCGCGAAACCGCGACCGGCATATTCATTCTCTCGGCGATCGCCATCTGGGGGACAATGCGGAACTTCGGTCCGTTTGTGATGGAAACGGAGAATCAGTCGCTACTGATTTTGCAGAGTTCGACCGCGGTGTTGACCCTAACGGCAATGGCGCTGGCTGCAGCCATGGCTGAACGGCGTGGGATCGAGGCGGCGCTGGAAGCGCAAACGGCGCTCGTCGAAGCGGCGAACCGGACGAAGGATAATTTTCTTGCCATGCTTTCACATGAATTGCGAACTCCACTCTCACCGGTCTTGCTGGCGGTGGAGAATTTGCAGAGCGAGTGGCCAAAGAGGCCCGAGGTCGCTTCGACATTGGAAATGATCCGGCGTAACATTCGGGTTGAGCAACATCTGATTGACGACTTGCTGGACGTGACGCGGATCAGCAAAGGGAAACTGGCATTAAATCTGACGAGTGTGAACGTTCACAGGCAGATCCGTAACGTGGTGGAAACATGCCGAAGTGAATGGGCGGGAAAGAACATTCGAATGCAATTGGATCTCACGGCCGGCGATCGTTTCGTGCTAGCCGATGAAGCGAGGTTGCAGCAGATTGTTTGGAACTTGGTCCAAAACGCGATCAAGTTTAGTCGCGACGAGGGTGTGGTCATGATTTCGACCGTGAACGAATCACCCGGAGAGCTAACGATAATTGTGCAAGATCACGGTATCGGGATCGAGCCTGAAGCGATGGAAAGAATTTTCAACCCCTTCGAACAGGGAGAGCGTTCCTTAACGCGGCGTTTTGGCGGACTCGGACTTGGCCTGGCTATTTCCAAATCGCTGGCCGAAGCCCATGCCGCGACATTGACTGCCACGAGCGAGGGATTAAATCGAGGAGCGACATTTAAGCTGACAATCAAAACTTCTGCGCTGGTAGTTCACGATGGAACGATATCTTTGCCGGTCGAAGGGCAGTTCGCAAAGGCCCTGCGGATTTTGTTAGTCGACGATCACATCGACACCTGCACCGTCATGGGAAGGCTATTGGCAGCCCGGGGACACAAGGTAGCCGTTGCACACGATATGAAATCAGCGCTCAAGAAAGTTGCAGGTGAGGAATTCGACGTGCTCATCAGCGACGTCGGCTTGCCCGATGGAAGTGGCATTGAGCTGATGGCAAAATCGAGAGACGAGCTTGTCGGAATCGCGATGAGCGGATTCGGGACGGAGGCAGATGCAGCCCGCAGCCTTGAAGCCGGTTTTTCCGAGCATCTGGTCAAGCCGGTCACAATGGAAAAACTGGATGCTGCATTGCATGCGGTAATGGGTCTCAGATTTCATAAAAGGCGACTAGCGCGGAGGGAACCGCACGCATAAGCCGTCTTGCTCCGTTTCTCGGAAAGTTAACGTCTGGCATTGCGACCGGTCGATGAGCGATTGGTGAGCTCCAACGAACATGAATCGTGAAACGAGAATCCGACCGATGGTTGAAGCAGATGCCGAAGTAATCGCGGAACTGGCGACGCAACTGGGTTACCCTAACGAGATTGAGGCAATACACCGGCGGATTTGTCCGATCGGGGAAGTAGATCTGCTGCTGGTCGCGGCCGACGGGAGTGATAAGCCGGTTGGATTTATCCAAGCCCATCGCGTCTGCATCATTGAAGTGGGGCTTCGAGTGGAAATTCTCGGACTAGTAGTGTCATCAACCGCGCGGCGGAAGGGAATCGCACGGACGTTAATCGAGGAAGTGGAACTCTGGGCAAAGAAGATCGGCGCTGAATTCGTATCCGTGCGCAGCAATACTAAGCGGGCTGAGGCGCACTTTTTCTATCCCGCGATGGGCTATGAACAGATCAAGACACAGGCAGTATACGAGAAGCGTGTGGGAGGAAGCGAGCAGCAAGCAGCTCGAGGAAAGTGAGAAGTGATTGGTGAAAGGTTAAAGATCGCAGATCACAAATCGGCAAGTGGTAATCAGCGAATCCATCATTCATTTCTCAATCGTCTCCTCAGCGTGCTATCATTCGCCATGAGCGAAAGGATTCGTGGTAGTTGCCTGTGTGGTGGAGTGAAGTTTGAGGTAGAACCTCCTCTTATTCAGGCGAATCACTGTCATTGTGATCGCTGCCGTAAACATTCCGGTACATCCGTCTGCACACAGGCGCGGGTGTGGCGACGACAGTTTCACCTCATACAAGGCGATCCGGATGGGGGCGTTTGACGATGATCCCGGGATCCGGCCGCAATTTCACACCTTTGTCGAATGCCGTGCGCCGTGGGATACGATCACAGACGATCTGCCGCAGTATGCAGAACGGCGAACCTAGCATCGACTATGGAGGAAGTGAAGAGCCAACCGAAAATGACGAAGCTCGAAACAGGGTCTGCAGTTGCCGCGGCGGCGAATATTTGCGCCGCTACCGTAGGAACGGAAACAGATGGTTCTGTGGTATGCCCTTCGGGGAACAATCTAAGCGTAGGATTGAAACCCATAGCAGGACTGGTTTCACAAGACGAAATTATTCCAATTACGCATAGTCAAGACACGACTGGCTCGATGTGCCGCCGGGTGACTGACGTCGGAATCATGCTTGGGTGATGCAATCGCCATTTGGGCCGGTGAGTGACCACACTTCCAAAATACTATATACAGTTCCAGCCTAGATCGTTGGAAGGTGTGCGCATTGGAATCGATAGCCGACACTTTCGCATTCCTTCGTGGCCGAAAATGACCTGGTGAAAATCGCAAAGCAAGATTTGGATGCGATGCAGAGTCTCGGCGCCACGCTTGTTCCGACTGATACCGGCAACCCGTTCCGACAGAACTTCAACTTCTACAATGAGTGACAGGCCCTGGGGCCGAGGAGTCCCTGTCCTGAGCTATGGCTGCTTATTGCCCTGAGTCGTTAGTGATGTTCTAGCTGGGTGCGATAGCCGAGGCGCAAACAAAGGAGAACACACAAGCCGATCGGCAAAAGAATCACCGTTGCTCCCTGTTCCGAAACACCATTAACAAAAGTCACATTGTCGAGGGCAAATGCATCGCCCGCGTCGGAGAATTCGATGACCGCGCGATCAAAGGGACTGTCACTGGCGACGCCAGCAAAACCACCAGCAAATTGCGGGTCGGGCGTTCCGGTAAAAGAAATGCTCCCGATCGGTGTTTGTCCCGCGAATAGATTAATTGTAGTGGCCGACGCGACGGAACCTTCGACGCGAATAGCATACCCATAGCCAAACTGCGTCGTGAGATTTGGCAATGAAACAACGACCGCGACGCCATCGATATCTGCAATTGAGACAAGATTCGGGGGCGCGACATTGCCCGTTATTCCGGGACCGTTATCAATGGCGACGATTCCATTGGTAGGTGCACTGTTTTTTGTCACCTGAAACAGGACGCCCCCAAGGGCCAGGCCATTGGCTTCAGTGAAGTTGGCAAGCGCCGAGAAATCGAGGACGACTGCGCCGGTGGCAAAGTCAGATGGACTAATTGGATTAAGAGCGGCCTTATTTGGAGCGACACCGAGAAAAAAGAAGGAGATCAGTGGCAGAGTTTTGATAATATTCATACTAATAGCTTTCATTGATACAGCGTAAATGCGCTGGTGAGTTGGACATAACACATCTCCTCCGCAATGTCGACTCAAATTACCATAATAAATCCGTCTTATATCTTTGCGAAAAACTGAAAATTTATCAAATTTCTGATTGCATAACTGAACGCCCATCGCTAGCGTCGGCGCGTTCCTGCCGGATTAAACATGTCCATAAACGCCAACATTTTTTATTCCCGCAACAATGTCCTTACGCTCTTATCATTATCTCCAGACGATTCTCATCGGCCTAATCTTAACCACTTCCGTTCGCGGAAGCACTGCGTCGCCTTCACCCACTCCGTCCACTCGAACAGTCACCTTCGCTTGGAACGCTTCGACGTCGCAGGAAGCAATTGGGTATAAAATCTTCTGGGGCACTGGCAGTTATAATTACCAACAGGTCCGTGACGTGAAAAATAGCCTGACGACATCGCTTACTCTGTCTCAGTCTAACGATTATTATGTCGCCGTGGCGGCGTATAGCATGACTGCGACTAGCTCGTTGAGCACTGAAGTGGTGGTAAAGGCATCATCAGGTGGGTGGTAGAAGCGGACCCAAGGCTTGGATAAGCGACTTCGGCTGAGATCCATGTCGGCGGACAGTGATTCGTCAGTAGCGGAATTGGGCGCCACGAAGCGAAAAATATCCGAAATCCAACGCCCGACCTCGATTATATCAACAAGTCCAGACTGATCGCGTAAGTGGATCGAACCCGTCACTCCCTTTGAATTGTGCGCTCCGGACAAATCCTGCGACAATTGTTGGCGAAGGCCTTGTTCCCAGGGGACGAATTCATTTCGTTGCGCGATCGGAAAAGTCTCTTTTCCGCCCCATTTAATTAAAAAAGGGTCGGATTTTTTCGTAGCGTTTTCCAGCGCCAATCCCTTTTACGCGCTGGAGGTCATCGGCGCTCTTGAAGGGGCGTGCCTCGATAATCCGTTGTGCGACAACGGGGCCGATTCCCGGAATGTTTTGGAGTTCCGCGAGTGAGGCTGAGTTTACGTCGAGCTTAGTTTGAGGGAGTAATCCAGCGACCGTGGGAGTGGTTTCCTCAGAAGGCAACGACGCCGTCACTGCGGATGACGTTGCCGCCGGCGCGGTCGTCTCACCACTGGGATGGAAAAATTTGTCGAAAGGGTCGATTCCCTTCTCGCTTTCCGGTAGTTGGGCGCGAATCGTCATCCGATTCTCGTTAGCTCCCCAGCCGCCAAGCTTTTCGCGCTTCGCCTTTTGTTCCAAAGCCATAAGCTTTTGCCATTCAGCCGCCGCCGACGTTAGGCCCTCCGGCCTGGCCGTCGCTGGATGACTCCGAGCCAGACCATTCTCAACCAGCTGCTCGCCCAGATCGCCCGTCCTGGTTTGGACAAAGGCATAGAAGCGTTGCATTCGGCTGCGCCCGCCGGCGTCTTCCCAACACGTCCGGACTAGAAATGGCTCTGTCAGCTTCTCACGTGTGAATTGTTTGGCCAGGTCGCCGACTTCCAACACCTGGTCGACGGTAACTCCAAAATATTTCGCCTGCTCTTCCACGCGGTCGCGAAACTCGGCGCTGGTTTCAGGGGCATCGACAAAATAAAGCCGGAAGATGTATTCGTGTCCTTCGACACTGACGTGGAAACTGTCGCCATCGTTCGGTCGTTTGATCAGATAGTGTCCGCCTTGCAGCGTGATCCAAGGCGAATGGGCAAACGAATTGGTGATGCTCGCCGCAAAAAGGAATGCGGTGATGAGAAGAGGGCGAACGAACGAATGTTTCATTGATCAGATGATTGCTCTTCCTGCCGTTGCCAGATCTGCCTGCGGCCGATCGCGGGTATACCAATATAACCGCGCACCTGCAGTTTCTGGCCGCCAGTGAGAAGTGTAATGATTGCGTGATAGATCTTACCATTCTCTGGATCGAGGATTTCTCCGTCTTCCCACGAAGCACCATTCTTTTTCGCGCCCCACAAAATCGTCATCCCTTCGACGGGCTGATCCTTGCGTTCACCCTCGCATGGTCGGCAAAGAGGATGCGGACCCTCGGGTGATTCAAGCACCTCCAGCACTTTGCCGGTTAGTTCGCCGTTTTCTTCTGTGATTTGCACGATCGATTTCGCTCGGCCGGTTTTGTCATCGAAGGTTTTCCATTTTCCAACAGGCGAATCGCTCTCCGCCGCGGTCATGAGCAAAGCGATCCCGCAAATTACCAGCAACAGTCCGCGGATTATCCAGCTCACCAAATGACCACCAATTACGCCAGCACCTCGAACTGACTCATCATTTTGAACATTTGATAACGGTCGGCAATTTCATCCTGAGTCAATTTGCGCAGCCGTTCGAGACTGAAGGCTTCCACGCAAAAACTCGCCAAGACACTGCCATAGATTACCGCTTTGCGCAGCAGCTCAAAAGTAACGTTTTGTTTGGCATGTGCCGCCAGATAACCAGCGAGACCGCCAGCGAATGTGTCCCCTGCCCCGGTCGGATCGTGAATATCCTCCAATGGATAGGCGCCGGCACTGAAAAATTCATCTTCACCGAAGAGCAAAGCCCCATGTTCCCCTTTTTTGATGGCGACGTAACGCGGTCCATAACCACGAATTTTTCGACCGGCGCGAATCAGACTGGTTTCGTTGGTCATCTCGCGCGCCTCGCTATCGTTCAAAATCAACAGGTCGACTCGCGGCAACAAGGCATCGAGATCAGTCCGTGTGGTTTCGATCCAAAGATCCATCGTGTCGGCGACGATAAAACGAGGCTGCTCCATTTGATCGAGGACGTGGGACTGCAACTGGGGCGCAATGTTTGCCAACAGGACGAAGGGTGTAGCGCGATAATCTGAGGGAAGTTCCGGGGAAAATGACTCAAAAACATTAAGCGCGACCGCGCGCGTCTCACGCGTGTTCAAATCCCAGGCATACTCGCCCGACCAACGAAAGGTTTTCCCGTTCGCTCGTTGAACGCCAGTAGCATCGATCTGATGCGTTTTCCAAAACTCGAATTCGCTCTCGGGAAAATCGTCACCCACTACGCCGACCAGATTCACCGGGGTAAAAAAGCTCGCTCCGAGAGCGGCGTACGACGCCGAGCCACCGAGTAAATCGGCATGTTCCTCAACCGGCGTCTTGACGGTATCGAGCGCAATGGAACCGACTACAAGCAGTGACATAAAGTCAGAGGCCAGAAATCACAGGCCGGAGATCAGTGACCAATTTTTTACAGGCGCGAGTGTAACCAACAACGTCGTTCGCTTGCAGCAAGCCGGAGACGATGACGACAGACCTCGCACCAGCGGCGAGTAATTGCTTGAGATTTTCCAATTTAATTCCGCCAATGCAAAAAATGGGGACGGACACGCGTTTGCGAACTTCATGGATTTGCGAGGGTCCGATGGGGGGATAATCAGGTTTCGTCGGCGTGGGGAAGATTGGACCCAAGCCAATGTAATCTGCGCCTTCGCGCTCGGCAGCCATGGCTTGTTTCACGCTGTGGGTTGATTTGCCGACAATAATGGGCCGCTCCACCTGCGCGCGAACGGCTTTAATCGATTCGTCGTCCTGGCCCACATGGACACCCTGCACATCCACGCGCTGTGCGATCTGAGCGTGATCATTGGCGATGAGCGGAATTTCTGCTGGCGCGGTGAATTGCAAAAGTTCTTCCGCGAATAAACTCAATTCATCAATGCTGTAGTTTTTGCCGCGCAATTGCACCATGTCGATTCCACCGGCGATCAATTTCTCTAAAATGCCCGGCGCATCTTCAGGAGCGACGTAGCCGAGATCGATGATGCCATAAAGAAGGGCGTCCGCTGGCGAGCGCACCTTATTCGTGCAGACGGCCCGGCGTTGCGATCAATTCGAAGTTGTCCGATGACATTAACCGCTCGACGAATCCGGTATCGTATTTCCCCTGGCGAAATTCCATGCTCCGCATAATGGCGTTGTGAAATCCGGCGGTAGTTTTGATACCGGTAATGTAGTATTCGTCCAAGGCGCGCCGCATTCGATCGATCGCGGATCCCCGTGATGCCCCGACCGCAATCAGCTTTGCGATTAACGAGTCGTAGTACGACGGAACAACGTATCCGGTATAAGCATGAGAATCGACGCGGATCCCCCGGCCACCTGGCGCATAATAAAATGCAATCTTCCCGGCCGACGGTTGAAAATTTTTGGCCGGGTCTTCGGCGTTGATCCGGCATTGGATGGCGTGTGATCGCGGCGACGCGTGTGCAACATGTTTGGAGAGACGTTCGCCGGCGGCAATGCGGATCTGTTCCTTTACCAGATCGCAACCGTACACCTCCTCCGTAATGGTATGCTCGACCTGGATGCGGGTGTTCATTTCCATGAAAAAGAAATGCCCTGAGTTATCGACTAAAAATTCCATCGTTCCGACATTTTGATAACCCACGGCGTGTGCAAGTTTCACACAGGCATGTCCCATTTTCTTGCGCAGGCCATCGGTCATTAAGGGCGATGGACATTCCTCAATCACTTTTTGGTTGCGCCGCTGGATGGAGCAATCGCGTTCACCGAGGTGCACGATGTGACCATGCTTGTCCGCAACGATTTGAAATTCGATGTGATGCGGATTGACGATGAGTTTTTCGATATAAACATCGGGGTTGCCGAAAGCGTTCTCCGCTTCCATACGCGCCGCATAAAACGCCGGAATAAATGAGGCGTCATTGTGGGCCACCCGCATACCGCGTCCACCGCCTCCTGCTACCGCCTTGATCATCACCGGGTAGCCAATTTTTCTCGCCACCTTAAGCGCCTCGTTTTCATCAGGAACAATGCCGTCGCTTCCCGGGGTAACCGGCACACCGGATTTACGCGCATACTGGCGCGCCAAATTCTTGTCGCCCATCTTGCGCATGACGCTGGCCGGCGGCCCGATAAAATTAATGTTGCAGCTTTCGCACACTTCGGCGAAATGCGCGTTCTCCGCCAAAAACCCGTAACCGGGGTGGATCGCATCGACATCGCCCACTTCCGCAGCGCTCATTATGCGATCAATTTTCAAATAACTTTCCGAGCTCGGCGGCGCGCCAATGCAGATTGCTTCATCTGCCAGTTGCACGTGCAGTGAGTCCACATCGGCCTCCGAGTAGATCGCGAGAGTGCGGATACCGAGTTCTCGACAAGCGCGAATCACACGCAAGGCGATCTCGCCACGATTCGCGATTAAAACTTTCTCAAACATGATTCTCGGGCAAGCGCTACGCTTGCCAGCTTTGAGTGTCACGCCTTCCTCGGGCAGGCGGAACGCCCGCCCTACCAATGCGCTTCATCGCACGCGATACAATACCTGACCAAATTGCACCGGCTTGCCGTTCTCCGCCACGATCTCTGCGATTACCCCATTGGTCTCGGCCTTGATTTCATTCATCACTTTCATCGCTTCGATAATACAGACGACCGTTTCTTCAGTTACTTCCTTGCCGACCTCGACGAATGGAGGCACGTCGGGCGAGGCCGCGCGATAAAATGTTCCAACCATCGGCGAAACAATATCACGCAACTGCGATGTCTGCGGCGGGGGCCCGGCGACGGTCGGTGGGGAGTTGGCGGGATTTGTTGGTCCGCTTTGCGCTACCGGTGCGCTTGGCGCTGGTATCGTTGAAGTCGCTTGATCGCCAATTCCCTTTTGCAGTTTCAAACGGAACCCGTCCTTCTCCATTTCGAACACGGAAAGATCGTTTTTCCGCATCAAATCGATGATGGCTTTGATGTCTTTGAGTTCCACGGTCTGCGGAATGATTGAGCCGCTAGGTAACCCGCGTTCGCCAAGCAGGTCAAGGCGCGAAATGCGCAAGAATAAGTCATCCTCGTGCGGCGGTTATTGGAAGTTAGGCTTCCAGCCATTCGCTAGTCCGGCTCAACAATTGTGAATGCCCGAACCTCCACGCGCGAGCGTCGTGATTTCAAGATAATCGACGAGACGGACGAGTACATCGTGGTCGATAAGCCGCCGCTCTTGCTCGTGCATCCCTCCAAGCCGGATGGCGCCGCGACCCTTTGGGCGGAATTACGCCACTTGCTCGCCTTTGAGATCGCTGCCGGCGGACAGATATCCATTGTTAATCGCCTCGATCGAGAGACCAGCGGCGTTGTCTTGGTTGCAAAGACGACGGCAGTGGCGCGTGAGTTCGGGCTTTGCATGCACGCCCGTCGGGTAACCAAGGAATATCACGCCATTATCTGGGGCTGGCCCGATTGGGAAAGCAAAGTGGTCGACGCGCCGATTGTCCGGCAGGGCAAGGTCGACCGGTCTAAAATTTATTTGAAGCAAACGATCCACTCGCACGGCGCGAAAGCCGTCACGGAATTCGAGGTCTTGAGGCGATTCCGTAAACACACCGCAAACGGTGAATCGTTTTCGTTGGTGAAGGCGCACCCGTCAACCGGCCGGACACACCAAATTCGAGTGCACCTCGCCTCGCTGGGACATCCGATAGTTGGCGACAAAATCTACGGACCGGATGAAAATTTATATCTTCGGTTCATCAAAACCGGTTGGACAGATGAATTAGCGAGCAAGTTGTTGCTGGAACGACATGCGTTGCACGCGTCGCGATTGCGTATTGATGAGCAGCGCGATTGGTCAAGTGCGTTACCAAAGGATCTATCGGATTGGATGGAGCGGGGTAAGTTGTAGCGGCGCTTGTGCCAAAAGTCGAATCGGTGGAAGCCGGCATCACCGATGTCGGTTACACGCGCCGATTGCAAACAATGTCGTTCCTTTTATCGTCATCGGCTCATGAGATGGCGGGCCGGAATGATAATCGCTTTGGCCGTGGCGATGGGGTCGCTCGCGTCCGCTGGAACCGAATCCAGCGCAAGTTCGACTGTGTCAGAAGAACCGCCTCGTTTCGATTTCGCGCTCGAGACCGCATATCTGTTTGGCGCTGTTAATCCGCCGGCCAATTACGAGATCAGCGCGAATTTTCTAACCGCGCGCGTTCGCTGGGGGGATTATCTTGAGCGCGCGGGATTTTTTCGAGGTTACAATCAGGTTTATCTGAGTTTCCTGGCCGAGCCGATCATTCGCGGGATCGAGAACCATTACTTCGGAATGAACCTGGGATTACGTTACAACTTTGTCCGGCCGGGCAGCCGAATCGTTCCCTATTTTTCTGGCGGACTCGGGCTTGGTTTCATCGACAGTCAGCCCGAGCGATTCGGCGGGCAGGGACAGGATTTCACTTTCAATGTTCTAAGTGCTGCCGGCTTGTCGTATCAATTCAGTGACCGTTTTAGCGGGCAGCTCGGAGTGCTCTACCAACATCTTTCCAACGCCGGCCAGACAGACCCGAACCCCAGCCTGAATCTTTTTGGGCCACAGGTCGGGTTTACGCTCTCATTTTAGCGCTCGTGCCCGAAAGCGTGAATTTGACGAATGAAAACATTCTGGTAGTCAAGCGCAGCCTGTTTGATGAGCTGGGCGCGTTTCAGGGATTAACCTTCGAGCCGCAGCGGTATCTCGGGACGCTTCTGTCTCGTGGGAATAATTTCTTTTTGCCGCGTGCCGCCGCTGAGAACGATCCCGCCCACAAGCAAATTATTCCCTACGTCATCGTCGCCCATCGCGAGCGTGTGCTGTATTACGTGCGCGGAAAAAAGGCGGGCGAGCAACGATTGGTCGCAAAGGGATCAATCGGAATTGGCGGACACATGAATGATACCGACGAATCGTTGTTTGCCTGGGACGAGGAAGCTTATCGGGCCGGAGTTCAACGCGAAGTGAACGAAGAGATTCGAATCGAAACAACTTTCGAAGATCGCATTGTCGCGCTGCTGAACGATGATACTACCGAAGTCGGCCGCGTTCATCTCGGAGTAGTGCATGTTTTCAAACTCGATGAACCAAAAGTCGAGAAACGTGAGGCAATGATTACGAATCTGGAATTTCTCGGTCGCGACGAACTACTGAAGCGTCGAGGTACGCTGGAAACATGGTCACAGCTATGTGTGGATCAGCTGGAAAAGTTGTTGACCTAAGACGTGCGGTCTATTCCGGCGGCCGCTCGTAGGTGACGCCAAAATCGGTGATCAGCCAGACGCCGCTCGGGCGCGCAATGGTGAAGTTCACCGTAGCATGCTGGGTGGGATACGTAAGGATGGTTTTGTAACTGCCGTGCGGCGAACCGAAGTAACCCTCAAACTCTAACTGACCATCCAGCTTATAGTTGCGATCGGGGACGCCCAGTTTGGTAAGATAATAGATGAACTGATCGTCCATCGCCGGCGGTACGGCCACTCGCCGATCAGAGGCGACCTTGCCGTGGAGCCATTTTACATCGTGCTGGAAAGCGCACTTTTCGATTATTTCATGTGTAAAAGCCTCGCCTTCGACCTTCGCGTCCTTCCGCATGCTGTTGAGAAAAAACAGCCCGGCCCCAATGACGGCGATAACGATGATAATAAAAACGAGGGCTTGCCCGGCCTCGGATCCCTGGTACGGGCGATTCGGCCAGTCGTCAGAGCGTCTTATTGCTAACGAGTATTTGGTCATTCTTCAGATTCGGCGGTTAGAGTCGCCCCGCTCTGTCGGGGCGTCCCGAGTGCAAGTAAGTTGGCGACAGAGCGCCAGGGTCAATGTGAAAAAACAATATGAGACGGCTTTCTGCTCCTTGCCAAGCTTTCTTTCCTGGAGGGGCGAGCCCGTTGTGCGCATTGGTGTTGCTAAGCGCCGCCCTCCACTTCGGCGCGTCAAATCAGTTTCCGTAACCAAATCCGGTTCCCTTAATCACCTGATTGTCGCGGATCAATGCGCCATGGGATTGTTTACCGGTGTACTGACCAAAGCGATTACGCGAGTTCACCCGAAACTCGACCAGCCACCCGTAAATGTGCTCGCCATTTCTACCCAGATCACCTGGCTTCGGATCGCCTTGCCATTCAATTTTCGCGCTGTCGGCATCGAGCAGCATTCCTTGGAGCCAATTCCAGACAATTTCCTTGTAGTTTTTCGGATACGGCCCGCAAAGAGAAGAATCGACATTCTGCGCTAAAGCGCTGACCACAAAAAGGCAGGTAATGGCAAAGGCCAGCTTCACGGCTCCAGAAAAAACAAAACGACAGAAATCGTCGATCAAAAACATTGCGCTTTTATGGGATTCCCGCATAGCACAGGCTTTCCAGTCCAAGTTGTTCGCGCCAGAATCTTGAAATGAGCGTTCGCCTCTTAATTTTTGTTATAGCGCTGGCTTGTTTTTCAGAAACCTCGTCCGCGCAGGGAGCTCCAAGCCCTTCACCTAGACCGGTGGCGATTCCCACCGGCATCACCGACCCGGCGGCAGCGACCCGCGCCTGGCTTGACACCATCCCGCCGGATGAAAAAGCGCGCTCGGATGCATATTTCGAAGGCGGTTATTGGCTGATTCTCTGGAATTTTTTGCTTACCGCCGCGATTGCCTTGCTCATCCTAACGACCAGGCTTTCCACACGAATTCGGGATGTGGCGGCCAGACTAACGAAATTCAGGCCAATTCAGGCTGGCATTTATGCAATTGGGTTTGCGCTTATTACCGGAATATTGAGTTTTCCGCTGAATTTTTACGAAGGTTTCGTGCGAGAACATCAGTATGGAATGTCCAATCAAATCTTTTGGGCATGGTTTAGTGAATCGCTCAATGCTTTAGAGATCGCTGTCGTCATTCTGGCTATCTCTCTCGCGATTCTTTACCGCATTTTTCAGGCGACAGAACGCACCTGGTGGATATGGGGAACGGTATTTGGAATCATCCTGATCACGATCGGAAACATAGCGGCGCCGGTTCTGATCGAACCGATTTTTAACAAGTACACCCCGCTGACCGATCCAAAGATTCGTGATCCAATTCTCGATCTGGCACGCGCGAACCAGATTCCGGCCACGCAAGTTTTTGTCGTCGATCAGTCGCGACAAACCAAGCGAGTGAGTGCAAACGTCTCGGGTTTGGCCGGCACGACCCGAATCGCCCTTAATGATAATCTGTTGAATCAATGCACGCTGCCCGAGATTCGCGAAGTGATGGCGCACGAGATGGGCCATTACGTTTTGAATCACGGCGCCAAGGGCACAGCATTTCTCAGCATCTTCATTTTCGTCGGCTTTGGTCTGGCCGCGATAATATTTAATCGGGTGATTGGAAAACGCGGATCGGCCTGGGGCGTCACTGGAATCGCTGATCCGGCGGGATTCCCGCTGTTAATGTTAATCTTTGCGACTTACGGATTCGTGCTGACACCAATCTCAAATACGATAGGTCGCAATATTGAGCGGGAAGCGGATGCGTTTGCTATTAATGCAGCGCGCGAGCCCGACGCCGCAGCCATGGTCGCGTTGAAGCTGGGGAAATATCGCAAGTTGGAGCCGAGCCCGTTGGAGGAATTCATCTTTTTCGATCACCCCAGCGGCCGTTCGCGCATTCGCATGGCGATGGATTGGAAGGCGGCACAGCTGCCCTGCGGGGAAGTGAAATAACGACAAATTATTTTAGAGAAATTGGACGTAGACTTCGAGCGACCGCGGCTTGCCGATCACAAACAGCAGTCTCCAATCGCCGATTGCAGAAAGCGCCGCTTCCTGCCTAGTTCCGCTCGTCGATCGGCACGACTTTCTTGCCGACTCGCTCACCGACATATTGGCTCAACGGCCGGTAAAGGCGATTGTCTTCCAGTTGCTCCAGCACCTGCGCGCACCAGCCGGAACACCGGGCAATGGCAAAGATCGGTGTGAAAAGATCGGTCGGAATACCCAGTGAGTAATAGACCGTCGCGGAATAGAAATCGACATTGGCGTTCAGATTTTTCTTTTCTTTCATCAACTGAGCGATTCGTTCCGACATCCGGATCCACTTCGGTTCACCAATTTTTTCGCTTAGCTTTCTCGCCATCGCCCGCAAGTGTGGTGCACGCGGGTCCAGCGTTTTGTAAACGCGATGGCCAATGCCCATGATCTTCTTTTTTTGCGCCAGTTGCTTTTCGATGTAGGCGTCCACGTTGTTTTCCTCACCAATCTCCTTCAGCATGTGAATGACGCCCTCATTCGCGCCGCCGTGTAACGGCCCTTTCAGAGTTCCGATCGCCGAAGTGATAGCGGAATAAAAGTCGCTTAGCGTCGAAATTGTGACCCGGGCGCTAAAGGTCGATGCATTCATCCCGTGATCGGCGTGCAGGACAAAGGCGACGTCCAGCGCGTCGGTTGCTTCCTTGGGCTGCGGTTTACCACATATTAAATAGAGGAAATGCTCAGCCTCAGTCAGGTCGTCGCGCACTGGTGGCAAAGATTTTCCCTGCCGGGCGCGGTGAAAATAAGCCGCGATCACCCCAATTTTGGCGGTGATACTTCGGGCGCGTCGCTCGTTTATTTCCCGTGTCGCTTCTTTGTGGATATCCGGATCATAGAGTCCCAGCATTGAGATAGCCGTGCGCATCACGTCCATGGGATCGGCATCTTTTGGGGCCGACTTTATGAACTCGATAACGGGCTCTGGCAACTGCCGCTCGGCCCGTAAGGCACGGGTGAAGTCATCGAGCTCGCGCCGGTTGGGCAATTTCCCTTTCCACAACAGGTAGACCACTTCCTTGTAGTCGACTTTGCCGGCCAGATCGTTGATGTCGTAACCGGAATAAACGAGTTGACCCTTATCGCCTATGACGTCGCTTAATCGCGTGGTATTGGCAATAACACCTTCCAAGCCTCGGGAAACATTCGGCGCCTTTGGCTGTGGAGCAGTTCCTGTTTTTTGCAATTCGGACATTTCAGCGAAAGTAGCTCAGCGCTTCATTCGCGCAATGAGCGTATCCGCCATTGTTGCTGGTGTCTCGGCTACGGCAATGCCGGCGGCTTTGAGCGCCTCGATTTTTCCCGCAGCTGTGCCCTTGCCACCGGAGACAATGGCACCAGCATGTCCCATCCGGCGGCCGGGTGGCGCGGTGACACCGGCGATAAAAGCCGCGACCGGTTTGCGGCAATTATCCTTGATCCATGCGGCAGCTTCTTCTTCAGCCGAGCCGCCGATTTCGCCAATCAGAATCATCGCTTCGGTCCCGGGATCATCATTAAACATCCTGACGGCATCGAGATGCGACATGCCGTTGATGGGATCGCCACCAATTCCGATGCAGGTCGATTGTCCATGCCCACGACTCGTTAGCTGCCAAACTGCTTCATAGGTTAGCGTTCCCGACCGGGATATGACGCCGATATTTCCAGGTTTATGAATGTAACCCGGCATGATGCCGATCTTAGCCGCTCCGGGAGTGATGATTCCGGGACAATTTGGACCAATCAGACGCGATCCCTTTCCGGCCATTTGCGCCTTCACCCGCATCATGTCCATCACGGGAATGCCCTCCGTGATGCAGACAACCAGCTCAACGCCGGCGTCAGCGGCTTCGAGAATGGCATCGGCCGCGCCCGGCGGTGGCACAAAGATCATTGAGACATTGCAGCCCGTTTCACGTCGTGCTTCCGCGACGGTGTCGAACACAAGAACTTTGTCGTCGAATTTTTGGCCGCCTTTTCCCGGCGTCACCCCGGCGACGACATTCGTTCCATACTCCATGCATTGTCGCGTATGAAAAGCACCGGCGGTGCCGGTGATTCCCTGCACCACGAGCCGAGTATTTTTATCGACTAATACAGACATGTTTGAAATGACCAACCTTCGCCAGACTTCGGCATGGCAACCGAATGA
>QHPU01000159.1 GCA_003219175.1 Verrucomicrobiota bacterium | reverse complement strand
TCCAAGGGTGAAACCGCTTTCAGCATTTCCGTAGTCGGTGGAATAGCGGTCGCTCTCCCACTCAGATTGTTGCTGCCGCAGGACAACAACGCGGTTTCCACCCCATTTCAGCGCGGTGTCGATGGAATCCGCCAGCCGCACCCGCACTCCGTCCCGAATAATCAGCCGGTCCACGACCGCTTCGATTGTATGCGGCTCGGTTTTCTTTAATCGAATCGGCTCCGGTCGCCCCAGTTCGATGATCTCCCCATCAATTCGAGCCCGGACGAACCCTTCACGCCGCAATTTCTCGATCACATCGCGGAATTCACCCCGCTCGTTCACCACGATTGGCGCGAGCACCACAATTTTAGTTTCAGGGGGATACCCCAGGATTTGATCGACAATTTGCTGCGGCGTCTGGCGGACGAGCGGTTTCCCGGTGACCGGATCATGCGGCTGGCCTATTGCGGAAAACAGGACTCGTAGATAATCGTAAATCTCTGTGGTTGTGGCAATAGTTGAGCGAGGGTTCGCTCCGGCACTACGTTGTTCAATGGCAATCGCCGGCGATAATCCCTCGATGAAATCAACGTCCGGTTTTTCCATCTTATCCAGAAATTGTCGCGCGTACGCCGAGAGGCTTTCGACGTAACGGCGCTGCCCCTCCGCATAGAGGGTGTCAAAGGCCAGGGACGACTTCCCCGATCCGCTCAGGCCTGTGATAACCACCAGCTTCTCCCTCGGAATCTCAACATCGAGATTCTTAAGATTATGCTGGCGTGCTCCAACGATCTTGATAACTTGCGCAGGCATTCGGACGACGGATGTCGAACCTTTAAGTCAAGCACAAAGATTGCTTTTCTCTACTTAAATCGACGGGCTATGAGTGAAAAGACCATTTCTGATACAGAGCTGAAAGAGCTCCAGGCTAAATACAGCGAAATCAAGCATTCGGTAAACAACGCTCTGGCAGTAATGATGGCGCTCTCGGAAATGTCGCAGCGGCGTCCGGATTATGCGGAAAAGCTCGCCTCCACGGTCCTGACCAAGGCGCCCCAGATCGTTTCCAGCTTGCAGGAATTCACCGAAGCTTTGAACGAAAAGGCCGGCCCGAAGACTGAAGGCTTACCCACGACGATCGCGTAATTCTCCACCAGGCAGTGCCTCAAGGAGCGGCTGTCTCCAATACCAGTCCGGCGCGGACCCGCCGATCTGCCCAAAAGCGACGATTTGCCGCTTTCTTTATGCGTGACGGACTGACCTTTGGAGTTCAATCCTGTCGAGCATGTCTGGTTCGTGTGCAAAAACCGTGGGCCAATCATTGCGGTATTTTTCAATACGCACCGAAGTGCTAGAATCGCCGTCGTGACCGCGGCACCGGGAAAAAAAGTTCTCGTCGTTGAAGACGAAGCTGACGTCGTCGAAATGCTGGTGCGCGCTTTCAAGCGCACCGCCGGATTCAATGTCATCACCGCCGAGGATGGCGCCGTTGGTCTCCGGCGGGCGCGCGAAGAATCGCCGGTGCTGGTCATTCTCGACCTGATGCTGCCGAAAATGCCCGGCCTCGAAGTCTGCAAAATTCTTAAGGGCGACTCGCGAACCCGGCATATTCCCGTTCTCATGCTCACGGCCAAGGCCGAGGAAATCGATCGCATTGTTGGCTTGGAACTGGGAGCGGACGACTACGTTTCAAAACCTTTTTCGCCACGGGAAGTCGTCCTTCGCGCTCAAGCAATTTTGCGTCGGGGCGAAGCCCCGGACGAAACGCAATCGATAACGGCTGGACCGATCCAGATCGACGGCCTGCGCCATCGCGTTTCGGTGAATGGCAAGGTACTTCATCTTACCAGTCTCGAGTACAAATTGCTCCGTACGCTGGTGCAGCGGCGGGGGCGAGTTCAGGAACGCGATCGCCTGCTCAGCGACGTTTGGGGCTACGAAAGTGTGATCGATACCCGCACCGTTGACACTCACGTTCGCCGGTTGCGCGAGAAGCTGGGCAGGGCCGGTGATGCGATCGAAACTATTCGCGGTTTCGGCTATCGTTTGCGCGAAAGTTGATCGCGCATGCATTGGTGGGTTCTTGGAATTGTACTCCTCGCAGTCGCTGCGGGCGC
This sequence comes from Verrucomicrobiota bacterium, assembly GCA_003219175.1. GTDB lineage: Bacteria > Verrucomicrobiota > Verrucomicrobiia > Chthoniobacterales > UBA10450 > AV69. Next base: position 1,097 of record QHPU01000159.1, on the reverse strand, counting down.
TGCTTTTTTGTTCCGGCGCGTTTACCTGCAACCATGGCAGGATCTCGAGCATCTCCTAACGACAATTGGGCGCGGCCAACAGCCGCCAACGTTTCTCCTGGGTGGAACGTCGCATGCCAGCAGGATCGGTCTCGCTTTGGAGCAATTACTCGACCGCCAGCGCCAGCTCGATCGCCAGGTCACCAAAGACGCGGCCGAAGTGCGCGCCGTATTTGCCGCACTTACCGATGGTCTGCTGGTGGTTGATTCCACTCAGCATATCTCGATCTGTAATCCTGCTTTCGAAAATTTGTACGGGAAGTCTCCCGTCGCCGCCGGCACCCCGTTGCTCGACATCATTCGCGACAGCGATGTAATTGAACCAATCCGGGCGGCTCTCGCGGATCTCCGGCCGCGAATCGCCGAAGTGCTCGCGTCCGATCGCAAAAGACAACTTCAGGTCACGGTTGTGCCCATCACGGGCGAAAATGGGAAAGCCAGCGGCGTCGTTGCGTTATTCCACGACATCTCGAGATTGAAACAAGCCGATGAAATCCGGCGCGATTTTGTCGCCAACGTCTCTCACGAATTGCGCACGCCGCTTTCAATTTTTCACGGCAATCTCGAAACGCTGCTCGAAGCCGGCGATCTCGATCAAAACGAGGTTCGCCACATTTACGAAGTAATGAAGCGCCATTCCGACCGGCTCAACCTGTTGGTCAACGATTTGCTTAGCCTGGCCCGGCTCGAATCCAAGGAAGCAAACTTGCAATTGAGCCAGATCAACGTGCGCGATTTTCTGGAAAAAGTAACGCGAGATTGGGCGAAACGCCTGGCTGCAAAAAATCTCCAGCTCGAGCTGCAGGTTCCGGCGGATTTCCCGGCGGTCCGAGTCGACGAAAGGCGCCTCGAGGAAGTCGTGCACAATTTGCTCGACAACGCAGTGAACTATTCGCACGAGAACGGACGTATCCTGATCCATGCAGCAACGCTCGATGGGGAGGTCGCCCTCTCCGTCCGCGATGACGGAGTCGGTATCGCGCCCGCGGATTTGCCACGCGTCTTCGAACGCTTTTATCGCGCCGATCGTGCTCGCAGCCGTGAACTCGGCGGCACCG
>QHPU01000157.1 GCA_003219175.1 Verrucomicrobiota bacterium | reverse complement strand
CGCATTCGCGACCAACGGTTTATTCGGGATTTAGTTTGCTGCCGCCAAAATCCGCAATGATCTTGTGCGGTCAGTAGAGCAGAGGAATCATCGATGCTGCCACTACCAGAATCGAACTTTCAGAGCAGGCGCGAATTTCTGCGGGGATTGGGACTTGCATCGGCCGGAACGCTTCTAAGCACCAGCCTGTTCGAGCGCTCGGTTTGGGCCGCTGATGTTGAAGATCCTCTCCTCGCCGGTCGTCCGCTTGTTCGCTACCCACAGAAAGCCGACCTCATTCTTTTAACCTCACGCCCGCCACAGCTCGAAACACCCATTCACTATTTTGAGAAAGCGATTACGCCGAATGATGCCTTTTTCGTGCGCTATCACGTCCCCCCTCCGACATCCGTCGATCTGTCCACATGGCGCCTAAAGATCACCGGTCACGTCGACAAGCCACTCGAGCTTTCGCTCGATGACCTGCAACGTAAGTTCACTCGCACCAGCGTCGTGGCCGTCAATCAATGCTCGGGCAATGGGCGGGGCTACTTCTCGCCCCGAGTGTTCGGTGGCCAGTGGGCGAATGGCGCGATGGGCAATGCTGAATGGACTGGCGTCAGGCTTCGCGAGATTCTGTCGCAGGCCGGCATCAAATCCGGAGCCCTCGATGTCACCTTCAAAGGTCTCGACCGGCCGGGCTTCACTAGCATCCCCGATTTCGTCAAGAGCCTCAACGTTTCGCGTATCTCGAGCGATCCGGACATCCTCGTCGCGTACGAGATGAACGGCCAGCCGCTTCCCATGCTCAATGGCTTTCCTGCACGCCTCGTCGTGCCAGGCTGGTACTCCACATACTGGGTCAAACACTTGTCCGAAATCACGGTGCTCTATAAGGAGTTCGACGGATTCTGGATGCGGAAGGCATATCTGATTCCAAACACTCCATGTGCATGTGTCGAGCCAGGGACCACTCCTGCCAGCATGGTGCCAATCAACCGGATGAATGTTCGGTCGTTGATCGTCTCGCCACACAACGGAACGCATCTTCCGGCAGCGAAACCGGTGACGATCAAGGGCATCGCTTTCGACGGAGGCGTTGGCCTCCAAGAGGTCTCGGTGTCCACGGACAAAGGGGTGAGCTGGGAGCCCGCTCAGCTCGGCAAGGACCTCGGGAACTATTCGTTCCGCGAATGGTCGTTCAATTGGACTCCAACCCGCAAGGTCAGCTACCGCCTAATGGCGCGTGCGAAGAATCGAAGGGGCGAGTCGCAGCCGTCCGATGCCTTGTGGAATCCCAGCGGCTACATGCGCAATGTCATCGAAGGTGTGGACGTGATGGTCGATTGAAATTTTGGAACCATGACACGGAGACTTTCGTTGTGAGCAATTGCCTGGGACAAATCATCGGATACCTCGCCGTTCTCGGCTCTGCGACTGCTTGTTTCGCCCAGATGACTTCGATTGAATTGCCGAGGGACCATCCCTTTTCCCAGATAAAGGCGGGTGCGGGCGACGAAGTGGTGGTCCGATCCTGCGCGATATGCCATTCAACAGATTACATCGTTGGACAGCCCCATCTCGACGCACAGCGCTGGAACGCCGAAGTGCAGAAGATGATTAAAACTTATGGTGCGGCTATCAACGACACGGATGCCAAGATTATCGCCGACTATCTGGCGAAGAACTACGGCACAGTGGCCGAATCCCAAAAGTCGGGTAATTGCGGTCGCGACGCACTGCCGACCGTTAAACTTGCATTCGCCGATTAGAAGGAACGAGCGCGTCTCGTACTCTGTTGACCTGAATTGTCGTCATGCTATTGCACAGGAATAGCTCTCTCTGGCAGGATGCCGCCAGTGAAATATTGGGAGATTATCGCGTGAAGGCTCAGTAAGGCAGGTGGGCCGTGGGGGCTACTGCAGCGCGATTAACGAGCTATGATTGGCGCTGCGTTTCGTGGAGGAAGCACTCAGAAGGAAGACGGGGAGCACGCTACAAAGAGAAGCGTGAATCGATATAATAGAACCGAATTAGCAACATTTCGGTTCCATACTTCGACTTCGGAGACCCCGAGCCCATTCAGCCCGGGTCTTCTTTTTGAAACTTCTTAACTAACGACACGGAAAAGAACCATAACTATTGTAATTAAGTTGAGCTCCGCTTAACAGTAACCTGGAGATGGTAGGCAAATCCTATCTCAAAGTAGTGTAAAGTCTTACAAGGTTATTAACATGCTAAATACGTGAAAAAACCTTGATGTTCGCAGGTTACTTTCTCAAAAATTGTCGCTCATCGGAATCGGCCAAGCGTTACGGCGCAGGGTTAGTAGCGGGTCATTCGCTGCAATGACTTTCCCCTTCGGTGCTGAAAGGTTAACCCGTCCACAAAAATGGAAGGTATAACGATCAATAATCACCAACTACAATTCAAAAACAGAAAGCTAAGTATGAATCATAATCAATTACTTAAGTTCAAAGCCCCGACTGTGCTGATAGAGGAATGGATTTATCCGGCGATTACCGGATACTGGCTCGTCCTCGTGGCGCTCGTGCTTACTTGCTTCGCCTTCGCTACGACGACGCAAGCACAACTGCCCTCGCCTACACCGGACGGGGGCTATCCCAACGGCAACACGGCTGAGGGTGATGGTGCGCTTGCCAGCGTCACAATCGGCAGCAACAATACGGCCATTGGCTTTGATGCGCTCGGGCTTAACACAACCGGCAGCGACAACACGGCCACCGGTCTTGAGGCGCTCCTTAGCAACACAGACGGGGCTTTGAACACGGCAACTGGCTTTCAAGCACTCCAAGCCAATACAGACGGGAACGGCAACACGGCCACCGGTGCTGATGCGCTCTTAGACAACACAACCGGCAGCGACAACACGGCCACCGGCGCTGGCGCGCTTTTAAACAACAACACTGGCACCGACAACACGGCCACCGGTAATAGTGCGCTTGAGAGCAACTCAACTGGTTCCCAAAACGCTGGCTACGGCAGGGGTGCGCTTGGTCAAACCACCTCCGGCAGCCACAACACTGCTGCGGGTTACCAAGCACTTGTTAGAAATAAAACGGGTGTCAACAACGTTGGATTAGGCTTTGACGCCGGTTTCAACCTGACCACCGGTAGCAACAACATTGAGATCGGCGCTAACG
>QHPU01000027.1 GCA_003219175.1 Verrucomicrobiota bacterium | reverse complement strand
GCAGAACAGGCCAAAAAATCGCAATTCCATTCCCGGACATCGATCAACCCGTGAGGAGCATAATGAACAGCGTCGACGAAAATTTTCGCGCCGACCGCATGCGCCATTTCCCCGGCGCGTCGCACATCGTTGATCGTGCCAAGGGCGTTCGATGCCGCTCCGATGGCAACCAGTTTGGTATGGCGCGTTATTTGTTGCGAAAAATCCTCCCAATCCAGTTCACCGGTTTTCGGGATCATTTTCGCGATGCACACGGTCACGCCGCATTCTTTCTCCAGTCGCCGCCACGGGGCGATATTGGCATGATGATCCAGCTCCGTAATCACAATCTCGTCGCCGCGCGCGAAGTCGCGGGCAAGAGCGCGCGCGAGATGAAAGGTCAGCGTCGTCATGTTGGCGCCGAAGACGATTTCCGCCGGCGTCGCGTTGAGGAAATCGGCCAGCACGTTCCGCGCAGAGTCAATGATAACGTCGGTTTCCTCGCTCGTCGGATAAGCCCAGTGCGTGTTCGCGTTGTGGTGAAAAAGATAATCGTTCATCGCTTCGACAACCATCCGCGGCACCTGAGTCCCGCCCGGTCCGTCGAAATAAGCGACTGAGTGACCGTTATGAACGCGCGCGAGCGCGGGAAACTGTTGTCGAATTTCGACGGTCGACATTACCGGGGAGTGAGAGGGTAATGCGCGGGTTTTTTGCAGAACGAGTGACATGAAACTTGAAACTACAAGCAAATCCGAGGTGCTGCACGCGCTTCCCCTCAAGTCGGTGTAGCGGCGGCCGTGCTTGCCGAGTCGTAGCCTTGACGAAGACTGGTCGGTCGCAACGCGGGTAACGCGAGTGTTGAGCAGCTGAGACATTGAGGTCCCACCCGGACTGATTGACAGTAACCCGGCCGGCAATATGGTCGGCTCCGTATCGGAGCCGAATGCGACGCGCGATACCAGTCGATCTGACGCACTGATCGCAACCTTCGTTGGTGTCTGTGCCCTGCTCGTTTCCGGGTATATCGCCTACATGCAAGACCAGCGCGTACGGGCGGCGGTATGGCCAATCCTCGAATTCGACACCAGCAATGCTCCTGACATTCACAATGCGTCAGCGTGGAAGATGCGTTTGCGCCTCGCGACGCGAAACTTCGTGCGTCTTGGTCAAGCGCTCTTGGCTCGAGCCATAATCAGTGCCAGCCAGTAACTAAAAGAACCGGGAGATTCTCAAATGAGTTTACACAGTTAGCCGAAGGAATGGGAAAAATTCCACGCCGACTGGCGTGAGTGACAATGAAGTAACCGATTTGAGCACCCCAAACCTGCGAGTAGGGCCCATCGAGCCAACCCCATCGATCGTTCGGAGCAGGGCGTAGGTACGGCGGCGGTTTTTCGTCGAGCGGTATCCAACCCACAATCCAGACGCGATGACTGGATTGAAGAGTAGCGCTTACTTTTTCCAACACCGGCTGGAGGGGATCTTCCATTTGCATTTTGATCTTTAGCAAATCGTAGCGGTGCACTTGATGATCATCCAACTGAGGGAGCGTCGTCCAGGGCGCTGTTCCCTGGTAATACCGGGCAAAACTGACTCCACAGTACCAAGGGTGAACAATGATGTAATCGCCGGATGCTGCCTCCTTATTCAACCGCGTCGCGATCTGGTCCATATTGGTCTGTCGGCATTTCATCTCCGGCAAGCCGACTGGGTAAGCGATTGCGGCAGCAACCAGCGCAACCATGGCCAACAACGAACTTACCCACTTGGAAGACGAAGAGAGAACCACATCAAGGCAGACCACGACGAAAGCCATTAATGGCACGTAATACCATGGTTGAGTTGGAAGCTCGGCCAGTTTCAAGAAAATGGCGAAACTTGGCAGACAAACAATCAACGCCGTTGTTCCAAACAAAACCACCTCCCGATGAACAAAATCCTGCGTCGGGCCCGCGCTTCGCAAAGTAGTTGAGATGCCAACCCAGATTGCCAATAGAACCAGTGCGACCCACAGCCATTTGAACCCGGGCAGCGGAAAATCGATCGCGTGCGAAATGGTTTCCCAGCCGAGCGAAAAACGAAAGCCGATCTTTTCGAGGAGATACGAATCCTGGGCCCGGCGAATGATTGGAAGGTAAGGGATCAGTGATACGGCGGCGGTCAGTCCGATGCCGACTGTCCAAAGCGCACTTCTCCAACGGCGCCCTGTCGCGCAAACGACGACGCCAGCAATACACGCGGCAAAGACGAAAAAAGCGTTTTGATAAAAACATTGCACGCTCAGCACCGCTACCAGAGAGGCCAATAAACTGCTCAGGAACGCCGGTTTTTGGACGACCTGCCAAGTCAGCGCAAATAGCAATACATTCAAGGTGCCACCCAGACCATAGCCTCGAAACGAATCGCCGGTACGGATGACGGTGGCGTTGAGTGCGACCAGCGCCAATGGGAGCAAAGGTACGCCCTTTCTCATGATTCGACTCGCAACCCAAAAACAAATCGGCAAGAGCAGACCAAGACAGAATCCCAAAACGCGCAGCTCAAAATCGGTTTGTCCAAAACCCGCCTTGACCCAAGTTCGAACTAGCGCGGGCAGCAAAATTGGACAATGATCGTGAGGCAACATTTCCCACACCTCTTTCCAGGAAGGAAAAGTGGCCAGGCGGACTAAACCAGCCTCATCACGCCACAGGCCCTCGGCGTGGGTGAGAAAAACCCAATGCATATGCGCAGCGGCGAGTGTTATGAGTCCACCCACAAACCAAGCCGCTCGCCGAACCATCCGAAATGCTCTTGGATGCAGCATGTTTATCCCATCTGGACCGGCGTTTTCCCCGAAGCCGACACTGCCATCGCGTTGGTTGGCGATTGGGTGTGCGCGCACACAACTGTGTAGTGGCGGCCGTGTGTCCGGCCATTACCATCTTCTGGCATGATTTTACGGTGTCCGGCCGCTCATGGTCCCACTTATTTCAACGGTTTCGCAGCTTCGGCCAACAGTTCATAAATCGCGGATCGCCGCAACGGAGGTCCACCGGGTCTGATCAGCGTGCGCAAATCACGGGTGATCAAAGCGTTGAAGCCTTGAAGCGGCCGTTGTAGTGCGCTCGCCGCGGCGAACGCCAAATCAAACAAACGGGCCCTTGGCACAAGCGCTTTTACAACACATTGGGCGTTCGGATTTGACCGCATCCTTTAACCTAGACGATTTGAATCATGGCAAGATTGCCATCGCCCGTTATTTTCGTTCCCGGCATTATGGGAAGCGTTCTGCGGGACCAATACCCGGTTGATCCTGAAACAGTCTGGTCGCCCCTAAAACTGCTCATCAATCATACAAGCGGATCACACTCCATCCGTCCGATGTTCGGTATGAGCTGATCGAGTCGGGGCGGGTGAATGCGGATCAGGTATTCACCCTTGTTTATGGTGAAATTATCGCGGAAATGCGCCATAATCTTACTCCGCATGCGAATCTGCCTGTTCCAATCTATCCGTTTGCTTATGACTGGCGACAACCGTTGCAATTAGTCGAAGCGGATCTTACTACTTTTGTCGACGAAGTGACCGACCGGACAAAACTTCTTCGTCACTACAGTAAGGCGGGTTACGGGAGCAAGGATTTCCCGGCGAAGGTAAATCTGGTTGGACATTCAATGGGTGGCCTGATCATTGCGGGATACCTGCAGACCGCGGGTAACAGAAGGTCGAAAAAGTAGCTACTATTGCTTCGCCGTTTCGCGGGTCACTGGAAGTGCGTTTCCTATTGAACCTTCGGCGCAAGATCGTTCTTGAAGACGGCACCGTCTTTCATCACGAAAATGACTTTTTCGATCGCGTTGATATCCTTTGTTGGATCGCCGTCGATGGCGATGATGTCCGCAAATTTGCCGGCCTCGATCGTGCCGATGCGATCAGACCAGTTCAGCAATTCCGCCCCTCGGATCGTCGCCGCCTGCAAAGCTTCTAGCGGTGTCATTCCACCGCGGACAAGAGCTTCCAGTTCTTTTGGTAAATATTGCGGTTCGTCATCGATCCCGACTGCGATTTTCAAGTGCGCTTTGAGCGCGCGCGTAAACGCCGGCTCTTGATGCGCTACGATTTCCTTCACCTTGGCCAGACTGATCGGGTCTTGGCCATGACTCGTTCCCAGTTCCACGCCGTGCTGAAAAGTGTAAAGCGTGGGCACAAGCCAGGTACCTTTCTTTGCCATCAATGCGGCGCCTTCGTCATCGAGCATGGTGCCGTGTTCGATGGAGTCCACGCCGGCGCGTACGGCGGCCTTGATCCCTTCGGTTCCTTCTGCATGTACCATCACCCGCTTGCCGGCGCGATGCGCGATCTCGACTGCTTTGGCCATTTGTTCTTCGCTTAATTCCTGAACTTTGAAATCGCTGGTCAGATCGAGCACCCCGCCGGTGCCCATCAATTTAATCCAGTCGGCACCGTATTTAATGTCGCGCCGGGCCGCGCGTGCAACGTCATCGACTGTGTCGGCAATGTTCGGACGACGCGGCAATTCCTGATCGGGCGCAATGAATCCCCCGGAATCTCCATGGCCGCCATTGAGCGAAATGAAATTTCCTGAAGACTGCATGCGTGGACCGTCGATCCAGCCGGCATTGATCGCGTCGCGCAAAGCGAGTTGCCCGTAACCGAGATCATCTTCACCGGCATCGCGCAGCGCGGTGAAACCTTTAGACAGCCAGACCTTGAGGTTGCGCATGCCCCAGAGCGTCTTTCTCGCAGACGACATTCGAAACTCCGAGCCTGGCGAGAGATCGCCCAGGTCGCCGAGAATATGCGCATGGCAATCAACCATACCGGGCATGACAAAGGAACTCGAGAGATCGATGATCTGAATTCCTTGAGCTGGCGTCGCTTCGATGCTCTTGATTCGATGATTTTCGACAGTGACATAAACGTCCGAAGTCACCTTGCCGGTTCGGACATCGAGAAGATGTCCAGCTTTCAATGCGACTGGCGCGGGTGGTGCCGGCGATGGTGAAGGCGAAGGGCTTTGGGCGAGAGTATGAGGAGAAACCAGTAGACCGAGCGAAAGCAGCGATAACGCGACAAGCAGGCTTTTAAGAAACGATTTCATATTTCGGGTCGCACACCCTAGTGAGCGAGTACCCGAAAGCCAGGAATATTGTACCGGTATGCAATCACGTGAGGGACTTCATCTTTCTTCGTATTGATACTCTCGACCTTCCCTGCGGTGGAAGTTTCGCCGGGCCAGCGTCGAATGCATTCCTAAGGGACTCAGGAAAGCAGTAAACGAACCGAGCAGCTGACAGAAGTCAGAGCTTTCCCTCTAGGATTTTTTTGAGCGAGGAGCCGTCGTCGTAACGAATATCGCTGATCCTCCATCCATCGCTCGTTCGGCTGAGAACGTATATGACGCGTGCCGGTTGACCGAGATTCTTGAAATGAACCGTGACCCGCGTTTCTATGCCAGTCCGGCTCGGACCTCCGGCCGATTCCGGCGCTGAAATGGAGAAGTCTTTGATTTGAATATCCTGCGCGTTGTAGAGCGGATCACCGTCAAGACGACCGACTTCTCCCTTCGCCTCGCGTTTGTCTTTCAGGTAAAGCTTCAGCAGCGCGGCATCGAAATAGCGGCCCAGCAACTGCGTTTCATCCAGCGGGTCGTGTTTTGAGCGGTGTACTTGATAAAGCTTCGCGACGAGATCTTTCGCGGATGGGTCTGCCGCGCTCGAAATGGCGGCGGTAAGAAATGAAACGAGCAGCACGAGCAAAAAGCGCATGAATGTTCTTATGTGAGAACTGGCGCAAGGCAAGACGCGGACTATCAAGCAGATTGATAGTTGAGTGTTGAGGGTTAATAGCTCTGAGAAAAGAGCTGGCACTAAGGCTTTCGCCGACGCTGAAGCAATGGCGTGACAAAATGGCGTCTCTTGTTTCTACCTTATACTTGTTCTTCTCCTTTCTGGCCTAGCTCTTAGGCCTTGGCCTTCTCTACGCTAATTGGGAGGAGTTTATGACAAAGAAATTCATCTATTTGCTGAGCGCGATTACCGCGATGGAGGTAGTGACGATCTTCGCGCAGGAAGGGACGACAAAGGTGGCAGAGGGAACGCTGATGTTGCGCAACAAGACCTACCAGCTGGCACATGCGGTGGCGTATGAGTCAACGATCGACGAGGAAGACGCGGTCGTTGCTGTCTTGAGTGGACAGCCGGTTGCGAGTGAGATGCTGAAGGAAGCGCGCGCAGCAGAAAAGGACGGCGGGGAAGGCGATTTCAGAAGGCCATACCTCAAGCTGGTCTTCAAGAAAACAGGCGAATTGAAGTACTGGAGCGCGGCCGCCGGTGGTACGCAGATTGGTCGTCATGGCGGCAGCGGGGCAACGGCGGAACTCAAGCTGGCGGACGGACGCGCCACCGGCAAAGCCAACCAACCGGTTGAGGCCGATTCAATGTTTCCCACCAACTTCGATGTGCGATTCAGCGTCGCGTTGCTCAAGGCTGGAGAAGAGCTGCCGGCCTCGATCCCGAAAAAGCGCGGTCCGGCGGCTAACGTGAAGCCGACTGTCACCGGCATCTTCAAGGGGAATGGTAAAGATGCCAAGCTAGCTTATGTGTCCGCGCGCTGGGGCGAGCCATTTGGCGGCAAACCCGGGATTGTGCTCGTCTTCACGGAAAAGGATCATTCCAAGGACACCAAGCCGGACTTTAACGCCGCGTTCGGGAAATTCGGCAGCGCGTTGATCATCTCTTTGCACGAGGATGGCGACATCTATGGGTGCGAGGTGGTGCACAGCGCCCATCAGAAGCAGGGCTTCAGCTCCATCGGCTCGATTGAGATGAGTGGATTTACCTACGACGAGGGGAAGGTCGAAGGCGAACTTACTACCAATGGGCCTGTCGATACCTTTGGTGAAAAATGGGAGGTGAAGATCAAGTTTGCCGCGCCGCTAGGCGAGATCCCGAAAGAGTATCAAGTCGCCGAGTCGAGCGAAACAAGAGCGAAGCCCTCGGCAGCTGAGAAATCAGAAGAGGAAATTGAGTCTAACGAGTCCAAGCCGGCAGCTGGCGGACTTAAGGTCAAGGATATCCCGTTAACGAAAGACGCGGCTGATGTTCAGTACAATCGGCTCGTCGAGCAATTGCAGTTCAAGAGCAAATCGGAAGTAAAACGCGTTTGCGCCGAGCTGGCCTCAGACCTGAAAGTACAAGGATGGAGCAATGACGGCGTGGACATGGTCAATGCCAACTCTTCGATCCTGAAGCGCAAGCGCGGTGACGCGACCCTTACCATTTTCGTCAAGCCGGAGAATGGCGGGAGCGAAGTAAAAATGATGACGGAAGGACTCTCGTGGGACGAGCAGTGAGGCTTGAGAGTTGATGGTTGAGTGTTGAGGGTTGTCCGATGGGACTTCTGAATAAAATTCTGGGGCGTCCTTCGCACGACAAACCATTTGTTCTTCTAGTGGCCGGTCATCCGGCAAAGAACTCCCTAGTTCCCGACATCGTGCGCAAACCGCTGAGTGAAATCGGCTCGTTTGTGGCAATCGATTCTTAGCGTGCTCCATCCCCGGCTCAATCCTGTTAATCTTGTCGATCTTTGATTTTGTTTGTGTTTCCTCCGAACTGGGCGATAGTGCGCGCTTATTGGATTACTCTGTTTAACTTCACTGCGCGGTAGATCGTCAGGTGAGCCTCGCTCATTGGTGGTTTGAAACCCGATTCTCGGGAACGGCTCTGTAGCTCCTAGTTTTTCCAATTTCAAAACACTATGAAACTGTACGTAGGTAATCTCGCTTTCGAGACCACCGAGAACGATCTCCAGGATCTGTTCGAACAACACGGCACCGTCAACGAAGTCAATCTCATGATGGACCGGATGACCGGCAAATCGCGCGGGTTTGCGTTCGTCACGATGAATGACGCCGAACAAGCCAAAGCCGCGATGAGTGCCACGAACGGCAAGGAACTCAACGGCCGCGCGCTGAACGTGAATGAGGCGCGTCCTCGCGAAGAGCGTCCGCGCGCCTCTAACGGCTCGAGACGGAGCTTCTCCGGCTTTCGCCGATAGATCGATTGTGCAGCCGGCCTCGAAAGTTTTCGGGGCCGCGCTGCAAGCGGGCAGATTGAAGTCAATCCTCCCTACCAAAATCGACATCATGGAATCTGGAAAGGCGATCGAGATTGAAGGCACGATCATGCACGTGCTTCCCGGAACAATGTTTCGGGTTGCGCTGGCCAATAACAATCTCGTGCTCGCGCATATCTCGGGCAAAATGCGCAAACGTTTTATTCGACTTACCATTGGCGACCGAGTGAAAATGCAAATGTCGCCTTACGACACCGCCAAAGCGCGGATCGTTTATCGACTCTGACATGGCCAGGCGATTTTATTTCGAACCGCCGCGACGACGGCTGAAATCCACGCTCGTGAACATGAAAAGCTTGCTGGTGCGGTGTCCCGCAACGTCGAAGCTGACTGATACCGGCCAGACAATTGAAGAAAAACTCTGGAGCGCGGCCAAAGTTAAAGCGCAAAAGTTCACCTGTGCGCACTGCGGCAAAGTCCATAGCTGGACCAAGGCGGATGTGATTCTCGGCCGTCCTCTTTGAGCGGTAAACAGGATTCGCGCCGATTTTTCACGAAACCGATTCGAATATTATTTCTTAAGCAAAGGGAAACGAAGATTGAGAATACTTCATTAACTTTGTTTGTTGGCATCCTTCCGTTCTCGACTACTCGCCTGTGATCTTTCGAATCCCAACCGATCGAATCAATTGGACGACGAGCGGCTTCCTGATCGGCACATTTTTTCTCACCCTGACTGCGGTGCCGCTCTACATTTGGTACTTTGGGATTGATTGGTTTCATTTCGTCGTTGCCGCAGTGCTGCTGACCGCAACCGGCTTCAGCATTACGCTCGGCTATCATCGGCTTTTCGCGCACGCGACTTTCCGGGCAAAGCTGCCAATCCGTCTCTTCATCCTGATTTTCGGCGCGGCCGCCTTCGAAAACTCAGCGTTGATGTGGACCAGCGAGCATCGGCGCCACCATAAACACGTCGATCATGAGGAAGATCCGTACGATATTACCAAAGGCTTTTTCCACGCACACATCGGCTGGCTGCTATTCAAGCTCTGGCCTGAACCGCCATTCGATAACGTGGCGGATCTGAAGAAAGACCCGCTGGTAATGTGGCAACATCGACATATTAACTTGCTCGCGGTGCTGATGAGTCTTGTATTGCCCACGTTGATCGGCGCGTTGTGGAATGGATGGGTCGGCGCGCTCGGAGGCTTTCTCATTGGCGGCATAGCCAAGATCGTCGTGATCCAGCACTGCACTTTCCTGATCAACTCCGCCTGTCACACCATCGGCCGCCAGCCGTATTCGACGAGGTGCAGCGCGCGCGATTCATTCCTGATGGCGCTGCTTACTTTCGGCGAGGGCTACCACAATTATCACCATGAATTTCAGCACGATTATCGTAATGGAGTGAAACCGTGGCAGTGGGATCCAACAAAGTGGTTGATCTGGACTTTGTCGAAGCTGCGGTTAACGGGCGAGCTGCGCCGCGTGCCTAGCGAAACGATTCGTTCAAGGCAATCGCGGATTGAAGGATCCGCGGTTGAGAATTGAGGGAGAGACAGCTGCTTCCCCTCGGCGTTTACCGGCGCGGACATCCCGCCGATGATTTGCCATGTGTTGTTGCCAGTCCTGATCCATGTGTGGGTGATCCGCACTGCGTTTGTTTCTGACCCGTCGCTGGTATCGCTCTTGGCCCAGGTCACTTTGATTCGATAATGATCGATTGCCACATCACCCGTTACTTGGACGGCGAGCTGCTCAATTGTGTGCGACTGCAATTTCAGGCCTTTCGAGGTGTTGTTCGTGATCCAATCGGTGATGTGATCCTTTCGAACCGGGTCTGAACTAACGGACGGCCAGCCGACGAAGTCGTCATGCCAGAGCGCCCGATACTTCTCTAGGTCGTTGGCCTTGAC
>QHPU01000026.1 GCA_003219175.1 Verrucomicrobiota bacterium | reverse complement strand
TGGCAGATTGTAAAAAAACACGCGAAACGATCCGGACTGGAAGCAAACATTTACCCGCACCTTTTGCGACATAGTTTCGCTACGCATTTACTGGGAAATGGCGCTGACTTACGCATCATTCAGGAGATGCTCGGCCATAGCGATATTTCGACGACACAGGTTTACACGCATGTGGATCAGCAGCGATTGAAGGCGGTGCACCGGAAATTTCATCCGCGGGCATGAAGTAATACTTCTGTAGCGGCAGCCGTGTCGGCTGCAAAGAATCCGAGAAAAATTTGCACGCGACACGCGTGCCACCACAGGGCAGATGAGAATGGCTATACGCGATCGATAATTACAATTTCACCTTGATATGGCCATTCGTCTGCAGTGCTAACGAGTCCTGCTCGCATAGGGTTCTCCCGCACGTAGTCCCATTTTGCAGCGTAACTCTCGTCGGAGCGCAGCACGTGATCGAAAAAACCAGGTTGCCAGAGCTCGCCGGCATGGCAGCCCAGCTCGACCGCTATCGTGCGTTTTAATCCGCCTACCCAACGCGGAAGCATGAAATTGCCATCGCCCTTGACGAATAAGTGAAGGTGATTAGGCATAAGCACATAACGTCCTACGGCAATGTTGTGCTCACGGGCCCGTTCACCATACCGCGTTAATGCGTCGTGAGCGGCTGCTAGCTCACGAATTGGCCTGCGATCGCGAGTGCAACATGTAATATAGAAAACAGGCTCCCGAATGTAGAAGACGTCAAATCTCCGCGGTCGGTTCTTGATCACATTCCGACCCTAGGGAAGGCACGTTTAAGCGACAAGCCTTACTAGAAATTTGCACGCAACACGCGTGCCACCACAGGAAATGACATCGGGCACCCACTGTCGGTCATATGGCGACAGCTGCCTTTTTCTTCTGTAGCGGCAGCCGTGTTAGCTGCAAAGAACCAGGAAGAATTCTGCAGGCGATACGCCTGCCACCACAGTGACAAGTACGCTGCGCTTTGCCGCGGCCGAGGACCGCGTCTAGAATCGAGCCCATGAAGCGACTTCTTACGGTTATCGTGCTCGTGGTGATCGCGGCGCTGACGGCGTACTACATTACCCGGCAACACCCTGCGGCGGTGCCCAGCACGATGGCCAATCTGCTTCCGGCCGATACTGCCCTGTTCATTCATCTACCGGACGCGGAGAAGAATCGGGACGCCTGGCATCGAACCGATCTATACCAGTTGTACCGGGAGCAGGCACTGCAGGATTTCTTGGAGAAGCCGAAATCGCATCTGCCCGAGAAAAGCTCGGCGAGAGAGGTGTGGAATCATTTCTCGTCGCTGCGCATTCATAACGGGTTTCTCGCGACAAATAGTTTCGATTCGCTGCGTTTGATTGCTGGCTTCGGATTTCGCTGCGACGAAAAAGAAGCACAGGCGGTAATCGAACGCTGGAAATCCGGCATCCCGGCCAAAGCGTCCGGCACACAACGTACTTCAGTCGACTACGAAAAACATAAGATCGATATTTTTAGCAGTGGCCAATTTATCTTTGCTTCAACCATCGCTGGCCGGCAGTTTTTGGCGGCCACCACCGTGGAAGATTTGAAGGCTTTGCTTGATCGCGTAGACGGCCGAACGAAGGCGCCGGCACTCGATTCGGATGAGACCTTCCGCGCGGCGATGAAACAGATGCCGGCGGAGTACGCCTGGATGTTTTACCTGCAACCGAAACAGCTTGCGCAAAAGCTGGTAAATTTGCGCGCAGAAAGCGGTCGCGCATTGCCTGCTGACCAAAAGACATTGATTGAGCGAATCCAAAGTTACGCGCACGCCATGGTCTTCGATGGGGCAAGAATTCGTGACATCGGCTTTGCCGCGATGCCACAGCTAAGCCAAACAAAACTGGAGCGCACGACACTGGCAATCGCGCCAGCCGAGACGCTGCTTTACGGCGCCAACATCGTAAACATGCAGCAGCAATTTGATTGGCTGCTGGAACCCACAGGGGCCGGGTCGATGGCGGGGCCGCTGCAATCTATTAGCAGCGCGCTTACTTCAGCTGGCGTGACCAAGGAAGATTGGAAAGCCGCCTTCGGGGACGAAATTTCAGTAATGGCCGCGTGGCCGGCCGATGCCCAGTTGCCCAACGCGGTGGTCACGGTAGCGGTGCGGGACGGGGGCCGGGCGCGAAAGATTGCCGATGCGATCGCTAGTTCGGGCGGGTGGCAGAAAATTTCTCGAAATAATGCGGAATACTACACTGCTCCTACCTCGGGAGTGCTGGCCGTGGTGAGTCCCACGATTGCCGTTTCCGATCGGTTTTTGGTGGCGGGATTGAATGCAGCGAGCGTTGATGGTGTTATTTCGCCGGCGCCCGCTGGTGGTGGCTTGGCCGGCAGCGAGAAGTTCCGCTCCGCGAGCAAATTGGTTCCGGATCCATCCCAGATATTTGTCTATCTGGATCTGGCGGGACTCTATTCGCGACTCGATGCCGCGGTCCGGCCACTCCTGCAGGTGGGCGCAGCGTTTGTGCCGGGCCTTTCGCAGCAACTGGACCCGAGCAAGTTGCCTCCGACTGAAGTGGTAACCAAACACCTTGGCCCGGTGGTGGCATCGACGTCATATGTGAACGGCGGTTACCGGTCTGAATCGGCAGGAACGATTACAATTGAGCAGGCGGCGATTGCCGGTGGGGCGGCTTACGTTGGTGCGATGATGTTTCAACAGCACAAGGTAAAAGGAGGGTCGTCTCCGGCCATGTCGAGCCCGGCGGCACCTCTATCGCCCTCACCCGGAGCAGTAAGGCCGTTGCCAACGCCCTAGGCCGAAGGGACATCCTTAGGTCATTGTAGAAATTATGGCAAAAATAGAGCCCTTTCCTCGCGTAAACCACAGAATTGTAATGCGTTTTGGTTGATCTGTGTTAGATTGCAGGCTCTATGGCTATACTTAAGAAAAACGCATTTTCACGCCGGGTTCCTGATCTGGTGACCGAGGAACTCGTCGCGGTGCTTTCGCGCCGTGCGTCGTTCGAGTTTAAACAGCTCTTCGACATCGTCCACGAAAACCTCCGCGCCCGCAACGCCGCAAGCGGTGGCGAGGAAATGCTGCGTCTGCGCGCTTATGAAAAATTGCAAAACCTGGTCGCGCGGGGCGCCGTAAAAAAGAACGGCAAGAAATATAAGGGTCTCCCTTCGGCTCTGGCGAGCGCGATTGCGCCGCAAAACGGCCATATTCCGGTAGCAGCGGTCAGATAATTCTTCGGCAGCAGCAAGGGCAGCATGCTGCGAGATTATCTTCCAGTTCTGTTGCAGATCATCGTCGCGGTCGGTTTTGCGGCCTCGGCCCTGATCGTTAGCGTACTGTTGGGCAAAGCCGGTCGCCGTACTCCTATCAAAGATTCCCCCTACGAATGCGGGATGGTGCCCATTGGTGAGGCGCAGCCGCGATTCAGCGTAAGATTTTACCTGATCGCGATGCTTTTTATCCTTTTCGACCTTGAGATTGTCTTCATGTACCCATGGGCAGTCGTTTATCGGGACATGATTCACGGGCATCCGGTGGTTTTCTGGAGCATGCTCAGCTTTGTTTCCATGCTCATGATTGGTTACGTTTACGCGCTGCGAAAAGGCGTGCTGGACTGGAGAAACTGACCACCTGCGTTCTTTTGCAGCCGACACGGCTGCCTCCACAGAAAATCACTGCGGATTCGCTCTTGCGCGTCTCGCCCAGACCGCCTAATAGCTTTAGCTCTCATGGTTCATCACGTCGTCCTTTATAAGCTCAAGCCGGAAGTCACTCCCGCACGGGTTGAGGAGATGATGATGAATTCACGCATGCAACTGCTCAAAATCCCCGAAGTGTTGAGCATCAAATGCGGTAAGCGCATCAATTCAAACATGGCCTGGCCCTTTTTTATCGCACTCGATTTCGAGTCGATGGACAAATATGCCATTTTTCGCGAGGACTCGATCTTCGTAAAATTCGAGGCTGAGATTATTAAACCGAACACGTCTGAGTCGCTCGTGCTCGATTTTGAAATGGATCCGGGGAAGGACGTTCGTTTTTCGTAGCGGCCACCATCTCTGATCCCCTGTGGAGGCAGCCGTGTCGGCTGCACAACCTCAGATGAATTGCACGCGACACGCGTGCCACCACAGCCAAAATTTGGGACACGACAGCGTGTGTCCCGTCAAATAATTGAACCGCGGTCCTGCATTTTTTTCTTTTCGGCCGGCATTTTCCGGTTTCCGCTCTTGGCATGCGTCTCGGCTATCTCTATTCACGTTACCCCGTTCTTTCACAAACCTTTTGCGATGCGGAAATGCTCGAGCTGGAACGGCGCGGACATGAAATCGTCCTCGCCTCGCTCTATCCGCCGAAAACGCCGCTGCGACATGAATATCTTGCCAAGCTGCAGGCACCGATTCGGTACGCTCCATCGTCGCGCGATCTCGACAAGCTGGCGCGAAAAGCAAAACGCCAAGGTCACTGGCCCAAGGAACTTGTAAGCAAGCACGAAAACAAATATGGCGCCGAATACAAGGCAGCGTTACGGGCGCGGAACGCGCTTTTTTTTGTCGAGCTCTTCAGGCGCGAAGCAGTGCCTCATTTTCATGTTCATTTCGCGAACCGCGCCGCGCACACCGCCATGTTTGTAAAGGCAATCAGCGGGATCCCCTTCAGTATCACGGCTCATGGGCAGGATTTCATGAGCGATCTCGGCAACGACGAATTGCTGCGCGAACTTTGCGCCAGCGCCAAATTTGTGGGCGCTGAGACGGATTACAGTCGCGATATGCTGGCAGCGCGTTGCCCGGAATCGGGCGAGAAAATCTTTCGCGTTTATAACGGAATTGACCTCGCCCGTTTTCCCATAGCCCAAACAAAGCGACATTCGGTCGGCCCAATCCGATTTCTTAGCACCGGCCGATTGATTCCGTTCAAAGGTTTCGACGTTCTGATTGATGCCTGTGCGCAGTTGCAAAATCGCGCATTGAATTTCGCATGCGAAATAATCGGCCACGGCCCCTTGCGCGCGGACTTGGAAGGGCGCGTCGTGCAGCACAATTTGCAGGAACGAATTCATTTCGCCGGCGAGCAATCGCAAAATTACGTGCTCCGGGCGTTGCGTAATTCCGACATTTTTGTGCTCGCTTCCGCGCCCGATGAACGCGGCGCGAGCGACATTTTTCCCACGGTTATCGCCGAAGCGATGGCAAGCGAAAAACCGGTTATCTCGACCACGGTCGCTGGAATTCCTGAGCTGGTGGCGAACGGCAAGACCGGGGTGCTTGTTCCGCCGCGTGATGCGTCGGCCCTGGCCGACGCGATGGAGCGGCTCGCGCGCGATGAGAATTTGCGCAACGATTTCGGTCGCGCCGGGCGCTTCCGAATCGAGCAAGAATTCACCATCGAGAAAACAATCGAGCCGTTGCTTGAGCGTTTCGCGACAAAATGATGGTAGGGCGAGCGCATCGCTTGGGGGCGGCAGGCGGAACGCCTGCCCTGCAATTTGATTTACGCCACGTCTTCGGTTTGACCGCGCGCTGAATTCTGTCAGGAATTGTGCCGTGACCAAAAAAGCGATCCTGCTCGCGGGCGGGGCTGGCACCCGCTTGTTTCCGCTGACCACCATTGTCTGTAAACAATTGCTGCCGATCTACGACAAGCCGATGATTTGCTACCCGCTCGCTACGCTCATGCTCGGCGGGTTGCGCGAAATCCTGATCATTTCCACGCCGAAAGACTTACCGATGCTACGCGAATTTCTCGGTGATGGCTCGCGTTTCGGAATTGAACTCCAGTATGCAGAACAACCGAAGCCGGAAGGAATCGCGCAAGCCTTTCTGATCGGTGCGAAATTTATCGCCGGCACGGGCGCCTCATTGATTTTGGGCGACAACATTTTTTACGGGAAGCTCGATTTCTATCGCCAGGCATTGCAGCTGAAACGTGGCGCCTGCATTTTTGGGTATCAGGTGCAGGACCCGCAGCGTTACGGCGTGGTCGAGTTCGATGGCGCCGGCCAAGCGATTAGCCTGGAAGAAAAACCAAAGAATCCGCGCAGCCAGTTCGCGGTTCCGGGCCTTTATATTTTTGACGATCGGGTGGTGGAATTTTGTCGCGAGCTCAAACCGTCAGCGCGTGGCGAAATTGAGATTACGGATCTGAATTTACAATATCTCCAGCGCGGTGAGCTGCGCGTGACCCACCTCGGCCGCGGTATCGCGTGGCTCGACACCGGGACGCCGACGAGTCTGTTGGAAGCCAGCAATTACATCGCCACGATCGAACATCGCCAGGGAATGAAGATTGCCTGTCTCGAGGAAATTGCGTTGCGCATGGGATTCATTGATGGACGTGAGCTGGCCGTGTTAATTGATCGATTACCAAAGGGCGAGTATCGCGAGTACTTGCAGCGCGTCGCTCACGAGGGGCCGGCGACAGGACAACGAGACCATTGACGACGGGACGCGAGGAATTGTAGGGCGGCGATTCTCGCCGCCGTTTTATTTGGCTGGCCAACATGGCCGCCCTACAATCATCGGTCGTCATCCCGAGCGAATTGTTACCGCAGCTGCTCTTTCAAAAGATGATTCGTATCGGCCAACAGTTTCGTGATGGCATCGGCCGTGACAGCATCGTAGTAGCCGCGGATTTGTCCGTGTCGATCGACCAAAATCATTCGCGTGCTGTGCAGCGGCTCCGGGTTTTCATTGCTGCGAGCAGCGGCGGCAAGTTTGAACCCGTTCAAAGATAAATTGTAAATTTCAGATTTCGGGCCGGTTAGAAAATCCCAACGCCCCGGTTCCGCCCGCAGTTGGCTGGCGTATTCACGCAACCGCTCGGGCGTGTCTTTGTCCGGATCAACCGTAAACGAAACAAAATGCACGTCGGTTTTTTCGAGCGGCTTTTGCATCTCGCTCATTCGAGTGCTGATCATTGGGCATGGACCGGGACAAGTAGAGTAAATGAAATCTGCGATCCAGACTTTGCCGGCAAGATCGGAACTACCGAATGGTTTGCCATCCTGGTTGGTGAGCCGAAATGGCGGGACCGAGCCGTAGTTTTGGATTTGTCGGCTGGCCAAACGCTGAACTTCAACGTGACGTAACCACAACATTCCTGCGCCAATCACAATCGGAAACAGAATGAGGACGAGATTAGCGACACGGGTTTTCCGCCGCGTTAAAGGCTGGGTAGAAACAACCGTCGCTGTCACAGTTTAGTTAACATTAATGCAGCAAGTAGAAGCGGCAGATAAATTATTGATGAAAAAAAGAGGAGCCGTGCGCTATGGATGCTGGCAAGACGATGAAAGCGCATCGCGACGGCGGTGAAAAGCCCGCTGAGAATAATTTCAATCAACAGATAAATTGAATTCGCCATTCCGATGAAGGAGGGGATGACCGCGATCAACAGCAAAAGCATGCAGAAAAGGACAGCCTGGCTCGCGCTGCGGATGCCAGTTTCATCGTCGCTCGACAACATCCGAAAACCGGCTTGTTCGTAATCGTGGCGGCAGAGCCACGCGATGGCGAAGAAATGCGGCATTTGCCAGATGAAAACGATCGCAAACAAGGTCCAGGCGCCGAAATCGAGCGAATTGCGAGCGGCCGCCCAGCCGATCAAAGGCGGGAGCGCGCCTGGAATCGCGCCGACCAAAGTATTAAGCGTGGTGACGCGTTTCAGTGGGGTGTAGGCGAAGATGTAAATTACAACCGTGATCGCGGTCAGAATTGTAGCGAGAAAATTTGTGGCGATGGCGAGGTAAATGGTTCCGATGACAGCGAAGAGGCATCCTAGAATCAACGCGCTCCTCGGTCGCATTCTGCCGGAAGGAACTGGCCGCATGCGGGTCCGCAACATCAGGGCATCGAGGTCGCGCTCCCACCATTGATTAAGGGCAGAGGCGCCGGCTGCTGCCAGGGCTGCCCCAAACAGAACGTTTAGTAAGCGAACGACATCGACTGGATCGGAACTGCCGAGATAAAAACCAACGCCGGTGGTAATGAGGACCAAAAATGTCAGCCGCGTCTTGATTAGCTGGGAGAAATCGGATACGCGAGTGTGGCCAGCTTCAGGATTAGCGGAGGCCTGGAAGCCAGGTATCTTATAATCCGCATCCTTCATACGATGGCCGGATCCGATCTTAGTTGATGGGTCGGAGAAACCGGTGTTTCGATTCGACGAAAGCAAAACGCGCAGACGATCGCGCCGAACCCAAGCATCGTCGCGCCGACGGCGACGTGCGTGGTGGCGATATCCGCGGCCTTGTTACTCCAGATGGTCCAGGCACCCAAGCCAATTTGCACGAAAACACCGATCAGCCACGCCGTGGAAAGCCCGCATAGCGGCGAAATTTTCTCGCGATGGGCGCAGACGAAAAACCAGATCACACCGATGGCGACCAAAATCGCACCGAAACGATGCGCCATTTGTAACCAGATTTGCGCTGCGGAAACGTCCGACATTCCGATGCGGTCGCGAGCAGCATTAATGGTGGCGATTGCGGCCGGACTGGTATCGGGAATCCATTGGCCGTAGGCGGTCGGGAAATCCGTGATAGAAAGGTCGCGGTGTTGATGTCGCATGGTGGCACCGAGCGCCAGTTGACCATAAATCAGGACGGTGCTGAGAAGTGCAATCGCCCGCAGCAATTTGCCATCGCGAATGGCGACCACGTGCTCTCTCCAGGAGCGCGAGGTCACCAGTGCGATGATGACCATCAAAGCGAAGAAAGCTTGCGCGAGACAGGCATGAAAAATTCCGATTTGATCTTTCAACATCGTAACGCGCAAACCACCGAGAATTCCCTGTAGGATGACAGCGCCGACAGCAGCGAGGCCCAGCATGCGCACCCAGCGGCGCGATTCCGCATACCAAAGCCACGCTGCAAGAATGACGGTCAGCACTCCAACGGTGGAGGCGATCAAGCGGTGGGTATGCTCAAAAAAAATCCCGCCGATCCATTTTGAAACTGGGAAGAGAAACATGTTGTAGCCAAAGGTCGTCGGCCAATCCGGGACCGCCAGGCCTACGCCTTTACTCGTGACCATGCCGCCGCTGCAAATAAGGAGAAGGGTCGCGACCGCGCTGAGCCAGGCGAAGTGGTTGAGCCAGGTTACAGATTTTGGGACGGACATTTTTGTGGTCGGTAGCGAAACAATCAATAAACGCAGATTCCTGACAGCGTCACGCGTATCAATCCGGGTAGCGCACGCGTCTCGCGTGTTGGTTTCGGCGTCTCGCCGCAACAGTCTTTTCTGACGATTAGGATCGCAGACCTATTGCACGCACGAAGGGAAGTCCGCGATTGCGGGACGCAATCGCCAACACGCGAGGCGCGTGCGCTACCCGGAATCTGCTGGCAACGCCTCTGATTTATTCGCCGCTCGGGCTGGCCGACGCAGAAGGCTGACCTGCAGGCGGTGCGCCCGGTGGCGGGACGGTTGCCGGCGAAGGTCCTGGAGGTGGTTCACCGGGCGGACGCTGCATCGGCGGCGGGGCTGCGGTCGATTGCGCGGTCATTTCAGCACGTTCTTTCAACCAAGCTTGGTAGTCCTGGGGCGTATCAACGACGACACTGCCCTTCATACTGTAATGTCCCAGACCACACAGTTGCCCGCAGATCACCTCATACGTGCCGGTCTTTATCGGCTTAAACCACATTGGAATGATCGAACCGGGAATTGCGTCCTGCGCGATGCGCATATTCGGCAAACAAAAATTGTGAATCACATCCTTGGACGACAATTCGATGATGACAGAACGATCCACCGGAATGTGTAATTCGCCCGGCACGATAATGTCATCCTTGGCGGCCGGATCGCCGGCGTCCAACCCGAGCTGGTTAGAAGCGGTGACGAGATTGACGTCGCGCCGGCCAAAAACGCCGTCGGGACCGGGGAGATGGAAGGTCCAGTTGAATTGCTGACCTACGGCGTGAACAAGAATGGCGTCGCGCGTTTCGGGAAACTGATTCACTCGTTTCGCCCACAGGGGCACGGCAAAGCCGACCAGCAGCACGGCTTCAATCAGGACGACGGCAAATTCCAAATGCGTAGAGATGCCACTGGTCACGCCATCGTGATCGGCCACGGGATGACGGCTACGATGATAACGAACAAGGACATACAAAAAGAAGATCAACCATCCAATGAAGAGGGCGCCCATGAACCAGTGACAAAACTCCAGGATGTGATCGATCTGGTAGCCGTGTTCGGAAGCATTTGGCGGCTGCCCCATAAACTCATTAATCAGGGCGAGCTTATTCATACTGCGACAAATCTTCTTCGATCAACTGATCGTACGGCTCTGTCGGCATGCGAGCGTGCCGCCACAGATGAAAACTGAATGCGCCGATTCCGCCGAGCACGGACATGACAATGAACATCAAAACCCAGATGGCGACGGCAAGGTGCTGAACGTTTGCCGGAGGCGGACCACCAACGTCGCCGTAATTTCCGAAGCAAGTCGAGCAGGCAAACATTTGCGTCAACGCACCACAAAACAAAACAACGGAAATGAAAATCGCTTTCATGTGATCAAGCGCAGCCGTTTCATTTTCCGATAAAAC
>QHPU01000025.1 GCA_003219175.1 Verrucomicrobiota bacterium | reverse complement strand
TCATGGAGCTTCTGGAGCAAAAAAAGACAGCCCACCCCCAAGAACAGGGTCCAAAAGACGATTTGCTTGATCACTGGAGGACACAAGCCGCAACAATCGAGCCAAAACCGCGCCGGCGACGAAGATGGCTCTAGCGCAATGACGAAAGCTAGCGGGGAGAATTGTAGGGAAGATCGGGGTCACTCCTAACTTTTGATGCAAAGGACGCAAGCAAGCGCTCGCTGGCAAGCGGTTATCAGGCGGGCCATAACGGATGCAAAGCGAAGACCGGCATCTATCCCGGTGATAATGGCGTTCGGCCTAACAGTTGTCGGTTCTTCGGCGCGCCGCCTATATATATATAGGAGCGAGAAGCCTGGTTCCTCAGAAACCGCGGGCTTTGCTTGCGGCCCGCCGCACCGGCGCGTGATGAGCCATCTGTTTATTCCGTTTTCTCGATACGGTCTCCGACTGCGTGGTGTTGCGATTAGGAATCGAACGATCCTTTTTGAAATTAGCTTGAAGTTTTTCTTTCCGCATACTAGCTCCCTTCCGCTATTTACGGCACGGTAGAGGCAAAAGCAGAACTTGTCGTGACTCTTCTGCGAGGCAATAAGCGCGAACCTGCGAATTCCGCAGCTGAAATTGAAAGGACGACTAGCGCCGTCCCTCATGCCCCGGTTTCATTGAGCCACTTGCAAAAGCAAAACGCCTGACAGCCAGATGAGTAAATAGATGTGGCAGTTTTTCAACACAGCCAATAAAAGCTATCGCCGCAAGCTAAACGATTTGATACTTACTATTAGGAATTGGCATTTGCGGCTGTAGCTTGTCACCTGAAAGACCTGATCGAAAGCGAAATGGAAGCGGCAGCCAGACAAAGGAGCGAGATTTATTTCAAGCGACACAAAGCCTCTAGATGTCGAGCTGTGCTTTTCCGGCGGCTTCGCGCCTCAGCGACAAATCAGACCTGCGATCTTAAGCAGCTGACGCTCGGCAACACTTACATCACGCAAGAGCTTTCCTCAGGACAACGATTGTTGAAAGGCTTCGCATCTTAGAAACGCGCGGCGGCGCAATCCGCAGCATGGTTGTTAGGTATTGGTTCGCAAATTGCAATGAGCAAACAGAACGCATCCCGATCTTCCGATCAGGAAGTTCTGCGACATCTTTCGCGCTCACAGATTTTTAAAGATTACGAGCGAGCTTTTAGCAAAGCGATGGGCTTGCCGCTCAATATCCGAGGACGCGATTCGTGGTCGCCGTCACATCACGGAAAAGAGGATCACGACTCGTTCGCTTCAATTCTGGCTCGCTTCAACAAGGCGCGCTCTGCCTGCCTGAAGGCCCAAACTGATGCATCTCGTGAACCGGAATCGACAACACGCACCGTGACCTGGTTTGCGGGACTCTCCGAAAGTGCCGTGCCAGTGTATGCGGGGGATCATATTCTCGGTTTTCTTGAAACGGGTGAGGTGATGCTCAAGAGCCCGACGAAGAAGCACTTTGCGAGCATTACGCGACAGCTCCGCGCATGGGGCTACAAAGCGGATTGGAAGCAACTGGAGCGGGCTTATTTTAGGTCGTGCGTTTTATCGTCCGCCAAGTATCGGGCGATGTTGCGGCTCTTGAGTATTTTTGCGCAACATCTTTCCATTTTGTCGAATCAACTGGTGGTCCAGCGCGAAAAAGACGAGTCCGCCAACATGGCGCGAGCCCGGCAATTCATCGAGAAACATCAAGCGGAACCGCTCTCCCTGGGGCGCGTAGCCCAGGCGGCGAATATCAGCCGGCATTACTTTTGCAAGATGTTCAAGAAAGCGACGGGAATGAATTTCATCGACTATCTCTCGAGAGTCCGAGTAGAGAGATCGAAGACACTTTTGCTCAATCCCAACTCCCGCATTAGCGAAGCTGCCTTCGCCAGTGGGTTTCAGTCCATGACGAACTTCAACCGCGCCTTTAGGCGAATTGTAGGTCGCTCTCCAACGCAATTTCGCGAGTCGTTTCCGAAGCTACGACGCCTGGCTTAGGGATAACCGGTTCTGATACTTCGGTCCGACGAACGGTAATACGGAGTTGGTCGAGAAATTTCGCTGAGTCTCGCAGGGTAATCCGACCAATCCCTGACATTGCAAGATAAAGATCAGCTGCAGCTGCCTTCATAACTGTCCTGTTGTATGTTGATACGACTACTTTGCGGAAATCGCTGCTTTACACCGGAGCTAGCGCGCGGAACTCTCCGCACGCTCGCCGTCAGTGTTAGGGCATTACTCCACTTTAACTTGGAGAGCCTTTGTTTTTGCTATCGCCGTTGTCGGGAGATGCACCTTCAGAACCCCGTCACGGAACTCCGCCGTCACTTTCTTGCTATCGGTATCTTCGGGCAGCGTAAAGCTGCGTCGGAAGCTACCGTAGGAGCGCTCGACGCGATGGAATTTCCTTTTCGGATCTTCCTTTTCGCTCTTGCGTTCCCCGGAAACGCAGAGGATGCCGTCTTCGACTGTTACCCTCAGATCATCCTTCTTTATTTCAGGCAAGTCAGCTTTGAGCAAATACTCGTGTTCGTCCTGACTGATATCAACCTCCGGTGACCAATCTGCTACCACCAGGCTATGGGTCTCGGCAATGCCCCTTCTAGTCGGAAATCCGCCCAAGAAACGAGTCACGCGATTTTGCGCTTCCTCCATCTCCCGGAGCTGATTCCATGTAATTAGTGTGTTCATTTTATCTCTACCTTTCTGCTGTGACTTAAGGCTCTCTTCATCCATCGTGCGCACCGTTTATTGTCAGACTCGGCCCTAATCTTGTGCACGCTGAATAAAACCAGAGGACAGAGATCGGCGATCGGAGGTCAGAGATCAGGCGCCAGCAGTCACGTGTCAGAGGTCAGAAAAACCAAGCCGCCCTCGCCCATTTCACCGAAATCGGGCAGTGCCGCCTTCACCGACTCCGGAAAGGCAGCATCACCTGTAAAGCGGAACTATTTCAGCGTGATCTCGCGCATGAGCTTGTCGCCCATGATCTCGCGAATTTCTACACGCTTGACTGCGATTTGGCGCTGCTGATCTTCATTGCCGACAATCTTGTCGGCGATCGGCTCTGTCTTTTCGCGCAAACCATCCATCGCCGCCATGTTGGGAAACTCCACCATGAGCAGCAGATCGAAATCCTGTGTTGTCGCGGAGTCACCGCTCAGGATTTTGTAATCGGTAATGATGCCTTGTTTCTTGGCTTCGTCATTTACTGCTTTGAATGTTTTAGCCAGGGTCTTGAGATAATCATCGCCCATTCCAGGCTTGGTTTTAACCATTGTGATCTGCCAGACCGCACCTTCGGTATATGGCGCGGTGGTTTGCATCGTCGAGGCGGGATTGACCGCTGCTTTGGCTGAACTTTGTGCCGAGCAAACACTGGCTGCGCCGGCGACCGCGGCGATCACAATCGCTGCGCTGAATATTTTTGTAAACTTCATCCTTAGTTGTCTTTCTTGTTTGTTGGTTATAGCCAGGCGAGTGGAGTGGGAGAGTCCGTTCTTTTCAAGAAAGAATTCGCTCGGACTGACTCGGGGCTCCGGTTATCGACCTGGAGATCGCGTTAAGCGTTGTCTCAGCGAAGGTCTAGCCCCTCGAACTTGTTAAGCTCGGCTAAAGATGCGTTGAAACGTCGAGTGACGTAATCAACTATCTAGATACTTGATCCGTGTCATTAAGCAAGCTGTTTCGCTTTCTCAACGAAATTTATAAGCGCCTATTGCCCGCGGCTTGCCGGTGGAACGATACCGTTCATGCGCAGATACTCGACCATCTGCCCGTAGTGATCGAAACAATGAGCTGGGGCAAAGGTTGCCTGGAAGAGGCGCGTGGTCTGCCTGCCACTTCCCGAAGTAATGGGTTCGACGAGGTTCGAGCTGTTCAGGGTCGCGACCGATTTGTGACCAAATGCGAAGGAATCTTTCAAAAACTTTATGATCTCGGTCTTGGCTTTCATGTTGTCCGGGCCTTTGCCGTCGTTGACCGTGTCCGGTGGTTTCTCGCCCATAATCGGCGACCAAATGAGATAGTTGGCCGCGGCGATATGCTTCAGCTGTTCGCCGAAAGTACGCACACCTTTGTAGTCGCTGCCGGAAATGTTCAGTTTTTCTGGAGAAAAATCGAACTTGTCCTCCGGCATCGCCTCGGCCGCTTCAAGGACTTCTTTCTCTACAACACTAATCTCGCGATCGATCGCTGACGCGATGGTTGCTGGAGTTGACGGTGAGGTTGACGCGCCTGGCGCAGGAGAGCTTTTGGTTGCCTGCGCGTAAGCTGAAGCCACGGCGAGTGATAATGCTGCTGTTAGCAGTAGAGAAGAATGTTTCATGGGATTGAGTTTTCCAGGTTAGACCACAAAAGAACTTGTTCGCGTGATTAGCAAGAGGAGAGATGACCAACGGAAGGAAGAAGTAAGAACGAAAAATTAAGAAGTCGCATCATCGACCCCCCCGAAGAGCTCATTCTTTAGTTTGATGGTCAGCTTGCTCGCCGGGGCGAGTAAACTCCGAGCGGGAAGAGATCCGACGCCAGACGCGCGAGCGGTGTGCGATGGATGTTGAGAATGTGTGGGCGCACACAGGGCATATGGGATCGGATCTGTATTTCTGAGATTTGAGAGGCGCGGGATCGCGTCTCATCTCAGGCGGGTATTCCCCTGAAATTCGCTCCCGAGACAGGTCCGGAGTTCTTTATCCAGTGCGGCTGGGAGCCGAAGCAAATTCATTCGGTCATGCACGTGGCCGCAAAAATAAAGCGTTTACCGCTTTTTCTGTGTCTCAATCACCATGATTTCTCCAACGCGCTTCTAACCTAACCGGCCGTGGTCGGGCGTGTGTCTGATGGGCAGACTGGTTTCGAAAGCTCGGGCAATACTAAGGGAGGGCTTGACGAACGGGAGTGAAGAGTGGAGTAACGTGCCGACTTTATCTTCGACATTCGATGAATGAAAACTTACGGCGTGATCCTGCGCGGCTACACGGAGTTTGATTATTATCAGGCCGATGGCTGGCGAGTCGAAGACGGCACCGTAACCCTGATCAAAGATGGGGCACCGGCCGCGGTCTTCCCGTTCGAGAATCTTCTCGGAATCGTTGATTTGACCTCTGGCGCCCGCCTTACCGAACAGCAATCGCGTGACACGCTAGCATCAAAGCGCAACCTCTCCGGTCGTACTTCCCCCCGGCCACGACCTTAAACCCAGATCGGTGCGGGTTGCACGTCTGCGGAAGTGGAACCACGCTCCTGGATGCCAGTAGAAAAACAATTAGTGAACTCCCGTAGTGATGAAAACTTTCGGAAAGGCGCCTGCCACGCCGCGGAGTGGCTATTGCATGTTAGTCGCACACAAGCGGCACAAGGGCGCACCGCCACGGAAGTTTCCGAGCATCTGTCGCAATTAGTGAATGTGTTGGCGGACTGGCGCGCACAGATGGTTCCTCTGCCCGATGGCAATCCCTGGGACTGGAGTTTGAAAGATCTAGCGCTGGTTATCAAGGGACGCCACTAGAATTAGGGATGGGGGTCGAATCCTCTCGATCTCCACTAGCGCGCGGCGCAGAAGCGGTATTTCACCGGAAATGTCTGCAGAAACCTGCGGCCCGCGTCGGTGAGTGTGCCTAGGACCGTTGCGGATCCTTGACAGCCATCATTCAGATTCGCGTCAAGTAGCCCCTCTTGTACCATCTCGCGGACGTCAGAAATGTTTCCAGGTCGGCGAACGCGAAGGTGGCGGTTCTCGTCGCGTTGAACGGCGAGAAGAACTCTTCGTGCGCGGAATAGATTCATGAGAGCGCTGAAGTTCTCAAAGCAGGAGAAATGCCTAGACGGTTTGTCGGACAAGCGCGGCGAGATGTCTCGCGCGGGGGACCGATAGTTGCGTCAACAATTCAGCGGTAGCATCGACGGTCAGATGATGCTTCTGCACGATGGGGGTGATCGCGCACACGATATTCACGTCGTGAATGATCTCGCATAATTAGTCCGGCGCATGGCTACTTGCCGTTGTCGCGATGCCGCAGAGGCCAATGCGTCCGCGTGCGCAAGGTCGGCAGGATGGCGCGCTGATTTAGCGCCGCGATTCGCATGTGCTTAAAGTATCTGCGCCGATCTTTCGTGTTTTGCTGCAGCAGGTAGAGTGCGCCGTTTTGGGTGATTGTCGCTTCCATGGTTTTCCTTTCATCCGCTTATATCCGGCGAAGAGAGAAGGCCGTTTCAGGCGATCGGTCGACGCTGTGAAGGTGTTACGAGCTGACGTTACGGCCGGAAACCTGAATTCCCTAATGACATTTGCAAAAAAGTGAGTCGCAGCGCCTTTCGCCTTCGGCGATTGGCTCTTGTCAGGAGGAACGAATCGTAAACTGAGGCGTCGTTCGACTTCTGAATCAGCGGACTGTTGTTCTTTCGATTGAAGCGTCTAGCTCCAGTCGATGTTCTGCTCTCATAACCGATCCAGCCCATCCACCAGTGTCTCCACCGTCGAGATGGGCAGTTCACGGCTGCATCGGAATTGTGAGAGGATATTAATCATTCCAATATCTTTACCTGGATCAGGTATTATCCTGATAACCGAAGCGACCTTCTTCTCAGCTAATGCATCCATGATCTCCGCAATGTAAGGAGCGGCAGCGGGCCCCATCGATTCCAGCCAGCGAAAATCGGTCAAGACTCGGCTGCTAGGCGCAGCGTCCCGCAACGCTTCCCGCACCTGCTCTGCGGCGTGTTTTATCCCTCTTTCGAGACGTGCCCGGCCGCGCTAATGACGAGAAGTCGCTTGGCTTTGTTTGTTTCAACTCAAAACATGGGTCACTCGTACTCGTTCCGAGGGGTCTAACGTGATTGAGATAGTTGGAATCGGCAATTTTTATCTCAAACAGTGCGGTGGCGCCTTCCCGGATTGAAAGGCAGCACCGCCTGCGAGTGGGATTATTTCAGCGTGATCTCGCGCATGAGTTTGTCTCCCATGATGTCGCGGATTTCCAAACGTTTGACTGCCATTTGGCGCTGCTGGTCGTCAGTGCCCACCATTTTAGTGGCGATGGGATCTGTCTTGTCGCGCAGCCCGTCCATTGCCGCCATGTTAGGATATTCTATCATTAGGAGAATATCGTAGTCCTGCTGGGTTGCTGCATCACCAGCCAGGATTTTGTAATCGGTAATGATGCCTTGCCGCTTGGCTTCGTCGTTGGTCGATTTGAATATCTTGGCCAGCGCCTTGAGATAATCATCGCTCATGCCAGGCTTGGTTTTGACCATTGTTATCTGCCAGACTCCACCTTCTGTGTAAGGCGCAGTGCTCTGGCCCGTAGGGGCGGGATTGACCGCCGCTTTGGCTGAACTTTGCGCCGAGCAAACGCTGGCTGCGCCGGCGACCGCGGCCATCATAATCGCTACGCTGAATATTTTTGTGAACTTCATCTTAATTAACTTTCTTGTTTGTTGGTTATAGCCAGGCGAGTGGAGTCGGAGAGTCCGTTCTTTCCAAGAAAGAATTCGCTCGGACTGACTAAGTACCTGGATAGTTTTCTCAACGGAATTTATAAGTCACAGCCTTGATCGAAATATCATTAGCCGATTGTGACGTTCGGCTGTAGCTTGCCACGTAAGCAATCGCAGCGTCGACCGACCGCGCCGGTGCCAGCCTCTCCTCTTCTGCGGAAACCGAGAGGTTCATATGATTACTCCAATCCTTAGAAGCAAAGATTCGATCGCCACCTGGCTTATCGACGTGGCCGGGAACGTTGCGATTTCAATTTCGGATCTTGTTCTGTTAAAGCGGATCCAAAGCCTGATCGTTCCAGCTTTTGTCAGCACAGAAGAAGCAATGGAATGGGGTAGCCGTCTCAACCCCGAGCAACGCGCAACGCTGCTGGACATCCGTCAGAGCGTGAGCAATGCCGCGCGGGCCGAGGCCGATCCTCAACGGATGGTCGACCTCGCGACCCAATCGCAGCTGATGCGCGAAGCAGCCGAAGCAGCACCCCTGGATGGTCAGCGGTAGGGTGATTTACAGGTTTAACCAGCCGCGACCCGCACGGCCGGTGTGATCCCACTTCCGCTGAAACTCAAAGAGCTAACGATACGCTGATCCCGGCAATATTTGCCGCCCGCGGAATACCTAGTTCCAGCAACACTTTCTCGGTAGCTTCCTGGGTGAGACGATGCTGACGCACCACCGGAGAGATCGCGTGAGCTATTTCTGCGTCGCGCATTATTTCGCGAAACTCAATGTTGTGCATTTGATTGGGGGATAAGAGTTAGAGGGCAGGATGTTGAGGGTGGAAGACAGAGATAGTTAACGGCCGTTGTCGGGGTGAAATCGGTGCGAGACGGGAAAGAAATTACGGCGGCGCACGTCGTTTGGTCGAATTCTGGCGGCTTCGGCGAAGTTACGAAAAGCTTCAGACCGGCGTTGGGTGTTTCTGCGGTGCGCCAGGTAAAGGGCGCCATTCTGCGTCAGTGTTGGTTCCATGTTCAGCTTTCTTGTTCTTTCGATAAAGGGCGGATCGAGCGGCCAAGCTTGCTGCCTCGTTTGGGGCGCCGCTTCCAGGTTTTCTCCGCGTACGGTCTCCTCGCGAACTCATCATCAATGCGGCTGCGTCCTGCCAGGCATTTAATTTCCAAATCCGTAATTTGACCGTCCAGGAAAGCGACACCAGCGCGAGAGACCGCAATGTTGCCGGAAGAATCGACAAGCCACGTCTTCAGTGAGTGTTTGTTTGCTAGAATCAAGTTCATAGAACGCGTTGGTGGTGCAGAGAGAAAGGCCGGACCAAACGGTCGATGACACTGCGCCTTCTCGTAGATACAGCCGCGTTGCGGATTACCTAATGTTATTTTCCAGCGAACAGTCCTGCTCGGTTTTTCGCGCATTGATGACGTTGCCCGTCATGCATAATTGATCATTGCACCTGCAAAACGAACCGATCCACGGCTTTTGAAGCAAAAGGGCGCCAGCTTACTTTTGTACAAGCACGCGGGCGAGGCTCGCGAGTTACCAATCAGAGATCATCACAGGTCAGCGATCAGACACCAGAATCACCCGGACCTCTCTAAGCCTCGCATTTCTCTTCAATGCTTCAGGTTGCTTGATTCACTGAAATCGCGTCAGATTTAAAACGTTAAGATCGGTGGCTTTCTGTATAAGATAGCGTCATTTTCATCGCGCTCGTAGCTCAACAAAGTGTTCGACGTGATCGTCTGTCAGAGGAATCGTTTCTTCGGCCACGGTTTGACCGTCGAGAGACAATTCACCAGTTCCGTCGGCAGGCAGACGGTTAATCGTGATGTGATAAACGGTCTGACGATGGCGATAATGAATCTTGTAGCTGTTCCAGCCTGCCGGAAAACGAGGAATGATTCGCAGGCGATTGCCCTCGAGATGGACGCCGAGCAGCGTTTCCGTGAGTAATCGATACATCCAGCCGGCTGATCCGGTGTACCAAGTCCAACCGCCGCGACCGATGTGCGGAGCCACGGCATAGACATCGGCGGCAATCACGTAAGGTTCCACTTTGTAGGTGGCGATTTGTTCCGCGGTCGCACCATGCTGCATGGGATTGAGCAAAGCGAAAAGTTCCCAC
>QHPU01000055.1 GCA_003219175.1 Verrucomicrobiota bacterium | reverse complement strand
ACTTCGCGACCTTGGTGAGTGAACCCGGCGGAAGGGCATGAATGACCCCTCGCAGTTGCAGCCCAATCAGCATGAACAGCAGTCCGCTGAGAATGAAGACAACCATTTCCCAGACGGGCAAGGCTTGAAGCCGCATCCGACCACGCAGAATGCGAGGCGCCTGCCAGCCATAATAGATGCCGGCGATGACAACCGCCAGGATTCCCGAAACGTGGAGTTTGTCGCCGCTGAAGTAAGCAATGTACGGCGTCAAAAGTGAAAACATTGTTTGCACGGGCGGATCATCCAAACGCTTTTGCACCTGCGTCGCCAGCCAGCCGACCGCGAGTCCCACCGCAACGCCACCCACTGCCGCGAACAAAAACTGCAGGCTTGCTTGTCCCAGCGAGAATGCCCCCGTCATCACTGCTGCGACCGCAAACCGGAAGGAAATGAAGGATGTCGCGTCATTAACTAGACTCTCGCCTTCCAGAATAACGATGATTTTTCGTGGCACCCGCAGGTTCTGGGTTATCGACAATGCCGCCACTGCGTCTGGCGGCGAAATCAATGCTCCAAAGACAAAGCCAACTGCCCACGGCAGCCCGGTAAGATAGTGAAACAATGCAGCGATTACTGTCATCGTCAGAACGACCAGGACGATCGCCAGTAAAAGAATCGGCCGCAGGTTGGCCCGGAAATCTCTCCATGAGGTGAAAAATGCGGCGGGATAAATCAGGGGCGGCAGAAACAGATTAAACACGAGTTCCGGTGCAAGATGGATGACGGGCAATGCAGGTATAAGTCCCAGTAAGACACCGCCGATCGTAAGAAGGATTGGATACGGGACGCGGATTCTTCGAGCGACGATTGCCAGTAACCCAACGATAACGAGGCAAATCAGAATCAGTTCGCTCTGGCCTACGATTGGTTTCGTTGTATCCAAGCTCACTCCTTTCCAGTTAATATCGCCAGAGCGAACGGAGCTGCCCCTCGCCCCCGGCCGATCCAATCTGCAGCCGCCAAAACGGCGATTCGGGAAATCGCCGCTTTTTGCTATCCGGTGTTAGACGGCTGCGGTGCAGGTTTCGGCCCTGCCGCCGCTGGCGCAGGCCCCGGTTTTTTCTTCGCTGCCGCTTCGGCCAGCTTCGTATCAACTTCTGCCGCTTCCACTGGGTGTATCTCGTGATAGTAACTATTCGATTTCGCCAAGTCATTCTTGCGTTGAAGCAAAGCGTCGAAGCGTTCCCGTTTACTTAACTCAAATACCTTGTCCATCTTAATCGCTTCAAATGGACAAACCTCGACGCAAATCTGGCAACTCATGCAAACCGAGATATCGATATCGAAGATTTTCGGATAAAACTGCGGCTTACCCATGTAATCGGGCTTCTTGTCTTCGCTCTTAACGATATAGATGCACTGCGGTGGACATTCCTTCTCGCAAATCTTGCATGCCACACAACGCAGTCCCGCTTCAGCATCTTCAGTGTCATAAATTAGGATCGGAAAGTTGCGGTAGTTCTCCGGCAACGGACTCCGCTCTTCCGGATACTGCACGGTGATCAGCCGATCCTTCTCGAAATAGCTCCCGGCAAAATTCCGCAGCGTTACCGCCATCCCTTTCAGTATGCCTGCGCCGATCATGTGTTCGGTACAATGTTACAAGAGCGACGCCGTTACAACAACAAGGCACAATTCGCTTGAGGCTGGCACAAGATCCGTCAGGTCCGGCGCACGAGGTGCGCAAATCAAACTCCCAGCGAAATGGATTTTGGTCGGGCCGTGTGCGATATTCCGGGATCGTGAAGCGACTGACGCTGACGGCTTTTATGCTGCTCGCTCTTTTCGCGAGCGCTGTCCGTCTCTAACGACGCCGTTGGCGGCGAAGTTGTTCGTACGACAGCGAAAACGTTGCGCCTTGTTTGCTGAGCCGACCGGCACCGCGCGGACGGATTCTAAACGAATAGTTCGCGAGCCAACCTTTTAGAAAATAACCCCTGTCATTGCTTCTTCATCATCCGGCATTAGAAGTGGCCCGTTCCCTCTCAAGTTCGCATAAGCACCTGTGCCACTTACAATCTCCCACCTTCCCTTGGGTGGGGCAGTAGCAAATTGGCACTCCTGATGAATAAAAATAACTCCATCTGGTGCTATTAACGTAACCACGCAATGAGCCCTGATACCGTTAGGATTGAAACCAACGTGCATTGTCGCAGCTCCTGAAATTGTAAGGGCTCCGCTTGTGACGAAGATTCCCGCCACATCGGGAAATGTGGAAAAATCAAATGTAGCGGGTGATGGTAACTGGTGTGGGCCTGGGAGCTGAATAGACAGGTACCGGGCCCATCGTGAAGAGGGCAATCACACACAGCGTGATTGCCGCGGAAAAAATTTTGTTGTGTCGCATAATTAGCATCCCCTTTTTATGGTGAATTGATCTGAAACTGCACTGATTCCGCCCTCTTTTTCGGCGCGCGTCAAGCAATTTCACGGCTGTCTGTCCCCTCGGGTAGGATGAAACGTTACCATGGCTTCCATAACAGAATCACGTGCTCCTTATGTCGTCTGGCCGGGCTTTGATTGCGCAAAATAGCGGAGCAAATTCCGAACAAATAGCGTGTCGGCGTGTCTTGTGCTATAAACTTAGGCGATGATAAACCGGTTGATGCTGGCCGCCGTCATGGTGATGGCGCTTTTAGTAAGCGCCGTTCGATTGCCTGCGTCAGCCTGTCCGGCATCGAGTCCGCCGATTGGCCAATCTTGCAAGCAAGGCAGCTGTTCAAACAAGGCTTGCTGCGCTGAAGCAGAGAAGAATAAGGCCCAGCCGTCGTCACCACCACTAGTTAAGGATGACAGCGCGGCCTCACTACTCGTCGCTGTTGTTACACCGGGTCTAACGAGTTGTTTGCTTTCGGTGCGACCAGCGGAGCGTTCTGGTGATCCAGCGGCGCTCGGCCTCGCGGCTTCAACGCCGCCGAAGCGCGTCGTTCTCTGCACGTTTCTTATCTGATCCAAAGAGCCTGAGGCCGGAGGTGTGCCCATTTATCGGCACGCCTGCATTCCAATTCAGCTCTTGGATCAATGAAAACAATTTACGCATTAACCTTTTACTTAGTCTTAGTTTCAAACATTCGCAGTGAGGGTTCCGCCGCGACCGGAACCGAATCGCTAGGTGCCCGCCTTTCGTTAGGCCGAGTCACGAGCGCCGTGCTGGCGAATAATCCAGCAATTCAACAAGCGTTCCGAAAATGGAACGCCGCGAAAGCGCGTGTGACACAACAAGCTGCCTGGGACGATCTGAAAATTAGCGGCAATTCACGTGTAGCGCGGTTTGTCGATGTTGCGCCAAACTCCTTTACCGATCAGATAGCGTCGATCGAGCAGGTTGTTCCGCTCACCGGAAAAAATCTTGTTCGTGCACGCGTCGCCGCTGCCGACGCAGTCGTCGCATTTGAGCAGGCGCGACGCGAACAACTGGATGTTCTAGCACAGGCCCGCGCATCGTATTTTCGACTGGCGAACGCGAATGCGCAGTTGGAACTCAACCGGCGCAATCTGACATCGCTACGCCAACTCGCCGAAGTCAGTCGCTCGCGTTACGAAGTCGGCAAAGCGAATGTCGCGGATGCGCTCGCAGCGGAACTGGAAGCGAGCAAGCTGCTGGAAGCGGAGCAGGACATTGTTCGGAACATTTCCGCAGAGCAATCGCAACTCAATGTCTTGATGAATCGCGATGCGTTCGCGCCGTTAGGCCAGCCAGAGCAAACAAGTGTCGCGAGTCTCGGCACCTCGATGAAGACACTCCGCGCGAGAATGCTCGCGAATCGCCCCGAACTAAAAATCGCGCAAGCGAAGATCGATATGGAAAAGTCGCGGCTCGACCTCTCGCGGCGTGATTGGATTCCCGATCCAGCGATCAAAGTTGAAGCGCAGCGCTATAATGAGTCGCGACAAGCAGCTAGCGAACTCGCTGCCGGCCTGTCGTTCACCGTGCCGTGGATAAATCCCGGCAAATATTCTGCCGCCGTTCGGGAGGCGAAGGAAAATCTGGCCGCTGCAGAAAAGGAATCAGAGCGCGTCAACGCCGAGTCGTTGGGCGCATTGCGCGACGCGCTGCAAAAAGTCCATACCGCAAGACATCACCTCGAGCTTTTTGGAGACAAACTCGTGCCGCAAGCGCGCCAGGCATTCGAAGCGAATCAGTTCGCTTACGAAACCGGCAAAGCCAGTTTCCTCGAATGGATCACGGCGCAACGAAACTTGCGCGATTTGGAAGCGATGGGGCAACAGCACGGCGCTGATTACTATGCCGCGCTTGCCGAGCTAGAAGCCGTCGTCGGCTCTGATCTCAATCTTTTTCCCTCAGCCACAACAGAGAAAACAAAATGAAATCGATAACAGTAAGACTGTTTGTGCTCGCGGTGCTGTTTGTCAGTTCCGCGTGCTCTAAACCGAGCCAATCGAGGAAGCCGCCGGACGTAGATTATTACACCTGCACGATGCACCCGTCGGTGCACGCAGAAGCGCCGGGGAAGTGTCCGATCTGCGGAATGGAGCTCGTGCCGGTGATGAAAAAGAGCACTTCACCGTCAGCATTCGAGTCGTCGAGTGGCGGTGGTATGCAAGGAATGGCCGGAATGCCGGGAATGCAAAGCGGCAAACAGACAAGCGGAGTGCCGTCTCACGAATTCGTCGTTCCGGTGGAACGCCAGCAGCAAATTGGCGTGACATACGCGACGGTGACGCGCGCACCGCTGCACCACACCATCCGTACGGTCGGCACCGTGGAACCGGACTTGCAGAAACATTGGGCTTTCGTCGCCCGCGTGGATGGCTACGTGCAGGAATTGTTCGTTCCGTCCGCCGGTCAAGTCGTAGAAAAAGACGCGCCCTTGTTGTCGATCTATGGCCCCGACCTGCTTACGACATCGCGTGAGTTGGTCATGCTTCTGCGCATGCGCGACGAAGCAAAAGCAAGGGACGCGCGTGCAACGCCAGAACGGCTAATTGCAGCGGCCGAATCGCGTTTGCGGCAGTGGAATATCACTGATGAACAAATCGCAGACCTGGAGCGAACGCGGCAGCCAACTGAGGTGTTAACGCTTCGGTCGCCCTTTCGCGGTGTTGTTCAGGAAGTGCCCGCGCGCCAAGGTGTGAACGTAAAGGTCGGCGATCGCTTGATCGACATCGCCGATCTCTCGGTCGTGTGGGTTTGGGCGGAGTTTTACGAAAGCGAATTGTCGATGTTGCAGACCGGCCAGGCGGTGACGGTCATGACGAACGCGTATCCAAATCATCGCTTCGAAGGAAAAGTCGCGATCATCAATCCATTTCTCGATCAGGTGAAGCGGACGGCGAAGGTGCGCATCGATGTTCCGAATTCCGATTTCGAATTACGGCCAGGTATGTATGCGAACGTCGAGCTTGGCATGGATATGGGCGAAGGCCTCGTCGTCCCTGCCAGCGCGGTAATGCCGACAGGCTCGCGTGAGATCGCATTCGTCGATAAGGGTGGCGGCAGACTTGAGCCACGGGTCGTCGAGCTGGGGGAGCAAATCGGCGATCATTACGAAGTGAAGAGCGGTCTCGCGGAAGGCGAGCGCGTGATCGCGAGTGCGAACTTTCTCATCGACGCCGAATCGAAGGTGCAAGGCGCGCTCGCGGATTTCGCGGCAGCACCCGCAGAGCATCGACATCACTAGTTGAGGTGGGAAGGCCATGATCGAGCGCGTCATCGCAGCAAGCGTGAGGAATCGCTTCCTCGTATTTGTCTTCACGCTTTTTGCGATAGCGGCTGGGATTTACGCGCTGGTCCACATGCCGCTCGATGCGATTCCTGATCTGAGCGACGCCCAGGTGATCGTTTATACCGATTGGGAAGGGCGTTCACCTGATCTGGTCGAAGATCAGGTCACTTATCCCATTTCCACGGCATTTATCGCTGCGCCGAAAGTGAAATTTGTTCGCGGCGAATCGATGTTCGGGAAATCCTTTGTTTACGTAATTTTTCAGGACGGAACCGACATCTATTGGGCGCGTTCTCGCGTCATCGAGTACCTCAGCTCGATTCGAGGTTCATTGCCTGAAGGCGTCAATCCCACTATTGGCCCAGACGCAACCGGCGTCGGTTGGGTTTACGAGTATGCGTTAGTTGACGATTCCGGGAAGCTCGACTTGTCGCAGTTGCGCTCGATTCAAGACTGGAATCTGCGATACGCGCTCGAATCCGTGAAAGGCGTCGCCGAAGTCGCCCCGGTCGGTGGTTTCGTGAAGGAGTACCAAATCGATGTCGATCCAAACGCGCTCAGCGCTCACGGTGTTCCGCTCAGCGACTTGGCCGCGCGCGTGAAGTCGAGCAACGGCGACGTAGGCGGGAAGACATTCGAAGTCTCGACATCCGAATATTTCGTTCGTGGTCGTGGTTACTTCAAAAGCATCGCGGACATCGAAAACGTGGTCCTAAAGGTTGAAAATGGCACGCCGGTTTACGTGAAGAATGTCGGCAGCGTCCATCTTGGCGGTGCCCTACGGCGTGGCGTAGCTGAGCTCGACGGCAAAGGCGAAGCTGTCGGCGGCATTGTGGTCATGCGCTATGGCGAGAATGCACTCACCGTCATCGACGGGATCAAGCGCAAGATCGACAACATCAAATCGTCACTGCCGCCGGGTGTTCGGATCGTTCCGACCTACGATCGCAGCGAACTGATCAATCGTTCCATCGCGACGTTGCGCGAGAAATTGATTGAAGAATGCATCGTCGTCGCCCTGGTCTGTCTCGTTTTTCTCTGGCACGTCCGCTCCGCGCTGGTCGCGATCATCACGCTGCCTATCGCAATCCTCGCGTCGTTCATCCCGATGTTCTATTCGCATCTGACGAGCAACATAATGTCACTCGGCGGCATCGCGATCGCGATCGGTGCAATGATCGATGCCGCCATCATCATGGTCGAGAACGCCCACAAATCTCTGGAGCAGTTTCGGGAAGACCATGGCCGCGAACCGAACGATGGCGAACGCATCGAAGTGATCGTCGCCGCCGCAAAAACAGTTGGTCGACCACTGTTTTTCTCGCTCCTCGTCATTACGGTCAGCTTTCTGCCGGTGTTTTCACTCACCGCCCAGGAAGGTCGCTTGTTCAAACCCCTCGCCTTCACCAAGACATTCTCGATGTTTTTTGCCGCGATACTCGCCATCACCCTGGCTCCAGTGCTGATGACCTTGTTGATCCGCGGCAAGATCGCGCCGGAAACGAAGAATCCGCTGAATCGATTTTTGATTTCAATTTACGAACCTGCGCTGAATTTCGTTCTGCGCTTTCGCGGACTTGTGTTACTCGGTGCGCTGGCGCTACTGGTGTTGACGATTTTTCCCTTTGCGCGGCTTGGCAAAGAATTCATGCCGCCGCTGAACGAAGGAACTTTGCTCTACATGCCGACGGCGGTGCCAGGCATGTCGATCACCGAAGCGACGAAGATCCTTCAAATACAAGATCGACTGCTTAAGAAATTTCCCGAGGTCACAACCGTTTTTGGCAAAGCAGGACAAGCGGAAACGGCAACCGATCCGGCGCCGCTCTCGATGTTTGAAACGATCATTTCACTCAAGCCTTTCGATCAATGGTCGCGCGGCATGACTTGGGACAAACTTGTGGCCGAACTAAACGTCAACCTGCGGACTCCCGGGATGGCGAACATTTTCTGGATGCCGATCCAAACGCGAACGGAAATGCTCACTACCGGTTTCCGCAGCGCGCTCGGAATAAAAGTATTCGGGCCCGATTTACAAGGCATCGAGAGTCTCGCCCATCAAATCGAGACGGCAATTGTCGATCTTCCCGACACACGCAGCGTGTTCGCCGAGCGAACCGTGGGCGGCTATTTCCTGGATTTTGATGTGAACCGCGAAGCTGCGGCGCGTTACGGATTAACCGCCGGCGATGTCAATGACGTTATCGAGACGGCTATCGGCGGGAAGACAATCACGACAACGGTAGAAGCGCGTGAGCGTTATCCTATCAGAGCGCGATACGCGCCAGATTTCCGGCAGGATCTCGATTCGCTGAAGCGCGTGTTGATTCCAACTCCGACGGGTGCGCAGATTCCGATTTCACTTGTCGCGGACATTCGTTATCGGACGGGCCCGCCGAGCATTCGCAATGAGAACGGACAGCTTGTTGGATTCGTTTTGATCGATCCCGCGACGAGCAACATCGACGGATATGTGCGTCATGCGGCGAAACGCATCGCGGAGCGCGTTAAATTTCCGGCCGGCTACCATATCGAATGGGCTGGCCAGTTTCAATACATCAAACAAGCCGAGGAACGTTTGAAGATTGTTGTCCCCTTGACGCTCGCGATCATTTTCATTCTC
Organism: Verrucomicrobiota bacterium; assembly: GCA_003219175.1. GTDB lineage: Bacteria > Verrucomicrobiota > Verrucomicrobiia > Chthoniobacterales > UBA10450 > AV69. Next base: position 25,718 of record QHPU01000055.1, on the reverse strand, counting down.
ATCTACTTCAATACGCGCTCGGTTGTAAAAACGGGTATCGTGCTATTGGCCGTCCCATTTTCACTCATCGGCGCGTTTTGGTTACTGTGGCTGCTCGGTTATCACATGAGCGTCGCGGTCTGGGTGGGATTGCTAGCACTGGCGGGCCTCGATGCTGAAACCGGCGTTGTCATGCTGCTCTATCTAGATCACGCGTGGGAAAAATTCCGCGCCGAAGGGCGCATGAAATCAAGGGGTGATCTCCGCGCGGCCATTCATGAAGGCGCGGTGCAGCGGCTCCGGCCGAAAGTCATGACAGCCTGCGCAATTTTATTCGGGCTATTGCCGATCATGTGGTCTCCGATCACTCAAACTGGCGCCGACGTCATGAAACGTATCGCCACGCCGATGATCGGTGGCGTCATAACATCCACGCTTTTGGAATTGCTGATCTATCCGACGATCTTCCTGATGTGGCGCGGACGGGACGTAGGTGATGAATCATGATGTTCGGCTGTCCAATGTAGGTTTGGGCAACGGTCGTTCGGCTGGTAGTCGTGATCGCCAAGTTTCTAAAAAGTGAATGCTCAGAATCGAGTGTCGGCGGAACGACGTTCCGACGATGTGCGGCTCGCGCTGCTGCTGACTTACATCACGCTGGGATGGATGACCGTTGAAGGAACGGCGGCGCTGCTTCTCGGTTGGGCATCGAAAAGTCTTCTGCTCGAGGCATTCGGCATCGACAGCATCATCGAATTGTTCAGTGCCGGCGTTCTGCTGTGGCGTCTTCGCGTTGAGGCAAGCGGACGCGCGGATGAAACGCGCATTGAGGCTGTCGAGCTGCGTGCATCAAGGCTGGTTGGATACACGCTCTATCTGCTGGTCGGCTACGTCGTGTTTAATTCTGCGTATGGAATTTTCATCGCGCATCGGGTGACAGATACTCACGAAAGCGCATGGGGGATTTTGATCGGTTTGGTGGCAAAAATCGGGATGCCGATTCTTGCCGGTTATAAGTTGAAAGTAGCTGCTCGATTAAACTCTAGCGCGCTTCGGGCGGATGCAATCGAGGCAATCGTGTGCGGCTATTTGTCGATCGTTTTGATGGTAGGCCTCGCCGCAACCCGTATTCTCGGATGGTGGTGGCTGGACAGCGTGGCAGCATTGGCACTCATTCCATTTTTGATCAAGGAAGGCCGCGCCGCAATGGCAGGAAAGTGCGGATGCGCACAAACTCCCTCCCGTGCTTGACTATATTCCTTAATAGGTATATAGTTTGGGTATGACGCTACACGCTTTGAAAAAGCTCGTCAGCCGGCACCCAGCGACGTTTCCGCGTTTTCTCTTACCCGATGGGAATTATGTCCCTGCTCACGCCCACATAACCGAAGTCGGTCACGTCGTGAGAAAATTTATCGATTGCGGCGGTGAGACCGGCCAAGAAGAAAAGGTGTTGCTGCAAACACATGTCGGACGCGACACGGAACACCGGCTTCGGTCCGATCGATTCGCCAGGATTCTGGAGCTCGGCGAACGCGTTCTGCCAGACGACCAACTGGACGTTGAAGTTGAATATGATTGCTGTGTTGTCGCGCAATACCCGATCGCAGAAGCGAGACTCGAAGGTGAATATCTTGAGCTGCTTTTAAGCCGCGGCCGCACTCAGTGTCGCGCGGGCGAACGTCGGAAGTCTGCCGCAAACGAGGCCTGCTGCGGGACGACCGCAGCGTGTTGCTAATGGCTGGCGATCTCATCCAAATCTACCAGTGCTTTTGTGACAGGACGCGACTCCGCATCCTGCATCTGTTAGCGAAGTCGCCGCTTTGCGTGTGTCATTTCCAAGAGATTCTCGGCGAACCACAGGTAAAGATTTCGAAACATCTCGCGTATCTCCGAAAACGAAAAATGGTTGTCGCGAAGCGCGATCGGAACTGGATGATCTATTCAATACCGGTAAAGCGTTCGCGGGAATTAGAGACGAATCTGAAGTGTCTGCAGGATTGCGTTCAATCGGACGCAGTCTTCAACCGCGATCTGGCAAAGCTGGGAAAGTTAGCCTGCTGCGAACCGGCGGCCGTCTTCAGCACCAGAAAAAAGGAATCGGCAAAACAATGAAAAAGAAAGTCCTGTTCATTTGTGTTCAAAACAGCGCGCGGAGCCAGATCGCGGCGGCACTATTAAACAAAATGTGTGGGAATTATTTTGAAGCTCATAGCGCAGGCTTAAATCCTGGCGCGCTAAATCTACTCGCGCTCGAGGCTTTGAAAGAATTGGGCATCGATATTTCGGGTAACAAAACACAGACCGTGTTCGACGTTTGGAAATCGGCCAAGCACATATTCACATATGTGATCACGGTATGCAGCGAATCCGAAGCCCAGGGCTGCCCGATTTTTCCGGGTGTCACAACGCGATTACATTGGTCTTTTCCGGACCCAGGAAAGTTTACCGGCACCCACGATGAACGATTAGAACAGACTCGGGGCGTGATCGACCAGATTCGCGCTCAGATTGACAGGTTTTGCGAGGAACATTGCACGGCGACACGGCCGTGATGAAGAGACTCGTTGCTGAATTTATCGGGACATTTGCGCTCGTTTTTGCGGGAACCGGCGCGATCGTCATCGACGAGGTCACTGGTGGCGCCGTCACTCACGTCGGCGCCGCGCTCACGTTTGGACTCATCGTCCTCGCGATGATCTATACACTCGGCGACATTTCCGGCGCCCACATTAATCCCGCTGTTACGGTCGGCTTTTGCTTTTCGGGACGGTTTGCCGCTCACGACGTATTGCCATATGTCGCAAGCCAGTGCGCGGGAGCCCTTGCCGCCAGTGGAGTCCTGCGATTTTTGTTTCCGCAAAATAGGCTGCTCGGTACGACCCTTCCGGCTGGTCCGCCCTTGCAGTCCTTTGTGCTGGAATTTCTCCTGACGGCAATTCTGATGTTTGTGATCCTGCCGGTTTCGACTGGTTCGCGGGACAAAGGAATTACCGCAGGGATTGTGGTTGGGTCAGTGATCGCTCTGGAAGCGATGTTTGCCGGGCCGATTTGCGGTGCTTCGGTGAATCCTGCTAGATCACTCGCGCCTGCGGTGGTCTCCACACACCTGCAGAATCTTTGGATCTACTTAGCGGCTCCTGTTGCTGGTGCCTTTGCGGGGGTCTTCGTGTGTCGTTATGTGCGGGAAAAGGGATGTTGCTGATCGGAACCCCGGGCCCTTTGACGCTTCAACGATTTAACGCTTCAACCCTTCAGCGCACCATCAATCCTCTTCCAATCGTCCGGAGTGAGCTGAAGTTTCGCCGCGGCCATATTCTCCTCCAGATGCGTGAGCGACGATGTTCCGGGGATTGGCAACATGACGGGCGATTTCTGCAGCAACCAGGCAAGGGCGAGTTGCACCGCGCTCACGTTATGACGTTTCGCTTCCTCTTCGAGCGGATTGCCAGATTTGGTTAACGAACCTCTTCCACTACCGCCGACCGGAGCCCATGGCAGGAAACCCATCTTTTCTTTTTCGCAGTAACTGAGCACGTCTTCCGACTCACGATCGGTGAGGTTGTATCGATTCTGAATGCTGACAATGGGCATCACCTTTTTCGCCCGCTCGATTTCCTGGGTCGTGACGTTCGATAATCCGACGTGTCGAATTTTTCCGGCATCCTGTGCCTTCTTCAGTGCGCCGACCGATTCTTCGATCGGCACTTTTTTGTCAACGGTATGCAATTGATAAACATCGATCCGCTCGAGTTTCAATCGCTTCAGACTCTTATCGACGCATTGCGACAAGCGCTCAGGGCGACAGTCCGGTACCCAACTGCCCGGGCCCGGTCGAGTCAGACCGCCCTTGGTCGCGATAACCAGCCCTTTCGGATAAGGATAGAGCGCTTCGGCAATTAAGAGCTCGTCCGTCTCCGGACCGTAAGCATCGGCGGTATCGATCAGATTTACCCCAAGATCGAGAGCGCGGTGCAGAACCTTCTTCGCGTTCTCCCGATCTGGCGGCCAACCCCAAATCCCTCCGCCCGTCAGACGCATTGCCCCGAAGCCGAGCCGATTCACCGAAAGATCGCCGCCCAATTGAAACGTGGATTGGGAAGGTGAAGTCGTCACTGCTAAAGCAAGTTTTTGAAAAACCGTTCCTCCCGCGAGCACCGTAGCACCGCCGGCAATCGCCGTACCAAGAAAATTTCGCCGAGTCATGAGATGCACGATACCGCCCAGCTTCGCCGTGTTCAATGATTGCCGACTCCAATGTTTCCCCAACATCGCAATGGTCTTTTGTGGCCGGGCGGCTCCGTTGTTGACGCTCATTCAGCTGTTGCGTCAAAACGCGGCTGAACAGTCTGCTAGGCGAACCCCGCGGTTCAATTGAATCAGCGATCCACTACTCCTATCACAATATCCACGCTCCCGAGAATCACCATTACGTCCGCCACGGTGTGACCAAGACAGAGATCTTGCAGGATAAGAGTTAAGTCAGACTCCGGCCGCGACCGCTTCGGTCCGGACCATCGCCGCGCGCTCGACGCAACCGTCATTGGCTTTAGCCTCTATCGGCGGCGGCCAATATTTACCTGGATTTGTGCCATCTGCCAATTCCGCCACGCCCGCGCTAACAACCCCTTACACTTTTCGTGACGGCGCTACCGGTCCCATTCCAGGTATCTCTTCGTAGACAGGTTGCGATATTTTCGACAGACTCAATCGGTGATGCAAAAAGCAGCTAACGATTCGGAATCCCACCGCATCACACTGATCTGCGCTTATCTCATCATCGCGCTCGGCGCGATGACATTCATCGGCTGGATCTCCGGTATACCTCTCCTGGCCAGCATCAGGTCCAGTTACATTCCCATGGCCCCGAGCGAGGCGCTTTGTTTTTCCCTGATCGGAATTGGACTGGCGATGCAGTCACCCCTAATTGCGCGGCTCCTGGCAATGTTGGTCCTGGGATTGGTCACCACCAAGCTGATTGAAATCGCAGGCGGATTCCATTTCGGCATCGATCTAGCGTTCGTTCGTAATCCGCAATTGTTCGGCACCGTCCCCACCGGCCGCATGGCGCCGATCAGTGCGCTCACCTTTTTTCTGGCCGCGCAGGGCCTGATCGCACTGACGGACCGAGGATGGCTGAGGATCGCCGGTCCGCTCGGCGTTCTGGTGGGTATTATCGGCACAGTGATTTTAGTGGGGTACTGCTACGGCACGCCTCTGCTTTATGGCGGCAGATTCATCCCGGTCGCTCTTTCCAGCGCTTGCGCTTTTTTTCTCTGCGGCCTGAGTTTCATTGCCGCGGCTGGCCCGGAGGCCTGGCCTCGGCGCGCGTGCCTTGGCAATTCGACCCAGGCGGTTCTGCTGCGGGCTTTCGTCCCCATTGTCATCGGCGCCGCGCTCATCAATGGCTGGATCAATGTGAAGCTGCCGCACTGGACCAACGTTAATCCGGCGTTGACTACGGCAATATGCGCCATCGCTTCCGCGGCTTTGATCACCTGGATTATCTCCCAGGTTTCGGAGGTTATAGGCGGGCGAATCGATCGAGCCGAGGCCGCCCGGAATGCTGCCCAGCAAGAACTTCTCGCCCTGAACGCGGAGCTGGAAGAACGCGTCCAGCAACGCACCCAGCAGCTGCGCGAAAAGAACGAGCAGATGGAAGAGGAATTGCAGATGGCACGCGAACTCCAGGTCGCTCTTCTTCCTCAGCAATTTCCTACCGTCCCGCCCAATGTGTCGGCCCAGGAAAGCGCCTTGCGTTTCCTGAGTCTGTACTTTCCTACCGGTAACGTCGGCGGCGATTTCTTCAGCGTCTTTCCCCTCGGCGAAACCGCCGCCGGTGTCTTAATCTGCGACGTAATGGGACACGGTGTCCGCTCTGCTCTCGTCACCAGCATGATTCGTGGCCTCGTGGAAGACCATGCCCGCGTGGCCGCGAACCCAGGCGAGCTTCTCTCGAAAATCAATCGCGCCCTCTCCGTCATTCTCAAGCAGGCTGGCACAACCATGTTCGCGACCTGTTTCTATCTCGTAGCCGATGTGCAGCGGGCTGAACTGCGCTTTGCCAATGCCGGACATCCCGCCGCCTTCCGACTCCAGCGCGGCGAACTGATTCCGGAAATACTTCAGGCCGACGGCCAGCGCGGTCCGGCGATGGGAATCTTCCCTGACGTCAAATACAGCACATCAATCCGGTCGCTGACCGAAGGCGATCTGATCATGCTGTTTACCGACGGCCTTTTCGAGGTCGAAGACTCTTCCGGCGCTCTCTTTACTGAAGAACGATTGCATCTTTCGGCCGGCCGCTACGCCACGCTTCCGCCGAAGGAATTTTTTTCTGCACTGCTCACCGAGGTCCGAAATTTCACTCAGCGCGAAACCTTCGACGACGACGTCTGCATCGTCGGCCTTGAGGTTCGACAGATGACGGACGCTAAGGTTGAGAAATCGCACTGCAGGGACAAATGAAAAGAGTTACCTCATTGAAGCGATGAAACGTTGAAGAGTAGCGCGACAGTCTCCTCTCCCTTTCTCTCCCGCTGGGAGAGACGTCAGTCCGGCTAGGACCGGCAGTTAGGGCACAGGGGTGGGTCTGGAGAGAGCAGTAAGTGAGGCCCCTTTTAACCGTGTAACTCATTTAACTATTTAACGCGTGACCTTTGGTCACCGGTCCACCTCTCCCATGACGATATCCACGCTGCCGAGAATGACCATCACATCGGCCACAGTGTGACCAAGACAAAGATCTTCCAGGATAGTTAAATTAATAAAGCTCGGCGGGCGGACACGATAACGGTACGGATTCGGACTCCCGTCGCTTATTAGATAGAAGCCGAGCTCGCCTTTCGGGGCTTCGATGCGCCCATACGCTTCGCCGACGGGTGGTCTGAAAGCGCGGACCTTCACCTTCGGATTCATAATCGGACCCGCAGGTATTTGTTCGAAAGCCTGGTTCAGGATGGAAATGCTCTCGCGCATCTCCAGCGCACGCATCATCAGACGATCGTAAGTATCGCCGTGCTCACCTAATGGAATGCGAAACTGAAACCGCGGATAGTATCCATAGCCATCTACTTTGCGGATATCGTAGTTTACGCCACAGGCACGAAGCATCGGGCCGGTGATCCCCGCGCTAATCGCAAGCTGTGGCGACAGCTTGCCAACGTTCTGAGTCCGCGCGATTAGGATTTCGTTCTCTACAATTAGCTTCTCGAATTCATCGAGAAAGTTCGGGAAACGATCAACGATTTCTTTTGCCCGCGCCAACCATTCAGCGCTGGCGTCCACGCGGCAACCGCCGAAACGCATGTAGTCACACATCATGCGTGAACCGGAGAGCGACTCAAACAAGTCCAGAATCTTCTCGCGTTCGCGAAAGGCGTACATGAGCGGCGTGCCCCACGCGCCCATGTCACTAAGTAGAAAACCCAGCAGCGAAGCATGGTTTTGAAGCCGAGTTAGTTCGGCTAGAACGACGCGTAAGTATTCAGCGCGCTCAGGAACCTCGATCCCGGCCAGTTTCTCGACACTGAGGGCGTAAGCCCAGTTATTAGTCATCGAACAAAAGTAATCGAGCCGATCGGTGTATGGCATGGAGCCCAGGTAGCTCGTGTTCTCGCCGATCTTCTCGTGGTTCCGATGCAGATAACCGAAGACAGGCTTGAGTTTGCGAACGATCTCGCCGTCAAGCGCTACGTTCATCCGGAACACACCATGAGTCGACGGATGCTGCGGCCCCATCGAGACTTCGAGCAATTCGCCCTCGAGCCGCGAAGTCATGGTCACCGGCGGCCGCTCCATCGCTTCGATTGTTTCAACTATCGCACTCATTTCCGCTTAAACGCTTCAACGGTCTAACGGTTCAACGATATTTTCGGCGCCGTCGAGCTGCGGCCGTAGCGCGTAATGCCGTTTCGCTTTCTCTAGCACATCGCCGTGCGGCGTCGGCTCGTATTCGTAGTCGTCCGGCTCGCGATAATCCTTTCGCATCGGGTAATCCTCGAATTCGTCCCACATTAGAATCCGTCGGAGATCGGGATGCCCTTCGAAGTAAATTCCGTAGAGATCGAAAATTTCCCGTTCCTGGAATTCCGCGCTCCGCCACAGCGGCGTCAGCGATGGCAATCGCGTTTCCGCGGCGCGATCTGTCGTGCGCATTCGAATAATCAACGGCCCATGTTTTCGTGCGATCGAATATAGATGGTAAACCGCTTCCAGATAACCCGGAATTACCTCCTGCCTTGTTTCATCGACTTCTTTTTCAACAGCATCGACAACTTGCTTCACCTTCACCGTTTTTTTGATTGTCCGATCGAGCCAATCGACCCCGGTTACATTGGAACAAAAATCCAGTCGCAACTCCGGATCATCCCGTAAAAACCGGGCGATTGCGACGGCATGTTCGTTATCGATCAAGAGCGAGGCCTGCTGCGACGGACCGCCGTTGGCCACGATGTCTATCTTCGCACCGCTGACGGCAGATTCGATGCGCGTTTTGATTTGCTCTAATGGTAGCATTTAGACATGGCGCAGGCATCCTGCCTGCTTGGAACGACTAACCAGGCGAGACGCCTGGTTGCCCCACAGGCTGGAAGCCTGCGCCCCATTCAGACCCTTACGCCGCTTTCCCTTTTTAACGTTGTAACTCATTTAACAATTTAGCCCTCTCTTTCGATCTTCATCGGATGAAAGACATCTGCATTTGCTGTCGGTTCCAAATCATGTGCGCCGAAAGCCGGCACCGGAAACTCGCTCGGTTGATCCGGACGCAGATGTTCCGCTTTGTCTGAGCCACGTAGTTTCTGTTCGTCGATCTTGCGTTGTAATTCCATGAACGCATGTAACAGAGCTTCGGGCCGCGGAGGGCAACCGGGAATGTACACATCGACTGGAATGTAACGGTCGATTCCCTTAAGAACGTTGTAGCCCTGTTTGAATGGTCCACCTGAAATCGCGCATGCGCCCATGGCGATAACATACTTCGGGTCCGGCATCTGGTTGTAGAGCCGCACAATTTGTGGCGCCATCTTTTTCGTCACCGTCCCGGCCACGATCATCAAATCAGCCTGCCGCGGTGATGGTCGGAAAACTTCACCCCCGAATCGCGCGATGTCGTAACGCGACGCTGCTGTCGCAATCATTTCAATTGCGCAACAGGCGAGCCCGAATTGTAATGGCCAGATCGAGTTCTTGCGCCCCCAATTATAAAGATCCTGCATCGAGGTGACCCAGATGCCCTGGCGTTGCAGTTCGCTTCGCAATCCTTCGTCGATTTGTTCAGTCATTCTTTCCCCAATCCTCCGCCACTCCAACTGTCCGCGGCGTCACTTCGCCCAATTTAAGCAACCCTTGCCCCATGCCCAAATGAGTCCCTCCAGAAGCAATAACAGAAAAATCAGAATCGCGATGAACGCGCCCACCGGCAGGCCGGTGAATGCCACGGCAAACGGCACCAGGAAAATCGCTTCCACATCGAAGATCAAAAAGATGATCGCATATAAATAATATTGCGATCGGAACTGAATCTGCGCGTCGCCGAGCGATTCCACGCCGCATTCATAAGTGGCGTTCTTTTCCATGCCCGGCTTGGACGGCTGAAAGAATCGCCGCCACAACCACGCCAGCCCAAGCGGAATCACCGGAAATACCAACGCCACGCCGACAAAGACGATGATAAACAAGTACGGATTCGGAGTCATTGTTGCGAAAGTTTTAGTCGGCCACAAATGGACAAGGATTTACACTGATCGACAGAGGAAACATTACTACTCTTTATCTATGTTTCATCCGTGTTAATACGTGGCCAACAATTGAGATAATTCATTCATGCACAGCCGTGAATCGATCCGGCCATTCCTCTTTTTCTTTCTCGATCTGCCCTCGGGGATCAGCAGTGGATTTGCGTCGATCACTCTTCCGTTCGTTTTGACGCAGGCCGGATTTTCCGTGGCGGCAGCCTCGGCCATCGTTGCTCTCGGAGTTTCCGCAAATCTCTGGCGATTTCTCTGGGGACCGGTCGCCGATCTCACGCTAACGGCGCGGCGCTGGTACTTGATCGGATTAATCACGACCGCGGCGACGCTTTTTCTCCTGAGCGTAATTCCGCTGCGAACAAGCTCGAGCGGATTGATCTACGCAGTAGTTTTCATTTCGCAGGTCGCGAGCACGCTCGTGATGTTGCCGCTAGGCGGAATGATGGCGCACACTGTCGCCGAAGAAGCGAAAGGGCGCGCCGCCGGCTGGTATCAGGCGGGTAATCTCGGCGGCAACGGTATCGGCGGCGGCGCCGGAGTCTGGTTAGCGGCACATTATTCCAAGGAAATCGCCGGAGCCGCGCTCGCGATCTCGATGCTGGCCTGCGCGGTCGCGCTGCTTTTCGTCGCCGATGTTCGGATTGTAACCACGGAAACGTTGCGCCAACGGATGCTGCTTCTTTGGCGGGATCTGGTCGCCATTGTCACGGCCGCGATCCCTCTCCTCGTCACCATTCTCGTTTGTTCGCCGATCGGCGCCGGGGCAATGAATAACGTCTGGGCCGCGGTCGCGCCAGACTGGCACGCGAGCGCGGATATGGTGGCTCTGGTCACCGGCGTCTTGAACGGCGTGGTCGCCGCAGTTGGCTGCGTCGTCGGTGGCTGGATCGCAGATCGCGTTGGTTTTTGGTGGACTTACTTCACCTCCGGAATCGCCATTGCCGCGGTCGCCATCATCATGGCCATCGCTGCGCGCACTCCGGCTTCATTCTCGGTTGGCGTTCTTTTCTATGCGTTCACCAACGGCGTGGCCTACGCCGCGTTTTCGGCGTTGGTCCTTCTGGCCATCGGAAAAGGGGCCGCTTCGACTAAGTACGCGGCACTCTGTTCGTTAGGCAATTTGCCGGTTGTTTATATGACTGCGCTCGATGGCTGGGTGCACGATCGTTATGGCACTGCCTGGATGTTGCACTTCGATGGGCTCGCCGGAGTGGTCTGCATTGCTTTCGCCATGCTTGCGCTCCATCGTATTCTCCGCCGCCAGGCTACGCTTATTCCTTGATTAACGAACTGCTCACCGCTTTTCTTTCTCGAGCGTGAGCCAATCACTCGACCAGATTTTTGTCAGCGCAAAGCAATGGATCCTGTCGTTGCTTTCAGGGACGCCCGATTGGGTAACGACCATCGTGTCGATTCTGATTAATATCAGTGCGTTACTCGGAGTTTTTCTCACCATCTTTGCTCTCATCTCTGTCCTGGAGCGGAAAATTTTGGGCCGCATGCAAAACCGTTACGGGCCGAATCGCGTCGGCCCGTTCGGCCTTTTTCAACCAGTCGCCGATGGGATCAAGATGTTGATCAAGGAAGACGTCGTGCCGGCGCGGGCCGACAAGGTGGTGCATTTTCTCGCGCCCATCCTCGTGGCCGCCACAGCCATCCTCACGCTTGGCGTCATTCCATATGGGCGAAACATGACACCGTTCGCGATCGATGGCGGCATCCTGTTTTTCTTCGCCGTCGGTTCAACCACTGAGCTGGCCGTCTTCATGGCGGGCTGGGGCAGCAACAACAAGTTTTCCATGCTGGGCGCAATGCGCGCCATCGCGCAAATGGTCAGCTACGAATTGCCGCTTATCGTCACCACGCTCCCCGTGGTGATGGTCGCGGGCGCGCTTTCGCCTGATGCGATTATCGCCGCGCAGGATGGTTATTCATTTGGAATTGTGCCGCATTGGTTTGTTACTACGCCCTGGGGCGCGGCTGCCTTCATTCTGTTTTTCGTCTCGGGTTTGGTCGAATCCAACCGCACCCCGTTCGATGTCCCGGAAGGCGAGTCCGAAATAGTCGCCGGTCACATGACGGAATATTCCGGTTTCAAATATGCTACTTTTTTCCTGGCGGAATATTTTGGAATGTTCGCGATTAGTGGTCTCGCGGTGACTCTGTTTCTCGGCGGCTGGCACGCACCGATCGCCGTGCTCCAATTCATTCCATCGTACATTTGGTTTTTTCTCAAATTGAGTGCGCTGCTTTTTGTTTACATCTGGATCCGCGGGACGCTGCCGCGCACGCGCGTCGATCAAATCATGAACTTCGCCTGGAAATTCATGCTGCCGATGGCTTTCACCTGCATTATTGCCGCCGCCGTCTGGCATTATCAGGGACGCGGCTTGGCGGGCTGGCTGTGGTCGCTGGCGGTGATCACAATTGTTTATCTCACGCTGTCCCTTTTGCTGGAGACGAAAAAGAAGTTTGCCCCGCGCACCTATCGTTTCGTTGAATGAACAACCCCGCTCTCACAAGATATTGTAGGGCAAGCGCACCACTTGCCGCTCTGTCAGATTCGGCAGGCGACGCGCCTGCCCTACAACCTTCTTGCGTGAAACATCTTGTTATTGAATGAATGCCACGGCCTTTATCGTGATAGCTATTATTACGATCGCTGGTGCGCTCGCCGCCGCGACACTTCCCAAACTGATCCATGCTGCCCTTAGTCTGGTAATCGTATTTGTCGGTATCGCAGCGTACTTTTTCCTGTTGGGCGCCGAGTTCGTCGGCTTGGTCCAGGTTTTTGTTTATGTTGGAGCGGTCGCGGTCCTGATCCTTTTCACCATTCTCCTGACGCGTCGCGATATCGTTAGCGAGCGCGGCATTAATTGGGGCGGCGTGATTGTTGCGCTTGCTGTCTTCGGGGGACTGCTCTGGATAATTTTGAACACGACGTCGCTCGCGGTTCTCGCGCCGCAATTCGAGCCACTGACGGTGAAACAGATTGGCGAATCACTAATGACCGATTACGTCTGGCCGCTGCAATGCGTCGGCCTTGTCCTCACCGTCGCACTTATCGGAGCCCTCATTTTGGTGATGGAGGAGAAAATCGAACGTTAAATAGTTAAATGCGTTACAAAGTTAAAGCGGAACTGAAGATCAACGCCTACCTGTTTAACGATTTAACATTTTTAACGTTTTATCGGCGGCGATGACTTCCACGCTCCAGCTCTTCCTTATCGTCTCAAGCGCACTCTTCTCGATCGGCCTGCTCGCCGCGCTCAGCCGGCGTCACGCCATTTTCATTTTAATCGGAATCGAGCTGATGCTCGCGGCCGCGAACTTGAACTTCATCGCCTTCTGGCGCTTCGGCTCGCAGCCACAACCACCGGTTGGAGTAATGGTCGCTATCTTCTCCATCGCCATCGCTGCGGCGGAGGCCACGGTCGGACTCGCCCTCGTCATCGCAATTTATCGGCACTATCGCAGCACCAATGTCGATCAACTAAATCAGCTCAAAGGCTAGAACGTGCAGCAAACATCGAACGCCGAACGCCGAACGCCGAACGCCGAATGGGAAGAAGTTTCTGAATTCGGCGTTCGGCGTTCGGCGTTCGGCGTTCGGTGTTTGCTTTCTTCGGAAGCTTCATGAGCTGGATCGTCACCAATATTTGGCTGATTCCAGCGGTACCGCTGGCGTTTTCGCTCCTGATTCTGTTCTTGTCCAGCTCACGCCGAGCCGCCGCGGCCGGAGCTGCAATCATCGGTCAAATCATTGCGCTCGGATTCTCGATCCTGGCGTTTCTGCCGACATTGCAGGCTCCGGGCTTCCGCGCTGTTCAGAGTTTCACCTGGTTTACCTTCGGCGACCAGGCACTTCGCCTCGGCTGGGTGCTTGATCCACTTGCTGCCGCCATGTTGATCATGATCACGCTGGTCGGCCTTTGCATTTTTGTCTTCAGCGTCGGCTATATGGCGGGCGACAAAAACTTCACCCGCTTCTTTGCTTATCTTTCGTTCTTTTCCGGCGCAATGCTCGGAGTAGTTATCGCAAATAGCCTGCTCCTACTTTTTGTTAGCTGGGAACTTGTTGGCCTGGCGTCGTATTTGCTCATCGGATTCTGGATCGACCGGCCAAGTGCAGCTGCCGCTGCAAAGAAGGCCTTCATTACCACGCGAATTGGCGATCTCGGATTCTTTCTTGGGATGCTCTGGCTGTATCACACCAGCGGCACCCTTCTCTTTTATGACAACGGTAACGGCGCGCTGGAACCGAGTGGTCTGCTGAAAATTGGGTCGAGCGCCACGCTCGTCGCCCTCCTGATTTTTTGCGGCGCTGTTGGTAAATCGGGGCAGTTCCCACTCCACGTCTGGCTGCCCGATGCGATGGAAGGACCGACGCCGGTCAGCGCGTTAATCCACGCTGCTACGATGGTGGCAGCCGGTGTATTTCTTGTCGCCCGTGTTTATCCCTTATTCTCGTTAGGCGCAGTAAACGGGGTGACGCCGTCACTCATGGTGGTCATATCGATCGGTGTCGTGACCGCGTTAATGGCTTCGCTCATCGCCCTGGCGCAGTTCGATATCAAACGCATTCTCGCTTATTCCACCGTCTCGCAACTGGGATTGATGATGGTATCGCTCGGAGTCGGTGGCGTCGCCGCGGGCATCATGCACCTTTTGGCCCACGGCTTTTTCAAAGCGCTCTTGTTTCTCGGTGCCGGCTCGGTCATCCACGGCCTCCATCATGAGCAGGACATTCGCAAAATGGGCGGGCTTCGCTGGATCATGCCGGTCACGTTTCTCACCTACACCATTGGCATGATGAATCTGAGCGGCGTTCCCTTTTTCTTCTCCGGCGGCTGGACCAAAGAGGAAATCCTGCACCGCACCGCGGAGTGGCCGCTCTCCCGTCTGCCGCATTACCTGATGCTCGCCGGCGTCATCCTCACCGCGCTCTATATGACGCGGCAAATGATTTACGTCTTCTTTGGCCGCAAGCGTGAGACTTCAGACGCGCACGAAAGTCCGCGAGTAATGACAATGCCGTTAATTATTCTTGCAGTCTGTTCGATTATTTTGGCGATCGTTCTCACGCCAGCCTGGCCTTGGCTGCACGCCTATCTTAACGGAGAACCAGCCCGTCTTGATTTCGGCGCTTTGATTCAGCCGATGCTTTTTCTGTCGCTCCTTCTGGTCGCCGCGGGCATTGGGCTTGCCTGGTTGATGTACCGCAATGCCGGCGAAACTGATCCGTTGGCGCGTGCCCAACCGGGCCTGTTCCGATTTCTCGGCCAGAAAATGTGGATCGACGAATTCTACGAACACACCTTCATCGCTTTCAGTCGGGTAGTCGCGCATCTGTCTGATTTTCTGGACCGATATTTCTGGGACGGCCTGGTCAATCTGTTTTCCGGAATGGGTCAGGCCTTTGCCGTGTTGAGCAAAGGTTTTGACGACCACGCCATCAATGCCCGGGTTGATAATACTACGGCTGGTGCGCGTCGATTCGGTCGCTTGATCGCAGCGCGTCATTCCGGCCAAATCCAGGCCTACCTTGGCGCAATCGCCATTGGAATGCTTCTTCTGCTTGTCCTCTACGCATGGCTGGCTTGATCACCACTCTAATAGTAACTCCGCTTGTCGGCGCACTTCTGGTTAGCGCGACGCGTAATTACGCCCGCGCGCTCGCTCTGGTCTTCAACCTGATTACGATAATATGCGCTTTCATAATATGGCGAAACTTCGATCCCGGTTTGCCTGGTCTTCAGTTGGTAGAACGTCATAGCTGGCTGCCGGCGATTGGGGCCGAGTACCTGTTCGGCATCGACGGTCTGTGTCTGCTTCTGGTTGTCCTGACCTCGTTAGTTTTTCCATTTGCGTTGCTGGCGCAAAAAATGGACCGTAGCTTCTGCGCGCTAATGTTAATCACGCAGGCTGCGCTTTACGGCACGTTTACTGCCCACAATTTCGTCCTCTGGTTTCTCTTCTATGAGATGAGCCTGGTCCCGGCGTTTCTCCTGATAAAAATGTGGGGAGGTGAAAATCGTGATCGGGCCGCCACCAAATTCTTCCTCTATACTTTTCTCGGCAGCGTTGCCATGCTGCTCTCGTTTCTCGGCATTTATTTCGCCAGGGGAACGTTCGATTTCATCAGCCTGGCCGAGCTTGGGAAAACCGGGGATGTGTTGCCGGGCAAGCTAAAATGGCTCGCCTTCGCCGGAATCTTTCTCGGACTCGCGGTCAAGGTCCCGCTTTTCCCCTTTCATACCTGGTTACCCGACGCTTACGAGGCTGCGCCCACTGGTGTCTCGATGGTGTTGACGGGTGCCCTGTCGAAAATGGGGGTTTATGGTTTTATCCGCTTGCTCCTGCCACTTTTCCCTAACGAGATTGCGACATTAGGGCCATGGCTGTTGACGCTGACGGTTTGTTCGATCGTAATCCCTCCACTTGTGGCCTGGGCTCAATCCGATCTGAAACGAATGGTTGCCTACTTATCAATCAATCATCTCGGCTACTGCATGCTCGGACTGTTTGCGGCGACTGCGCCGGCGGTTCGGCCTTTGGAAGAAATGCATGCGGCCTTGAGCGGCGTTGTCATGCAAATGTTCAATCACGGCATCACTGCCGCGGCACTGTTCTATTTTGTCGGATTACTTGAACAACGCCGCGGTTCGCGCGGAATCGACGATTTCGGCGGCCTGATGCAGCGCACCCCGCTCCTTTGTGGCTGGATGAGCGTGGTCATGTTTTCGTCGCTCGGATTACCCGGACTCAACGGATTTATCGGCGAGTTTCTCATTTTTAAAGGTTCCTTTGCCATTGCTGCCGGCTATACCGCCGTCGCGGTGCTTGGTCTCCTTTTCACCGCCGTTGTCTTTATGCGCGCTATGCAATCGCTCTTCAGCGGTCCGCTTACGAGGGCCTGCTCTACCTTCCTCGATCTCAGCTCTCACGAAAAATGGGCGATTATTCCCGTCACACTTCTCATGTTCGCGATTGGCATCGCCCCTCAATTCCTCTTCAACATTTTTAACACCACTGTTGTGCACATGGCACGGTTGCTTGCCTGATGATCCGGCCATGAGCAAAGCGATCGTCCCCATTCAACAAATTGCGAAGTCGATTCATTTGCTTCGAGGCCAGAGAGTGATTCTCGATTTTGAACTGGCCCCACTCTACTCCGTAACTACCGGTAACCTGAATAAGGCGGTCAATCGCAATCGAGAGCGGTTCCCCACTGATTTCATGTTCCAGCTCACCCCCGCAGAGACGGACCATTTGATATTCCAATTTGGAAGATCAAAAAGACGAGGCGGTCGACGGCATCTGCCTTATGCATTTAGTGAAGAGGGCGTGGCGATGTTGTCTAGCGTGTTGAAAAGCGAACGCGCGGTGAGAGTCAATATCGCAATCATGCGCGCATTTGTGAAGCTCCGGGAGACGCTTGAGACAAATCGCGAACTGGCTCGAAAATTTGCCGAGCTGGAAAGGCGAGTTGGGAAACACGACGAAAAGATCGATGCGATTCTCGAAGCGATCCGACAGTTAATGGCAACGCCGGAAAAACCGCGTCGCGAAATTGGATTTCATGTGCGCGAGACGGCTCCGCGATATCGGACGCGGAAATCTTGATGATCGCCTGGACAATTTACATCACCTTCGCAGGAGCGGTCGCAGTGCTGCTTTTGCCGCGCACGTTTTCACGCTGGATCGCATTCCTCGCAACGGGGGCGGGTTTTGCAATTAGCTTGTCCTTGCTTTTCTGTCGTGATCTCGATCTCGCCCATTTCACCACCATTGTGCGCGCTCCGTGGGTGCCAGCCCTCGGCATGAACTATCATCTTGCGGTCGACGGAATCAGCCTGACTCTCGTTCTGGTCACATCGATAACGGCGGTTAGCTCAGTGCTCTTTTCCTGGGACGTTACCGAACGCCCGAATGAATTCTTCTTTTGGCTTCTCCTTGTAGTTGCCGGCTCCTTTGGCGTGTTTCTAAGTGCCGACTTGTTTCTGCTCTTTGTCTTCTACGAACTGGTCATCGTCCCGAAGTATTTCCTGATCGCGATCTGGGGATCGACCAATAAGGAATACGGCGCAATGAAATTGACGCTTTATTCCTTCTTCGGCGGCGCCCTCGTTTTCATTGGAATAATCGCCGCCTATGTCACCGGTGGTTCACTAGACCTGAATCAGCTGGCGCAATTTCAATTCAATCCGCAACTGCAACGATGGGCCTTTCCAGTTTTGTTCCTTGGCTTCGCCATCCTTGCCGGCATTTGGCCATTGCACACCTGGGCACCGACCGGCCATGTCGCCGCGCCCACCGCGGGTTCAATGTTGCTCGCCGGTATTGTAATGAAGCTCGGTGCCTACGGCGGTCTGCGCGTGGCCATGAACCTTTTTCCGCAGGGCCTTCAAATGTGGAGCAAATGGATCGCCGTTCTGGCCGTTATTGGAATTGTCTACGCAGCTGCGGTGGCGCTGCGGCAGCGCGACCTGAAATTCGTCATTGGTTACTCGAGTGTGAGTCACATGGGTTTCGTCCTTCTTGGCCTCGCTACCGCAAACGTTCTCGGCGTGTCGGGGGCGGTGCTGCAAATGTTTTCACACGGCGTAATCGGTGCACTCCTCTTCGCCGTTGCCGGACGAATGATTTATCGACGGACGCACACGCGCGACCTCGACGACTTGTCGCTGATGGAATTAAATCGTGCCCTTCCCTTCGCGGCGTTTGTCTTTGTTATCGCTTCTGCCGCATCGATGGGCATTCCCGGGTTCAGCGGGTTTGCCGCCGAAATCACCATTCTGATCGGCGTGTGGAAAACATACCCACTCGCGGTCTGGATCACGGGCGCCGGCATGGTGCTGGTCGCGGCGTTTACTTTGCGCGCTCTCAAGAAAAGCTTTTTTGGCGATAGCGCGGCAAACATCCGCCTGCAACAAGGCCGCGTAGCGCTGGATGCGGATTGGAATGAATACGGACGCATTACCCTCGCCGAAAAACTTGGCGCTGGTCTACTTATCTTGGCGACGATCGCGATCGGCGTTTATCCAAAGCTACTGCTCGATCGTATTCAACCGGCAGTGGAGAGTATGCGATTCCTGAAAACAGGAGGCTAAGAAATTCTTCTTTTTTAACGATGTAACATTTTAACGTTGTAACGATGTCAATGTCCTACCTCGAGCTACTCAAACTCGCGTCGCCCCAAGCGATTGTTACCTTGACGGCTTTGATTGTTCTCGCAATTGGAGTAGCGACTGGACGAAGAACTGTAGTGACAGGCGTGGCGCCTGCAAAACCACAGGAACGTGCGACCCACGCCGTACCTGCATCGATGTCACGAAGGACTGCGGACACGGCGGCCGCCTCTACCGGGACTTGCACCCTGGTCGCGGCGCTCGGACTGATTGTCGCCATCGCGGCCATTGTCATGCTTCCATCGCGCGCCGATCTCTTCCGCGGCATGCTGGTAATCTCGCCGCTTAACTCGCTCTTCGAGATCGTCTGCCTGGTCCTTGCCTTCTTTACCATCTTGCTCACATCGCGCGAGACATCGAATTACGGCGAGTATCTTGCCATCGTTCTGCTCGCGACCATCGGTCTGCTACTTCTCGTTAGCAGCGAAGAATTACTCATGATTTTCATCGGGCTCGAACTTACCGGGCTGTCGCTTTACCTCATGACTGCGTTCGACAAAGGCGACAGCCGGTCCGCCGAAGCCGGGCTCAAATACTTTCTCTTTGGCAGTACCGCCAGTGCTTTTACGCTTTTTGGACTAAGCCTCATTTACGGAATGGCGGGTAGCACCAGTCTTGCGGCCATTGCGGACAGGCTTAATACCGAGCCTCTGTCCCCGCTGCTTTTTGCCGGCCTCGCTATGACCTTGGTCGGGTTTGCCTTCAAAATTGCAGCGGCACCTTTCCATCTCTGGGCGCCGGATACGTATCAGGGCGCGCCAGTTTCCACCGCCGCTTTCATCGCTTCAGGATCGAAGGTCGCGTCGTTCGTGGTGCTCGGGAAAATTATGCTGGTTGGATTCAGCTCGGTTCACGGCAGCGCGGATTGGCGTGCGATGGTGGCTGGCTGGTCGCCGGTGTTAGCGGCCTTGGCGGCGTTCTCGATTCTGATTGGTAATTTCGTGGCCCTGGTCCAAACCAACCTGCGCCGGTTGCTGGCCTACTCCGCTGTCGCTCATGGCGGTTATACCTTGCTCGGAATAATTGCCGGCGGGCGTGAAGGATTTCACCATTGCTCGCCGGGTGCATGGCGATATTCATGTTGTCGTTGGCCGGCCTTCCGCCGCTCGCCGGATTTTTCGGCAAGTTCTACCTCTTCAGCGCCGCATTTCGCGCTGGCGCAAATCACGGTCTCCTCTGGCTGGTAGCCCTTGCCCTCTTCGGGAGTCTGATCTCGCTCTACTATTATCTGATCGTGTTAAAGGTGATTTTCCAAACCCAGGGTGCTGAAAGGGCCCGGCAATCGTCCGCGGCAGAAAACGGACTTGCCAGACTGACCATCGCCTTCGCTGCAGCCGCCGTGCTGTTTCTCGGAATCGCACCGCAATTCCTAGTCGCGCGAATCCTTGCTGCATTGCCCTAAGTGCAAGTCCCGCTTGCTAAAATCTCCTTGCAGGCGCTGGCTCGACGCGGACCGGCGCGTTCCGTAAAAACTCGGTGGCATCCCAGAATTGATTGTTTTCCGAAAGAATGCATGATCAACCGCTCAAGAATTAATCCAATTGCGCATTGACAACGCGAAGTCCAATCGTTGCAAATGGCTAGTGTGAAACCTGGTAGTGTCAGTCAGTTTATTGATCGCCATTACCGGCATTTCAACGCCGCTGTCCTCAAGGACGCCGCGGAGGCCTACAATGCGCACCTCGAGCAAGGCGGAAAGATGATGATCACGCTCGCCGGCGCGATGAGTACGGCTGAACTGGGTGTATCCCTGGCGGAAATGATTCGGCAGGACAAGGTTCACGCCATCACCTGCACCGGGGCGAATTTGGAAGAAGACCTCTTTAACCTTGTTGCGCGTTCTCGATATGAGCGCATTCCTAATTACCGCGAGCTCACCCCGAAAGCCGAGGAAGAACTGCTTAGCCGCCATCTCAATCGCGTGACCGATACCTGTATCCCAGAGGAATACGCTATCCGTAAGATCGAGAAAATTGTCATCGAAGAATGGATCGGTGCCGCTGAGAACAAACAACGTCTTTTTCCCCACGAATTTCTTTTCAAGATCTTGCGCGAATGCCGGCTAAAGAAATTCTACGAGATCGATCCAAACGAGAGTTGGATGATGGCTGCCGCCCACAAAAACCTCCCGGTCTTCGTGCCCGGTTGGGAAGATTCCACCTTGGGAAACATCTATGCCGCTCGCAATATCACCGGTGAACTTTGCGAGGTGCACACGGTTCGTTCCGGCATCGAATACATGATGGAACTCGCCGACTGGTATCGGCGCGTCTCCAAGGATTCTTCGATCGGCTTTTTCCAGATCGGCGGTGGTATCGCGGGCGACTTCCCGATATGCGTTGTGCCTATGTTGAACCAGGACGTGAAAGACACCGATGTTCCAGAGTGGGGTTACTTCTGTCAGATCAGCGATTCCACCACCAGCTTCGGTTCCTATTCGGGCGCCGTTCCTAACGAGAAAATCACTTGGGGGAAACTGCGCGCCAATACCCCAAGATACATTATCGAATCCGATGCCACCATCGTGGCACCACTCATTTTCGCGAAGGTGCTAGGCTGGTAGTTTTCGCGGCGGGGCCATTCGAGTCGAAGCTGCGCCCAGACAGATCTCGAATCGCTGCTTCCTTGTCGTAACATCAAGTGTGGCAACGAGTGATCTGTTAATCGGCGCGGCGAGGCGCCTGCGCGATGCAGTTGAAACACTGAAGTTCGCGGCTCCGGTAGCGTACGTTTACAATCCGCTCGTTTACGCCTGGAATGCGCACGAGATCTATTTGCGACGCTATGGCAATGGCCGCAAACGCGTGTTGTTCCTCGGAATGAATCCCGGTCCGTTTGGTATGGCGCAAACCGGTATCCCGTTCGGGGAAATTGCGGCGGTGCGCGATTGGCTTGGCATTCAAGCCACGATTGAGCGTCCCCCTGACGAGCATCCCAAACGGCCGGTGATGGGATTCAATTGCACGCGGAGCGAGATCAGCGGTCAGCGTTTGTGGGGATTGTTCGCGAAACGCTTTGGCTCTGCCGAAAAGTTCTTCGAAGAACACCTGGTGGTGAATTATTGCCCTCTCGCGTTTGTCGAGGCAAGCGGACGCAATCGAACTCCGGACAAACTGCCGCCAGGCGAGCGCGCTCCACTTTTTGGCGTATGTGACGAACATCTGCGGGAGATTGTTCGCATCCTGCAACCGGAATGGCTCATCGGTATCGGTGAATTCGCTGGGAAACGCGCACGCGATATCACCGCCGATCCGCCATTGCGGGTCGGCCAGATTCTGCATCCGAGCCCAGCCTGCCCTGCCTCAAACAATGACTGGGCTGGCACGGCCACCGGCCAATTGCGTGATCTCGGCGTTTGGAAATGGGCTCTTAGCCGACGGAGGTGGTCGAGTCAGACCCGGCTAATGCCAAAAGAAGGTGAGCAACGACGAATGATCGATAGTCTTGATCAGCGCACGCGTGGGAATCTATGAAACCCGAAACTAACTACGCTAAGAGCGGCGACGTTTACATTGCCTATCAAGTGAACGGCACCGGCCCATTCGACCTCGTTTGGGCACCGGGAACCTTTTCCCATCTGGACATGGATTGGGAGTTTCCGATGCGCGCGGATTTTTTTCTGAAACTGGGAACGATTTGCCGGCTCATCCGTTTTGATAAGCGGGGCACAGGTCTGTCCGATCGCCCGACGCAGATGGCAACGCTCGAACAACGAACCGACGATATTCGCGCTGTCATGGACGCGCTCGGCCTCAAATCCGCCGTCATTTTTGGTGTGTCCGAAGGTGCGTCGATGGCGTGCATGTTCGCTGCGACCTATCCGGAGCGGACCCGATCACTCGTTACCTGGGGAGGAATGGCCCGATGGTGCGCAAGTGAGGATCATCCTTGGGGACTGAATACGCAGCAATACGCGGAGATGGTCCGAGACGTTCGCGAAAACTGGCCGTCAGAATGGTACATCCGAGGACCTGGCGCCGGCCTCGGACCGGATGCTTCGCAGGATGTAATAGATCAGGCCAAGCGCTACATGCGTGCTGCCGGGAGTCCCTCGGCCGTGGCGGCGTACGAAACAATGAATTCCGAGATCGACACTCGGCCGATCCTGAGCGCGATCAAAGTCCCAACGTTAATCATGAATCGGACAGGTGATCCGGCGGTGAGCGTGGAAGGCGCGCGTGATATGGCAAAGCGAATACCGGGCGCAAGGTTTATCGAGTATCCCGGGGACACCCACTCCATAATGGCGATCGAGCCGGAAAAAATTATCGGCGATATCCAGGAATTCGTTACCGGGATTCGTCAGGAGGTCATCGACGATCGCGTATTGGCAACCATTCTGTTTGTCGATATCGCCGATTCCACCAAAATGCTGAGCGAACTTGGTGACCGGGTTTGGAAGGAAAAACTCGAAAGTTACTACCGACTCGCCAGGTCTCAGTTCGGACACTATCGGGGCCGCGAAACAAACACCGCTGGCGACGGGATCATGGCAAGCTTCGACGGCCCAGCCCGGGCGGTCCGCTGCGCATCTGCGATCGCTTCCCAAGTCAAACAATTGGGGCTCGACGTTCGCGCGGGTGTCCATACTGGTGAAGTCCAGGTGATGGGCGATAACATCGGTGGAATCGCGGTGCATATTGCTTCGCGCGTGCAGAATGAGAGCGCGCCCGGCGAAGTTCTGGTTTCGAGCACAACGAAGGACCTGATCGCCGGATCGGGCATTTCCTTTGAGCCGCGGGGCGAACGCGATCTCAAAGGAGTTCCCGGCACGTGGCATCTTTACGCCGTTGTTAATCAGTGACTGCGCTTCCGCGTCGCTGCGTTAAATCGTTAAATCATCAAATGGGTAGCGATAGACTTCTCCTCGCTTCACCAACGCGCGCTGGAAGCAAGGAGGTACCGCTATGAACTCGCCTAACGACAATTAGAGATTCGCCATCGCCACAATCGCAGGCCAAGTTTACGAGTATGGAAAAATCTTTTCACGTGATTCGGATTCTCACTCTTTTCGCAATCCTTTGCGCCAATGGCGCGTTCGGGATCAGTGAAAAACCAATGATGAAAGCGGTGGTTGCGCACGAGTACGGTGCTCCGGAGGTATTGAAGATCGAAGCAGTAACGCGGCCCGAACCCAAGGACGATGAAGCGCTGGTCCGCGTCATCGCGAGCGGGGTCAATCCCGCCGATCCGCTCACGCTCGGTGGGAAATTCGCGAAGGAGTGGGGGACACATTTACCTTTGATTCCGGGTTACGAGATAGCAGGGATTGTTGAAAGAACTGGCGCAAACGTCACGAGCCTTAAAGCCGGCGACGCTGTTTACGGTTATCCAACGTTCGGTGGCGGCTGGGCCGAGTACGTCACGGTCAAGGAATGGGAGGTCGCTCCGAAACCGAAGTCGCTTAGCTTTGCTGAAGCCGCGGCGGTGCCGATGGGCGCATTGACCGCGTGGCAAGCGCTCGTTGATGTGGCGCGGCTGCACGAGGGACAGACCATTCTCATTCATGGCGGCTCCGGCGGTGTCGGCAGCTTCGCTATTCAAATCGCGAAAATGCGTGGCGCTCGCGTAATCGCGACTGCATCAACGGCCAATCAGGATCTGCTCAAACAGCTGGGCGCGGACGTAGCGATCGATTACACAAAACAAAAATTCGAAGAGATTGCGAAAGACGTCGATTGCGTGCTGGATCCGGTCGGTAAAGACACGCTTGCCCGATCTTACGCTGTAATGAAAAAGGGCGGGATCATTTTGACACTGGTAGCTCGGCCAGATCCGGAGGAACTCGAGAAACACGAGATTCGCGCAGAAGGCATCTGGGTTAAACCGAACGCGAAAGATCTCTCCGAGATTGGCCAGCTGATCGACGCCGGGAAAATCAAACCCATCGTCACCCAAATTCGGCCGTTGAGCGAAGCGATCGCGGCCGAACAACAGGCCGAGACGCATCACACTCGCGGAAAAGTTGTGCTTCGTATCGCAGATGAGCCAAAGAATTAGCTGTAGAGGCGGGCGTGTCGGCCGCAATCTTGGAATGTGCTTGGTGGTCGGACTACCTCGCTTCAGTCGCAAACGGCGGTGGCGTCATTCGCTCGACGCAGCTGATATCGAGATTCTTCGGGTCGCCCTTTTCCATGAAGTCGATGATCAGCCGATCGACACATCCAGGATCCGTTAAACCATCCACCCCGTGGCCGGCTTGTGGAATGATCACATGTCTGGAATTAGGCAGATTTCGCGCGACTTCCTCGCCGCGCTTCGGCGGCGTCACCGGGTCCATGTTGCCGGAAAAAATGAGGACGGGAACATTCGACGAGACCGGATCACGAAAATTGTCCGGTATCTTTGCTCGCGGCCACATCTCGCAGGCACGTGTTTGCTGAAAAACGCGATAATTGCCAAAAGGATTACCGGCATTCAATTTCGCCGCTTCCTTCTGATCGATAAAAGGAACATCCTCCGCACACGTGACCGACAAATACATCCCATCCGCGATGAAATCCGGGATCGACGGGCTTATTGCTTCGTGCAGGAACGACGCCCAATCGCGGTATGCCGCGTTATGAATGATGAGTGGAATGCGACTAGCCTGATCTCGCCCGTACATCCATGTCCGAATTTTCTCGGCGAAAACTCCCGGTTGAATCTCGACTGTCGCCGCGGCGCTCTTGTCCGGCGGCGAATATTCCACTCGCGCCGGGACGCGTTCCAATTGCGCGAGCACGTTTGTCCAATCATCGTGAATTTGCGGGAACGCCTGGTAACAGTGCGCATCCTGTTCACATTGCAACAACAA
>QHPU01000024.1 GCA_003219175.1 Verrucomicrobiota bacterium | reverse complement strand
TGGCCAAGGGCAGGCGCCGATCCAACTACGGCACGCTCCGCTGGTCTCAACCAGGAGCTAGCCTCGAGCGTCGATCTCGCGCCTACCCACTCTTTTATCCAAAGCAGGTGCCGAAGAGAAGATACAAGCCTCGCGCCTACGCGGCTGATCTCTGATCTCTGACCTCGCTCCCGCTCTCCAATCTTTGATCTTACGCATTCATTTTAAAATATCCCTCGCTATTGGTCGAGATTCTGCGATTGGGATTGTATGCCCTTCGAAGCCTGCCCCCACTGCGGCTACGCACTTTCGGTCCTCGACCATCATTGCCGTCATTGTCCTCCGGTGGCGCCGGCAGGCCCCAAAGCGCGCTTCGACGCAACGAATTTGCCGCAAATCACCTTGGCGTTGGTCGGATTAGGGCTGCTCGTTTACTACATATTCCGTCATGGTTTCAGTTGAAATAAATGGATCCAAGCGGCTTCTCGTCATCAGCGCGGCTGGGCATGTCTCGAAAGAAGAGGTGAAGCAGACGGCGGAGCAGGTACGCAACGCATTGCAAGATGTTGCGCCTGGATTACGCGCTTTGACCGATTTTCGTGGACTGGAATCGATGCGGCCCTCGGCTGCTTCTTATATTGCCGAGATAATGGATGCGCTGGCTGAGAAGCAGGTCGCTTCAGTGATCAGGATAATACCTAACCGGGGTAAGGATATTGCACTGAACATTCTCTCGCAATTCCACTACGCTCGGGAACTTCCAATAACGACTGTTGAGACGCTAGTAGAGGCGCTGGACAGGTTGACAGAGCAGAACGCCGGCCTGGCAGAAAGAAACTAGCAGTTACAATCGGAGTAATGCGCAAACAAATCATTTCGCAGCCACACCGAGAAAGCCCGTCAGCGAATACCAGCTGGCTCGACTTGGAAAGCCTGGCGCGAGTCGAAGTCACATCGGAAGACGCGGCGCACCCGATCGAATCAGCGCTGCTGGCTGTCGGCGCAACGGGATGGCGCGCGGAAAGCCAAGGAGAACAGACGGTCCGTCTTCTCTTCGAAGCGCCGCAGAAGCTCAGGCGCATCCGTCTGCTGTTTCGAGAGGAGAAGGAGGCGCGTACGCAGGAGTTCGTCCTGCGCTGGTCGCCAGCGACAGAAAGTTCATGGCGCGACGTCGTGCGCCAGCAGTATCATTTCAGCCCATCGGGAGCCACTGAGGAGATTGAGGAATTTCAAGTCGAGTTAGAAGGCGTGGCTGCTTTGGAACTTACGATCATCCCGAACCTGAGTGGGGGGTCATACGCCTCACTGGCGGAATTGCGCCTGGCCTGACCAAAGATTGCGTGGGAAGCGACGGCTCAGTTGTTGGTGCGCCGAGGCAGAGCATATTGGCAAGGTTTATGAAGGATTCTGTTGTTAGAGGACGTCTGCTACAGCTTCTCTACCAACGTCGAACCGAAGGTTCCATTCCCTTAGGTCACGTCGAGGAGGCGGTCCCGCCGCCGGGAAGCATAAGTCGCCGCGACTGGTTGCGCGCCGCGGCCCAGCTTTCAGAGTATGGCCTCATCGACTGGACCCCTCTTGAAGATAAGAGTGGGATGGGCCTGCTGTCCGGCTTTGCGAAGATAAACGACTTCGGAGTCCAAGTCATAGAAGCTGGGGTCGCGCCTCCGATCCGGATTTCTATCGACGAGAGCCGGCGAACCGCCGTTGCTCAAACGGGACAAGCGCCGATCGCAGTGAGCACGCCGCAGCAGCAGATGATTACGGACGCACTGGAGAAAGTGATCACAGCCATCAATCAAGCCGATGTGTCGGAACACGAGAAAAATGAAGCGAAATCTCTGCTGCGAAAACTGCTGGGTAGCAAAGCAGCGGCAAAAGTGTTAGGCCCCGGCGCCCAATCCCTCGTCGCGAAATATATCACGGGATAAATTAGCTATATCCGACGCCGGTAGCGTCTTTGTCGATCACGCATCGACAGGTCCCGAGGGCGGTTAAAATCTGATCCGATAACAGTTAACCGTTAACTCACGAACTTTGCTCGTGTGCCTTGTGCAAAAAGTGAGGACTGACGCCTATTCTTCCCGCCCTTACTTCTGATTTCTGACCCGTGACCCCTGATTGCTGTTGTCTGTCCCTGCCTTGCTCGTTATCCGTGGTCTTGTAGTCCTGCTAACCCCGCAGTCCGGTTCTGTTTCCCCCACTGACCGTTTAACTATGAACCCTTTTGACTTTTTTAACCCCTTATCCGCCGTGCTCTAGTGCGTGCCCCGCAGCCTGTGCAAATGTCAAAAAGTTTAGATCCGACCCCTCAGCTTCCCCATCCACATGGCTCAAACCGATAATCGCGCCCGTGCGGATCAACGCGGGCAAAATAACCTTTGGTATCACCGCTGCTGTGGACCGAACTATTAAGTCATGCTGACGAAGTCGCTGCGCTCTAAAATCTCATTGGCAAGGCCAAGGATACGGCGTCAACGCGCGCGCGAGGTGCCATTGCGGGCGGAGTTGTTAGGCATTGAACAACTCGCGCGCCACGCTCGGCTCGTCGCCGCGCAACATGCAATCGTCACGGGCCGCGCTTCCACCTGGCTACTCACGCGGCTAGATCAGAATGAGAAAGTGCTGCGCGCTTTCAACCGTGCGACATTGGCGGTGGATCAAAGCCGCCGGGTCACGCCCGCGGCGGAGTGGCTGCTGGATAATTTTTATTTAATCGAAGAGCAGATCCAGTTGGTTCGTCGGCATCTGCCGCGGGAATATAGCCGGGAGTTACCCCGTCTGACGAACGGTCCATCGGCCGGTTCCCCGCGCGTTTACGACATTGTCCTGGAATTGATCGCGCACGTCGATGCGCAAATCGATGCCGACTCGGTGAGCGCATTCGTGGCGGCGTATCAGAAGGGCGCGCCACTAAAACTAGGGGAACTCTGGGCTGTGCCAATCATGTTGCGGCTGGGATTGATCGAGAATCTTGCTCGTATCACCACCGGCCTGGCCCAAGGCCGGCACGATCGCAATCTGGCCAACCAATGGGTGGAGCGTTTACAGGCGATGGCGGAGAAAAATCCCTCCCGCGTTGTCATTGTGGTGGCGGACATGGCACGGGCAGGCCCGCCGTTATCGAGTGCCTTCGTGGCGGAGTTTTGTCAGCGTCTCTCACGTTTAAATCCGGTGCTGCATCTGGCCCGCGGCTGGCTCGAGCAGCGCACCCTCGAAGAGGGTTTCCCGGTGGAACAACTGATCCATCAGGAAAGTCAGAGCCAGGCCTCCGATCAAGTTTCGGTCAGTCACAGCATCTCGAGCCTGCGTTTGCTGAGCGCGATCGACTGGAAGGAATTCGTCGAAACGCTCAGCCTGGTCGAACAAACGTTACGCGCCGAGCCAGCCGATGTTTACGGCGACATGGATTTTGCGACGCGCGATCGTTATCGCCACGTCGTTGAGATCCTCGCCCGTTACAGGGCGCTCTCAGAAATCGAAGTGGCAGGCAAAGCCGTCGAACTGGCACAGGAAAGTGCGCAACAAAAAGGACGGGAAGATCGCACTGCGCACGTCGGCTTTTACTTGATCGACAAAGGCCTACCTCGGCTGATGCGCGCCGTTGGAGCGCAACGGCGATGGAAAGGTGTCGTCGGGCGAAGTATTCGCAAGTTCCCCTTCACCTTCTACGTAGGCGGAATTTTTCTCTTCACCACCCTGGCTACTTTAGGATTTGTGCGCGCGGCGGAAATGCGCGGAGTCGCGGAGTGGCAACTCGTTCTTTGCGCGGTCACATTTTCGCTCGGGGTCAGTCAGCTAGCGGTGGCGTTGTGGAACTGGCTCGCCACTTTGCTGCTTAAACCGCAACTGCTGCCTCGTCTCGGCTATTCGCCCGGCGGGATCGCGCCGGAGAGTCGCGGCATAGTCGTCATTCCCACGATCCTAAGAAGCGCGGAAAACATCGATGATCTGCTCCATACCCTGGAGATTCATCATCTGGCAAATCGCGATCCGTATTTGCACTTAGCCCTCCTGACTGACTGGCCCGATGCGGCGGAAGAAAATTTGCCGGAGGACGCGCCGTTACTGGAACGCGTGAAGGCGGGAATCGAATCATTGAATCGCAAATACGCCGGTGGGCGGCGCGATCTTTTTTTCCTTTTCCATCGGCCCCGCCGCTGGAACGCGAGCGAAGCCGTCTGGATGGGCTACGAACGGAAACGCGGAAAACTGATGCAGTTCAACGCCTTTCTCCGAGGGCGCTGCGCGGAATGCTTTGCTGCAGTGGTCGGGGACCAGTCGATTTTGCGTGAAATCAAATATGTCGTCACCGTCGACACCGACACGCAGTTGCCGCGCGAGTCCGCCCGTCAATTGATCGGGACGATGGCGCATCCGTTGAACCGGCCGCAATTCGATTCGGCGTGCGGGATTGTGACGGAAGGTTACGGCCTTTTGCAACCGCGAGTAGATGTGAGCCTGCCGACGGCGGATCGTTCACGATTCGTTAGGTTATACGCGGGCGAGGTCGGGATCGATCCCTACACCCGCAGCGTTTCAGATGCATATCAGGACCTTTTCGGCGAGGGCTCGTTCATCGGCAAAGGCGTTTACGACGTCGATGCTTTCCAGCGCGCGCTCGCCGGCCGGTTCCCGGACAATCGAATTCTGAGCCACGACCTGCTGGAATCGGTCTACGCCCGCTGCGGTTTGGCGAGCGACGTGACACTGTACGAGGCATATCCGTCGCGCTACGAGAGCGACGCCGTTCGGCGGCATCGCTGGATTCGAGGCGACTGGCAAATTTTGCCGTGGCTGCTGCCGTGGGTTCGCAACGCGGAGGGTCGCAGCATCCGCAATCCAATTTCGGCGTTGTCGTGGTGGAAAATATTCGACAATCTTCGACGGAGCCTTGTTCCGATCGCGCTCGTGCTTTTTTTCATCGCGAGCTGGTTGCTCGTTCCACAGCTCGGCTTGTTGGCAACAGCGGTGCTCCTCGCCATTATCGCGCTGCCAGGTTTGCTTTCACTCGTTGCCGAACTCCTGCGCAAGCCGGAACAGTTGCCGTGGCGAATGCATTTGCGTGGAATGTTGTCGTCATCCAAACGGACGCTCGGCCAAATCGGGCTCACCCTGGCGTCCCTACCGAACAATGCCTTTCTCAGTCTGACCGCAATTGGTCGGACCCTTTGGCGCGTCTCTGTCACGCGGCGACACTTGCTGGAATGGGTCACCTCGGGCGAAGTGGCGCGCAGCGCGCGAACGGACCTGGCGGGCTCATATGCGGCAATGTGGTTCGCGCCAGCAATCGCGTTCGCGAGCGCAGTTTCGTTGGGCGTCATCCATCCGGCGCACCGGATGGTTACCGTGCCATTCTTCGTTCTTTGGCTGGGCGCGCCCTGGATCGCGTGGTGGATCAGCCTGCCCACGGAACGGCCGGCCCCCGAATTGAGCGCAGAACAGGTGAGTCTGCTCCGCCGGATCGCGCGCAAAACCTGGCATTTCTTCGAGACTTTCGTCACCGCGGAGGAGAACTGGCTGCCGCCCGATAATTTCCAGGAAGAACCAGCGCCTACGATCGCTGCGCGCACTTCACCGACCAACATCGGTTTATCGTTACTGGCGAATCTGGCGGCGCGCGATTTTGGCTATCTCTCGTTAGGCCGGTTCCTCGAGCGCACGCAGGCGACCATCAATACGCTGCTTCGGCTGGAACGGCATCGCGGGCATTTCTACAATTGGTATGAAACGCGCACTCTGCGACCGCTGATCCCGCTCTACGTCTCCAGTGTCGATAGCGGCAATCTCGCTGGCCATCTACTGACACTGGCCTGCGGATTGCGCGAGTTGGCTGAGGAAAAATTTCTCGACCCGCAAGTCTTCGCCGGCCTGCGCGACACCCTCGCGCTGGTGCAACAATTGGCCGGCGAGAATGCACTTTTATTGCAACTCGACGCGGAGCTGGCGCAGAAGCCGTCCGATCTGCGTGCGGCCGCAATGTTGCTGCAACGCGCAATGGAACAATCAGCGAAGATTTCCAACGCGCTGGCGAATCGAGACGGAGATTTGAAGGCTTGGGCACAAACGCTGCAACGCAGTTGCGAGGAGCACTTAAGCGAGCTGAATTTCCATGCGCCCTGGTTGAAAGACGAAAATCTCACGAGCAGGATTGCGCAACTTCACCCTGCTCCCTCTTTGCGCGAAATCGCCACTTTTGATCAGCTCGACGGCCAGTTCGCCGCAGGAGCAGAAGTTTTGCGCGAAGCGAGCAAACGTGCGCGTGAACGGGCGCGCGCTTTGGAAACACTCGCCCGTCAATGCGACGAACTCGCAGGAATGGATTTTAGTTTCCTCTTCGACAAGGCGCGCAACCTGTTCGCCATCGGGTTTAACGTCACCGAAGGCCGGCGCGACCTGAGTTTTTACGACCTGCTCGCGTCGGAAGCACGGCTCTGCAGTTACCTCGCCATCGCGGTGGGGCAGGTGCCGCAGGAGCATTGGTTCGCCCTTGGCCGCTTACTGGTCGCTCCCGGCGGCGAACCGATCCTGGTTTCGTGGAGCGGATCGATGTTCGAATATTTGATGCCGTTGCTGGTGATGCCGAACTATCGCGGCACGCTGCTCGATCAAGCCTGCAAAACCGCGGTTGAATTGCAAATCGAATACGGCAATTCGCAGGGAGTCCCGTGGGGCGTTTCCGAATCGGCATTTAACCAGGGCGATGCACATCAAATTTATCAATATCGCGCCTTCGGTGTGCCGGGGCTGGGTTTGAAACGTGGCCTGACCGAAGATCTGGTCATCGCGCCTTATGCCACCGCGCTGGCGTTGCTGGTAGCGCCGCGGGAAGCGAGTGAAAATCTTCAGCGCCTGGCTCGCGATGGACGCGAAGGCGCTTTCGGGTTTTACGAGGCGGTCGATTACACACCATCGCGTCTCCCGCCGGATGAGAGCAGCGTCACCGTTCGTTCCTACATGGCACATCATCAGGGAATGAGTCTACTCGCCCTCGTTTCGTTGCTGCGCGATTTGCCGATGCAACGCCGCTTCATGTCGCGTCCATTGCTAAAGTCGGCCGATTTATTGTTGCAGGAACGGCTTCCCAAAGCCGAGGCCAGCGTCTTGCCCGAAGACCTTGAGCTGGAGGAAACACGACCGCGTTTTGGTGAGGGCGAAGATGTCATGCGGGTCTTCAAGAGCCCCATCTCGCGAACGCCGGAGGTTCATCTCCTTTCCAATGGCCGTTATCACGTCGCCATCAGCAATTCCGGTGGCGGATATAGTCGCTGGAAAGATCTCGCCATCACCCGCTGGCGCGAGGATGCGACCTGCGATTACTGGGGCGCGTTCATCTATTTGCGCGACGTGACGACGGGAGAATTCTGGTCGGCCGCTTATCAACCTACCCTGCGCGCAACAAAAAATTACGAAGCCATTTTCACACAGGCCCGGGCTGAATTTCGCCAGCGCTATGGCAACCTCGAATTGCATACCGAATTAAGCGTTTCGCCCGAAGACGATGTCGAACTGCGTCGCGTCACCCTCACTAATCATTCCTCCACCACGCGGACGATCGAACTGACCAGTTACGCTGAAGTCGTTCTCGCCGCCCAGCCAGCGGACGAGCTGCACCCGACCTTCAGCAATTTGTTTGTGCAGACTGAATTTGTTCCCAGTTCGTCTGCCATTCTCTGCACCCGGCGCGCGCGTACGGCCGAGGAAAAACCACCGTGGCTGCTGCATTTGCTGGTCGGACAGGGTGGCGCACATGGCCAAATCTCTTGCGAAACCGACCGTGCCCGATTTGTCGGGCGGAACGGAAATTTGGCGAACCCGGCAGCGATGCAAAAGGTTGCGCCACTTTCGAACACCGCTGGTTCCGTGCTCGATCCCATCATCTCGCTTCGGCGCGCCGTCACACTGCAACCAGATGAAATTGCCGTGCTCGATTTCGTCATCGGCGCGGCCGAAAACCGCCAGACCGCAAACGCGTTAGTAGAAAAATATCAACATTTCCGCATGGCCGACCGCGCGCGCGATCTGGCTTGGACCCACAGCCAGGTGATCCTGCGCCACCTCAACGCCACCGAAGCCGAAGCGCAACTTTATGCCCGGCTGGCTGGGGCGATCATTTATGCCGATCCCGCTCGCCGCGCGACCTCGGGCATTTTGCTGGAGAATCGTCGGGGCCAAAGCGCGCTCTGGGCCTACGGCATTTCCGGCGACACGCCGCTGGTTCTTCTGCGCGTCACTAATCTGGAGAAAATTGAACTCGTGCGCCAACTCATCAAGGCGCATTCCTACTGGCGAGCGAAAGGGTTAACGGTCGAGCTGGTGATTTTAAACGAAGACGTTTCGGTTTATCGCCAGAATTTGCAGGATCAAATTACGTCGCTGATCGCAGCCGGCAGTGAAGCGCAAATGTTCGATAAACCCGGCGGAATTTTCGTTCGCCGTCTCGAGCAAATCCCGAATGAAGATCGCGTTCTTCTCCAATCCGCATCGCGCATTGTCCTCGATGACGAGCGCGGCTCGCTTCTGGAACAACTCGAACCCCGCAGCGTGCTCGAGCCGCCCATCCCCGCATTCAAGCCCACCCGCGCGCCCCGGGTCGAGACGCCTTCGCCGCCGCCGCGGCGCGATCTTATTTTTCACAACGGCGTCGGTGGTTTCACTCCCGATGGCCACGAATACGTCATCACGCTCTCGCCCAGCCGGGTGACGCCCGCGCCGTGGGTAAATGTGCTGGCCAATCCATCATTCGGCACCGTTATTTCGGAAAACGGTGGCGCTTACACCTGGTTTGAAAACGCGCACGAATTCCGGCTCACCCCGTGGTTTAACGATCCGGTGCGCGACCTGACTGGCGAGGCATTGTACATCCGCGATGAAGAAACCGGCCAGGTCTGGTCGCCCACGCCGGGGCCAGCTCGCGGCGCCAGCGCTTACGTCGTTCGCCATGGTTTTGGTTACACCGTTTTCGAGCACACTGAGTACGGCATCGTTTCTGAGTTGTGGATTTACGTAGCGATGGATGTGCCGGTGAAGCTCGCGGTTTGCAAACTGCGCAACATCTCAGGCGGACCGCGCCGTCTCTCCCTCACCGGCTATTGCGAATGGGTTTTGGGTGATTTGCGTCACAAAACCCTCCTCAACGTCCAAACCGATGTCGATCTCAAGAGTGGCGCGCTGCTGGCTCGTAATTTCTACAATACGGAATTCCCGGACCGGATGGTCTTCCTCGATGTCAACGAGCCGACTCGCACGCTCACGGGCGACCGGAAGGAATTTCTCGGGCGCAACGGGACGCTCGCTCAGCCGGCAGCGCTAAAGCGCGCGCGACTTTCCGGAAAAGCGGGCGCCGGTTTGGATCCGTGCGGTGCGATGCAGGTCGCTTTCGATCTCGCCGATGAACAGGAACGCGAAACCAGTTTCCGGCTCGGGGTTGGTCGCAGTCTGGCCGATGTGCACGATCTGATCTTTCGTTTTCGCCGGGCCGACGCCAGCCGGGTTGCACTGTCCGGCGTCCACGAATTTTGGAATCGCACCCTTGGCGCGATCAATGTCGATACCCCAGATCCCGCCGTGAACACAATGGCCAACGGCTGGTTGTTATACCAGACCCTTGGCTGCCGGTTCTGGGGGCGCACCGGCCTTTATCAATCCAGCGGCGCCTATGGATTCCGCGATCAATTGCAGGATGCGATGGCGCTAGTACACGCCGAGCCGGCCCTGATCCGCGAACATCTTCTCCGCGCCGCCGAGCATCAATTTCGTGAAGGCGATGTCCAGCATTGGTGGCATCCGCCAGTGGGTCGCGGCGTGCGCACCCATTTTTCCGACGACTATCTCTGGCTGCCCTACGTTACCTGCCGCTATGTTTCCTGCACCGCGGACACCGGCGTGTTGGATGAACAGGCGCCTTTCCTCGATGCCCGTCCGGTTATGCCGGAAGAGGAATCTTATTACGATTTGCCAAATCGCTCCCAGGAAAATGCCACGCTTTACCAGCATTGCGTGCGCGCGATCGAACATGGATTGAAATTCGGCGAGCACGGTTTGCCCTTGATGGGCTCCGGCGATTGGAACGACGGGATGAACCTGGTGGGAAAAGAAGGCCGTGGCGAAAGCGTCTGGCTCGCCTTCTTCCTTTACGACGTCCTCAGACAATTTGCTGAAATAGCGCGCGGACATGGGGATGCGAGTTTCGCGGAACGTTGCCTGGCGGAGGCGAAGCAGTTGCAGGAAAACATCGAGAAAAATGCCTGGGACGGCCAGTGGTATCGCCGCGCCTATTTCGACAACGGCGAACCGCTCGGCTCAGAGACAAATCTCGAATGTCAGATCGATTCGCTGCCGCAAAGCTGGTCGGTGATTAGCGGCGCCGGCGACCGGCAACGCTCGCGTCAGGCAATGAACGCTGTCGATCAGCGCCTGATTCGTCGCGGCTCAAAACTCATTCAGCTTTTCGATCCGCCCTTTGACAAATCCCCTCTCAACCCCGGCTACATCAAAGGCTACATTCCCGGTGTGCGCGAGAATGGCGGCCAGTACACTCACGGCGCCATATGGACTGCG
>QHPU01000147.1 GCA_003219175.1 Verrucomicrobiota bacterium | reverse complement strand
AGGTTTTTCGGTAAATGCGGGCGAGAATCGGATTGGGAACATGCAGGAAATACAGCAATGCAATTATCCCGTAGGTAAGTGTTAACGGCCACGGGCCTATCTGCTCGTAACGACGTGGGCTGCTGATCAGGCGGGATAAGATAATTGCGGTGCGACCGCGCTGTCGAAGTTTGCGGAAAAATTCCGCATCTTCCATCAGCGGCAGTTCGGGGAATCCGCCGATTTCTCGAAAGACAGCGCGGCGGCAAAAGAATCCGTGGTCGCCGAAACGCATCCGCAAAAGTAGGCCCGCGTGATGCGCGAATGAATCGGTCAATCGATAGACAAAACGCCTGCTGGGAATGCGGATTCGAAAGAACCCTCCAGCGACTTCAGGATCACGAAGAGCGTCGTAGATTCTTTGAACGCAATCGGCTGGCACTTCCGTGTCGGCGTGCAGAAACCAAAAGATGTCACCCGACGCTGCAGCGGCACCTGTGTTCATTTGTAGCGCTCGACCGCGAGCCGAGCGTAAACATTGGTCGCAACGATTTTGCGCAAGCTCAAACGTGCCGTCGCTGCTGCCGCCATCGACGACGATGATCTCCACACTCTTAGCTCTTTCTCGTACAGATTTGAGAAATTGCTCGATCGTGGCGGCTTCGTTGAACGCGGGAATGATGATTGAGATGACCTGCGTGCGCATGATGCCCGTCTGAGCATTGCCAAGTGTCTGTTTCATTAAAAGGACGAGCGCTGTGGCGTGGGCCGTTTTCAGCGCGCTAGTTCTTCAGCTTCCACTGGGGACCCGCCTTCGCACACGCTACGGCGCGCATGCAGCGACACTACAGCACCGAACCCGAGATTTCGCGCGTCCTAATTGCCGCTACCTTTTCTGCGGTATCTTCTTGTTGTAATTTCCTGCAAACTGACAAGGTGAATCGCTTTTCCGAAACACTGGGCGCGCATTCATTATCTTTGCGTCACACCAAAACCGAAGTGTTGCAGGTGAACGTCGGGAAGCTCTGCAATCTCACCTGCGTGCATTGTCACGTGAATGCCGGGCCGAAGCGGAAGGAGATCATGACATGCCAAACCATCGACCGCATCATCGATTGGTTCGCGCACACCGAAATCCCGACCATCGATCTTACCGGCGGTGCGCCGGAAATGATTCCCGATTTCCGCTATTTCATCGAGCGAGTGAAAGCGATGCGCCCAACGCGTCACGTTATCGACCGTTGCAACCTCACCATCCTGTTCGATCCCGGTTACAAGGATCTTCCGCAATTTCTTGCTGATCACGAAGTGGAGATTATTGCGTCCATGCCGTGTTACACTCTGGAAAACGTAAACGCACAGCGCGGCGAAGGAGTGTTCGAAGGTAGCATCAAGGCTCTCCAGGTATTAAACTCGTTAGGTTACGGCACGCATTTTCCTCTTCATCTCGTCTATAATCCGGTCGGTGCGTTTCTGCCTGGTCCGCAGTCGGAGCTGGAAGCCGATT
Organism: Verrucomicrobiota bacterium; assembly: GCA_003219175.1. Classification (GTDB taxonomy): domain Bacteria; phylum Verrucomicrobiota; class Verrucomicrobiia; order Chthoniobacterales; family UBA10450; genus AV69. Next base: position 1,967 of record QHPU01000147.1, on the reverse strand, counting down.
ACAAGCGCGAGTTGAAGAAGCATTTCGGGATAATTTTCAACAGTCTCTATACGATCACCAATCTGCCGATCGCACGGTTCGCTTCCTATCTTCGTCACAACAACAAGCTAGAAGAATACATGCAGCTGCTCCTCGACAATTTTAATCCCGCGACTGTTTCCGGCTTGATGTGTCGTAATACCATTAGTGTGAGCTGGACGGGCGAAGTGTTCGATTGCGATTTTAATCAGATGCTGAAGATGAACTGGCGCGATGGAAACGGTGTGCTTCATCTCTGGGACATCGATCCCGCGATGGTGGAGAATCGCGAAATCGTCACCGGCAGCCATTGTTTTGGTTGTACCGCCGGTGCCGGCTCCAGCTGTGGCGGCGCGCTGGTGTAAGTCGCGACCCAATTTTGGTTCCTCCGCAGATTTCGCAGATTAACTGAAAACAGAAGAAGGAAGAAGGTAGAAAGAAAAAAAGAAAATCTGCGGATTGTGCGGATTCAATCTTTACTTCATTGCGCTGCGTTCCCATTCCTGCCAGCGCTCCATTCCTGCGAACATCGGGACCGAATCGGAAACCTTAAGATCACGAATCAGGCGAAAGTATTTGCCAAAAATTTCTTTCGCTTGCGTCTTGTTAATCGGATAAGGCGGCGGGTCGGGCTCGGTTCCGTAAAAAAAGATGCCGATAAGGTTTCCGCCTGGTCGCAGTAATTCAGCGACGCGTTGGGCGTATCGCGACCATCTTCGCGGATGGATGGCGCAAAGAAAAGTGCGTTCGTAGACAAGATCAAAGCGCCTTCCGAAATCCGATTTGAAAAAATCTGCGCGCATAATTTTGCCGTCAAAGTTCCCGAGTTCTTTCTTCGATTCCGCAAGGGCAACCGGTGAAAAGTCAATGGCGGTAACTTCAAATCCGGCATCAGCAAAGGCTTTGATCACACCGTGGTCGGTTCCGCAGCCAGGAATGAGGACTCGTCCTCCTGTGCGTGTTCCCTTAAGAAAAGAGCGCAGCGTGGCCGGAATTCTCTGGAGGACCCATGGGGTCTCAGCAGAAGCGTAGCGCTGGTTCCAGAAGGCGGGCCCAGAGCTATCAGCGGATTTCTTCAATGGATGGTTTGTCGGTTGTTAGGAAGACAACAATTTGTTCATCAGGGGAATCAAGCTTCTATTTCTTCGGGCTGCAAAGTTTGTCCTCCCAAGTATTCTAACCGCCCAGGTGAGTGCATTTTCGGCTTGCTTTTAGCTCATTTCACGAAGGAAATTAGGAGCATGAAGACGTACGCGAAGATTCTGTTTTCGATTCTGGCGGCAGCGATTTGCACGAGCGCGTTTGCGGCCGAACCTACGCCGCAAAGCTGCAAGAAGAGCGGCAAGAATTGCCCGATGAACGACAACAAGGCCTGCAACTGCGGGAAGAAATGCAGTTGCTGAGATTGTAGCGCCTGGCGGGAGCCAAGTTTTTTGTGCTCACCAAGGGCCGCTTCGACCTCTAAGGTCGCGCAATCTTTCGCTAAATCCCCGAGCCAACCGGGGTAATCCTGTTTCTCTTCGGATTCGCGGCGATATCGTTTGCCTGCGAGGTTGCCGGGGTCGCGCGGCTTTGTAGTTACCGCTCTCTGTCGCCGCGTTCAGACGCCCCCGTCGGGGCCAGGGGTCAGCCGCGTCGACATGAAATCTTGGCCGGACCGCACCTGACATCTCACGTGAAATGGTACGACAACGTCGTAATAGCAAAGAAATACATCGGGCCTATGACTCCCGTTCGACGTTTAATATTTCCTTTTCTAAAAATCAGGGACGACACGCTGACGTAATGATGGGTCAGCCGCGCAGATCGCGGCTGACTACATCGACGGGGAAACGTTTTCTCCTCAGCTCATTATCTGAAAACGTTCCATTAACTGCTCGCGGATTTCCATTGCGAGCTTTGGGTTCAGGCGCTGAAGTACTTTTTGTCGGCGTTCCGGCTCCATTGCT
>QHPU01000023.1:5861-26150 GCA_003219175.1 Verrucomicrobiota bacterium | reverse complement strand
ATCAAGGTATGAATTGATGTAATCATGTCGTCATTCCCTACTCGTTGTTGCTGCTAAACATGTCGCCGTTCGCTGCATCGCCTGGTTACTGCGCCTTCTATGCATGTGATGATGTCCATCACATCTTTTTCGTCCATCTTAAGTTTATTTGCCTTGTAGAGGAAAGTAATAAGCGGGTTGAGGACCTCCAGACCGTCGATTGAAGATGAATGGCTCCATTTCGGCCACGAGATCCGCGGATCGCGGCGATAGAAGACCCTGTCGCCATCGTCTTCGAAAACCATGATCTGCATCAGCCAACGTTTCCGATCGCGATCACTAATCCAGATGTCGTGGACGCCTGGATCTATCGCTGAGCCATCCCATAGGACGCGGCCGCCCGCCGGCCTGCAAAGGAAAACCTGGTCTTTACCAATGGTGTGCAGACAAGTAACGAGCTGAGAGCGAAAAACGCCGACGTCAATATCCGTATGGGATCGCGTCTTCCGGCCGACGATCAAATCTAGAGAGCAGCCACCGCACAAAGTCCAGTCGGTAAAGCCGCCTAAATGTCGTTGGAGTTCGTGAATCGCTGCAGGTTTCCATTCGATCGGAACGTTCATTACTGGTAGCACCTAACCCAGCACTTTGAAAATCGGCGTTCGCATCGATCCGAATCTAAGTGCTGGGTTGGCTTCATTGTTTGTTAGATGGCGCTTGCTACATGGTGCGCACTAGGCCGCCATCCACCAAGATGTCCTGGCCGGCAATGTAGGCCGCGTCCTCGGACAAGAGAAAGGCTACGACTCTCGCCACGTCATCCGCAGTGCCGGGGCGCGCCAGCGGGATCTGGTGGACGTCCTCCATTGAGACCGGATAGGTGTCGATCCGCCCCGGCAACACGTTGTTCATCCGCAGCCCGCGCGACCCGTACTGCTGGACATAGAGCTTTGTGAACGCGCTGAGACCAGCGCGAATGGTCGCTGAAACCGGAAAGCTGAGGCTCGGCTCGAGAGCCACGAAGCTGGAGATATTCACGAAGGCGCCTGATCTCTTTGACGACAGCGTCGACCCGGCCATAACGCTGCTGCGTCTCGTGGACGAGCCGTTCAATGATGGCCGAATCAGCGAGATCGCCCGTCACGGCAAGCGCGTCCAGCTCAGTGGCGAGGTTACCCAGCTCCGAGCCGCGTGCGAACAAGGCAAGGTGGTATCCCCGCTGTGCGAGGAGACGAGCGCAGGCTGCGCCTATGCCCTTGCTCGCAGCCGTGACGATCGCTACTGGTGCCGAGGGCATGGATGGAAATGTAGAGTGGTGTCGGACATCTAACGAGACAGAGATAAGCCACGGCAAGGGGGCCTGGCAATCACTCTAAAGGTATTTCGCAATGGGGCGGTCGGCTTCATCGATTGGTTAGCCGGTATCAATCTCGTGCATCCATTCATTGAAATCTAAAGTTATGCTTGGCACGGGTTCGCGGGCCGCAATGGCAGGGAAATCTGTAGCTCGACCCCACGTTCATTGATAATTAGCTTCTCTTCGGCCCCAAAGGTCAAGTAATACCCATTCGGCACGTGCTGGTCTTTGTTAGCCGGAGAAAGCACTGCAACGGCTATTAGTCCAAAGATTATTCGGTCACTAAGCCGAATCGCGCCTCGAACAACTTTAACTGTGGTCTTCCGCAATTCGCCTGCGCGCACTGGCTGGCGTGCATCGGGCATCAGCTCGAAACCATCAGGCAGCTCTTCGCCGTGGCCATGACTGCAGCGGTGAACTCCGAAAAAGACATCCGCTAAGTCCGGCTTCCCGCCTGGGGCTTTCGGCCGTTCAACTTTGACCGCAAAGCGCGTTCCACCAGATTGATCCCTGGCATGCCCAATGGACCGAGAATGGCATAATTGTCGCGAAGCAGTCGTGTAAATCGAGCATTGCTGCCAAGGCTCGGATAAACCTTTTTCGCGGTTCCGTCTACGGCATTGCACGCGTGCGACATGGCGGCGTCCGTTTCGCCGCGTTCCCAGTCGTCAATTGCCTTGCGAACCGAGTTTCCGACATTCACACGCGATGCTCAATTTGCCGCCTAACGAGACACAAGATCAGCGACTGCGCGAACTAGAAGCGACGCTCGCATGCTCTCATAGCTGGGCATAAGAACGGTCCGCGGTTCGTTGCATCGCCTGGTTAGGTGCTGACGTCGTTTGGGGGCAACAGCCGGGCCATTACGCTCTGCTGTAATAAGAAGCAGCGTTCATAACGGACGATCGACGAGTACAAAGATGCAACCTGTCTCGGAATGAACGTCGGAATGCGCAGATCCTGCGCTAGCCACACTCGCCCAGCCTTGAGATGCATGTTGGCCGCCAAGCGTGAGATCGCCTTCAAGAACGTATATGAATTCCGGGCGTTCATGGGTATGGAGCGGAAGTCGTGTGCCAGGCTCGAGTCGAACGATCTGCATCTCCAAGCCGTCGGTCACTGCCACGTCCTTGACAAATACTCCGGCGGCAAAAGTCGATCGTTTCCACGGTAGATCATCGCACCGTACACATAGAAGCTCGCCGGAGGTAAGAGTGTCCATTTAATTACCTTTTAGCACCTAACTTCTAGAAATTCGTAATTAAAGGCGAACATTTTTTCGTCTAACTCAGTTCGTGTTATGAAAAAGCTGACAATTAAAGCGCGCTAGGGGATGGCGATGGCGTGGGTTTCTCAGGGCTTTGATCGGCCCTCGGCTGTTCTTCTTTCGGCTGTTCCTTCTGCTCGGTCTCCTCCTCTTCTGCAGCTGGAGCAGACCATTCGATACGTTTGACTTCGTTTTCCTTTTTTAACGTATCCGGCAAAGTTTTATAGATCGACATGCTGAAATGGTCGGGATCTTTGCCGAAAGTAATGCGAAGGAAGTTTCCACCGAAGTAGTCACTTGAGTCCTTTATCTGCAGCACAAAAAAGGTCTCATCGCTGTCTTCAGTGATGTCGTCGTAGCGAACCGGTTTTTCGTTGTTTACCTTGATGCCGTCGCTCGTGATCTGAAGTGTATCGCCCCGATCATTTTCCCAGTCGCCGAAATAGGGCGCTTCATCGACCTCGCCGACGGCGACGATTTTGGCAAGAGGTAGCACTGTTATGGCGAGAAATAGTAAAGCGCGGACTCTCATCAAGAATTCAGGGTTCAGAGTTCAGGTTTCAGATTAGTTTGTAGTCTGTTGTCCGTCATCTCTTGGTCATTTCGTTCCCTTCGCATTCCAGATTGTCATTGCATCAGCGGATCCCTGCGAGCGGACGCCGTTGTCGCTCAAAATATTTTCGGTGGCGCTGACCATTTCGGCCCTGGGAAAAACAATAGACTCACCGCTGCTACGGGTGTCGAACTCGAAGGTGACGGATTCATCTTTCAAATCGCGCAGCATCTCCACCAGGTGAGCCAGGTTCTTGACCGGATGATGGTTCACGGCTTTTAAGACCTGCCATGACGGGTTGCCGTATCCTTTAGAGAGCCGGTGTGGGAAAAACGGACAGGGCACGACGACGAGGCGTTCACCAGGAAAGGCAGGTTTATCCCCAATTCTCCCAATGAGCGGGCTGCCGATATAGGTCAGCATCGCCACCAGTGCCGTCGTTTCGCGATTACGCTGAGCGAGCGTGACCAGGTCGGTCGTCGCCTCGGAAAAGACAATTGGCCCGTAGACGAAGTACGAGGGATACGCCCCTTTTAACTCCGGAATGACCAGCGGGCGCTGTCGCAATACCGGCAGATTTATTTTTGACTCTTTGCCACCCCGGTAAATGGTAAGCGGAACAGTATCCTTCTGCGCCAGTTTCTGAACCATGTAGGCGAATCGGACGCGCAGAGTATCTCCAAGTTTGATCATTCCTTCATCATCGACCGGCACGTCGCCGATTTTGGTAACGACGTCCCATTCCTTGAGCGGGTAGTTAGGCGACGAATCGAACGGGCGGTGAACGACCATCCCCTGTAACGATTCCGGTAAATGCAGGTAAGAACGCAGCGCCGGGTTCTCCAGCGTTTGCAAATCGTCGTACATGGCCGGCTTGCCGTCGTAACTGCCGTCCGCCACGTCTTGCAGGAAGATCTCGATCTCCTCTACTGGGATGATGTAGCCGATGTTCTGCGCCGTTTGCAGGTGACTAAAGGCGAGACCGACGATCTCGTCACTAACTACGGCCGGGCCGCCGCTGTTTCCGGGATTAATCGCGGCATCGATCTGGATGCGCAGCCCGAGCGCCGAAAGACTGTAGCCGGTAAATTCGATCCGCGAGATAATTCCCTTGGTAATGGAAAGACTCGCCCCGCCGGTGGGATAGCCGTAAACCATGACCGGGTCCTTAGAGTCCGGAAGTGACTTTCGAAACGGCAACGGCGCGTGTGAATCGAAAAATTTCTGGTCTTCCAATTCGAGAACAGCGAGATCGATCCCGGGTCCGACAGCTTTGACAATGGCTGGAAGTTTGTCGCCGGCCTGGTTGGCCTGGACCTGCACTTCGCTGGCGTATTGCACGACATGCGCATTGGTCAAAATGCGCTGGCCGCTGATCACGACCCCACTGGCGGTGATATCGTTCGGCTCCTTTTTTGTCCACGGTCTGGTGGGATCAGGCTGACGCAGGGTGGCGAAGATTTTTACGACTGAGTTTTCGACCGCCTTGGATGGAGTAGCCGCGGTGGTTGATGAGACGTTGGCTGGAGACGGTCTTGCTTCCGGCGTCGGTGTAACCGGAGGCGGGCTGGTTTCGGCGGGGGCGGCGAACCCGGTCGTGATCAACGAGTAAGAGACCACCGAAACGACAAATGTGAACGTGGTGATGGCGCGGCGGCGGCGGATCATCCAGCTAAAGGAACGCGATTCGAGGGCGAAAGCGAGCAAGGTTTTTCTAGGAGATTGGGGAGCATAGGCTGCCAGCCTGTAATCGTCGGGCAGCTTGCCGACGATATCGTGTTTGGCAGGCTGCCAAACGTCCGGGCCGGACTGGCATAGCAGGCAAGGCCGCCTGCGCTTCCCGGAGAAAATTCTTGCGGCGCATCGCCGCAAGACACGCTAAACGTTGGTTTCGTTATGAGCGACGGACCAACCACGCAAACGATCACTTCCGCGAGCGAACAGCGCAAAAGCGTGCCGATCGTCACCGTGGAAAGTTTTTTCAATACCCACGGCGAAAAATTGGCGCTGCGATTGGAAGGCCCGCGCGTTGGGTTTCACCGCAAAATTCGCGAGCCCACGATCAACCGCCCTGGTCTCGCCCTGAGTGGGTTCTTCAGTTATTTCGCCGAGAAACGTGTCCAGGTACTGGGCGCGGCGGAGAACACCTACCTCAAAAGTCTTTCGTCCAAATTGCGGGTCAAACGCTTCCGCGCCTTGTGCGAACAAAAAATCCCATGCGTGGTGATTTCCCGCGGCGCGCATCTCGACGACGCACTGATGGCGGTGGCGCAGGATGAGGAGATCGCGGTTTTTCGCACTCCGATGATCACGATGAAATTCATCAACGCGGCCACCATTGCGCTGGAAGTCGATTTCTCTCCGACCGTGACCGAATTCGGTAGCATGGTGGATATTCTCGGCATCGGCGTTCTCATTCGAGGAGTAAGCGGCATCGGCAAAAGTGAGACCGTCCTGCAATTAATCGAGCGCGGATACAGCCTGGTGGCTGATGACGTGACCCGGATCACTTCGCTGGAAGGTCGTGAGTTGATGGCGACAGCGCCGCAGCTCACCCGTTATCACATGGAAGTGCGCGGGATCGGGATCATCAATGTCGCTTCGGTTTTCGGCATTGGCGCGATCCGGGTGGAGAAGCGGCTGGATTTGGTGGTGACCTTGAAGGATTGGAGCGACACCGAGGAAGTCGACCGCACCGGGCTGGATCGCGAGTATTACGAAATTTTGGATATCAAAGTGCCGCACGTCACCATTCCGGTGCGGCCGGGCCGGGATCTGGCGCGGTTGATTGAAGTGGCAGCGATGGACCAGAAACTCAAGAGCCTCGGCAGCAATGCTGCGTTGGAATTCAACGCAAAGCTGCTCAACTTAATGGAGACGAAAAGTCCCGATGGGATTGCTTAACCGAAAAACTGGAGCCGGAGCCTCCGCGCAAAAGGCCGAAAAGGAAGTCACGATCGTGAACCGGCTCGGTTTACACGCGAGGCCCGCCGCGCTTTTCGTCAAGGTGGCGAGCCGTTTTCGCGCCGAGGTTTGGGTGAAAAAGGAGAACGAAGAAGTAAATGGCAAGAGCATCATGGGTTTGATGATGCTGGCGGCAGGGCAAGGATCGAAATTGCAAATTCGTTGCGAAGGCCCCGATGCCGAGCGCGCGCTCGAAGAAGTCGAGGCGCTGATTAAAGGAAAGTTTAACGAGGATTAATTGTGGGGAGCGCACGCGCGCTATCCACAGAGTCGTCTCGCTAAAATTCACAAACCGGCTAACCTCCTGCCAATGAATAGCGAGCCGGTCGAGACCCGTTTCCACGGCATGGGTGTGTCGCCCGGCATTGCCCGCGGCCCCATCCAGGTCATGCGCGATGAGCTCGAGGAAGTCGATCGCTGCCCGATCGATCCATCGCAGGTTTCGGCCGAGATTGCCCGCTTCGAATCAGCGCTTGTCCAGACACGCATTCAGATTCTGGAAATGCAGCAGAAGATCGCGGAAGCGATCGGGACAAAGGATGCCGGAATTTTCGATGCCCATCTTCTGGTGGTGGAAGATCGCACCCTGATCGACGAAGTTTTGCGCAAGCTGGAGGCCGAGCACGTTAATGTCGAAGCCGTCTTTCATGAGGTAGCCACGAAATACGCCGACACTCTCGGCCAGATCGACGATCCTTATTTGCGGGAACGCGCGCTCGACATCCAGGACGTGATGCGCCGTGTCGTTCGAAATTTGCAGGGCAAAGCGCCCAAGATGATGCCGCTACCGGGCGAGGCGCATATTCTCGTGGCGCACAATCTTACCCCTTCCGACGCCGCTTCCCTGGATCGTGATCGAGTCCTCGGCATCGCTACGGATCTCGGCAGCCGCACGTCGCACACTGCGATCATGGCGCGCTCGCTTACCATCCCGGCTGCGGTTGGCCTGCATGATGTGACCGAACAAGTTGAGAGCGGCGCGATGGCGTTGCTCGATGGCTATACCGGATTACTCATCGTCAATCCATCGCCGGAAACGCTCAGTTATTATGGCAAGGTCGAGATTCGGCAATCGGAAGTCACGAAAGAACTGGCCGAGTTGCGCGAACGATCGGCCACTACCCGTGATGGCGAACACATTGTTTTGTCGGCCAACATTGAATTGCCGGACGACGTCACCAGCGTATCGGCCCATGGCGCCGAGGGAATCGGGCTGTATCGTACAGAATTCCTTTATCTCGATCGCGATTCGTTGCCTGGCGAGGAGGAACAATACCAGACTTATCGGCGCGTCGCCGAATCGGTCCGACCACACCCATTGATTATTCGAACCTTCGATCTCGGCGGCGATAAAATCGCCGGCGGGATCGACGTGAGCGACGAGCTCAATCCTTTTTTGGGGTGGCGCGCCATTCGCTTTTGCCTCGAACATCCTGAGGTGTTCAAACCGCAGTTGAGGGCGATTTTGCGCGCAAGCGAGCTCGGCAATGTCAAACTGATGTTTCCGATGATTTCGGGAAAAGCCGAGTTGCGACGTGCCATCGAGATGGTGGATGAATGCAAAAGCGAACTGGCTTCAGCTGGCATCCCATTCAATACCGAAATGCAGATTGGCGCGATGATCGAAATTCCGAGCGCGGCGATTTGCGCGGAATCCCTCGCCGACGACGTCGATTTTTTCAGCATCGGCACGAACGATTTGATTCAATACGCTATTGCTGTCGATCGCGTGAATGAGCGCATTGCGCACCTTTACGAACCGTCGCATCCGGCCGTCCTGCGCTTGATCAAGATGGTCGCCGACGCGGCCCAGAAACATAACATCTGGTTTGGCGTCTGCGGCGAAATGGCGGGCGACATCGAGCTGACCCCGCTCTTGCTCGGACTCGGGGTCGACGAACTGAGCGTCAGCCCGGCGTTGGTGCCGCGGGTGAAATCAGCCATTCGTGGTCTGATGCCCAGTCTTCATCGCTCCAACCCTTCAATGTGCGCGATCAAAGATCGCGTTACTCCTCTTCGGCTTCCCCTTCTGGATCAATCTCTGGCTTGAGACCTTCCTCTTCCATTTTGCGCAGGACATCGCTCATGTCCTCGACCTCATCCCAAACCTCCTGGCTCACGTAGATCGGCGCCTTTTGTTGCGTCGCCATTGCAATGCAATCGCTTGGGCGTGCATCGAGCTCGATAATCTTCTTCTGCTGTAACTCATTCTCCGCCGCGATGATCATGCGCGCATAATACGTCGCATTTTTGAGATCGTTGATGATCACCCGCTCGACGTGCGCGCCTACCGCCGTCATCAAATGCGCCATTAGATCGTGCGTCAACGGCCGTTCTTTCGTCATCTCGCGCATGAACATCGTGATCGCGCTTCCGACCGTTTGATCGACGTAAACGATAAAAACCTTGTCGCTATTCCCAATGAAAACCGCGCAACCGCCGCTCGTGGGGAGTACGGCGCGAACATGCACTTCAATGACCGTTTTATTCACCGGAGCGACGGTACCGCGGGAAGAAGGAAACACAAGCCGGGGTGCAACCATGCTGCCTGTGAGGCGGGCAGGTTTCTAGCCGGTCAGCAATGTAATCAAGCGAGACGCCCGGTTGCCCCGCAGGCTGGAAGCCTGCGCCCGGCCGAAGCTCGCGCATCTTTTTTCTGAATCATCTTGCATGTTCCGCGGGATCAATAATTGTCGGATTTGCAGCCGCTGGCGAAATGACGAAAAACGATTGGGACTTGGAGGCGGCAAACGCCACTTACAACGTCGAAGGTTGGGGAACCGGTTACTTTTCCATCAACGCGGACGGCAACGTTGTGGCCAAGCCACTTCAGGAGGAGGGCGGCGACATTGCCATCCTCGAAGTGGTGAATGAGGCGCGAGCACGGGGGCTTCCCTTCCCGCTCGTCATTCGTTTCCAGGATTTGCTTCGGCACCGCGTCCAATCCGTCAATCGCGCTTTCGACAACGCCATCACCGAGTTCAATTACGGCGGGAAATATCGCGGCGTTTTCCCGATTAAGGTCAATCAACTACGTGAAGTGATCGAAGAGATCGTTGACGCCGGGCAGAGTTCTCACTTCGGCCTGGAGGCAGGCAGCAAGCCGGAGTTAGTCGCGGCTCTGGCGATGCATAAGGATCCCGAAAGCCTGATCATTTGTAACGGTTACAAGGACCCGGCTTTTATTCGCATCGCCCTCATGGGACGGAAGCTGGACAAGCTTGTCATCATCGTGGTGGAAAAGTTGGAAGAGCTGGAGCAGACGATCCGGACCTCAAAAGAAGTCGGGGTTGAGCCGTTGATTGGCATCCGGGTGCGATTGAAGCCTGACGCATTGCTTGAAACTGATCCATTTTCACGCCGGGTCGCAGGTCCCCGACATTTCGACAATCAAGCGCGCGGTGCGTGAAGCGGCGCGTTACTATTCCAAGATCGCAAAACTCGGTCACCAGCTCGAGTATCTCGATGTCGGTGGCGGACTGGGAGTAGATTACGACGGCTCGCGATCGACCTTCGATAGTTCGACCAACTATTCGCTGCAGGAATACGCCAACGATGTAGTCTGGAATATTATGCAAGTGTGCGATTCTGAAGGGGTCGCGCATCCAGCAATCGTTAGCGAAGGTGGCCGCGCTATTGTTGCCCATCACTCGGTCCTGGTGATGGAGGCGTTCAGCTCGATCGAAAAGACCGCCGGTAAAACTAAAATCGGGGCGGCCGAAAAAGATCACAAACTCGTGCGCGATATTCTGGAAGTGAAGCAACGCCTCAAGCGCGGAAATCGGCTGGAAAGCCTGCACGATATCCAGCAAATCAAGGAGGAAGCCCAGCAAACGTTCGACCTCGGACTGCTCGACCTTGAATCAAAAGCCAAGATCGAGGCCGTTTACTGGCAACTGGCTACCCAGATTGTCGGGATGCACCGCGGGCTGAGGTTTATCCCCGATGAAATAAAGGAGCTCGAGACCGCGCTCGGCGACCAATACATCTGCAACTTTTCCGTCTTTCAATCGCTGCTCGATCATTGGGCGCTGGGTCAACTCTTTCCCATCATGCCCATTCACCGGCTGACTGAACCGCCCGACCGCAACGGCACTATCGTCGATATTACCTGCGATTCCGACGGGAAGGTTTCCAAGTTCATCGATCTGCTGGACGTTCGAGATACCCTGCCCCTTCATCGGATTAACCCGGGCGAAATCTATTATCTCGGCGTGTTCATGGTCGGCGCTTATCAGGACATCATGGGTGACCTCCACAATTTGTTCGGACGGGTTACAGAAGTGCACGTCTTTCTCGACCCAGACGAGGAATCCGGCTGGTACATCGAGGAAGTAATCGAGGGCAGCACTATCGGCGAAGTTCTGGCCATGACGCAATGGGACAAGGTTGAGCTAATGCGGCTGCTCAAGTCACAGATCGATTCGGCGATCAAAACCGACCGCCTAAAGCCAAACGACGCGATGAAGCTTCTTTCCGATTACGAGCGTTTGCTTCAGGAATATACTTACCTGAGTCTCAACGGTAACAAATCTGCTCCACAACCGGGTAGCTTTCTTCCTCTCAGTTCATGAGAATGTACTCGGAATATAGACTATCTGGTCCGTGCGCCTGGCGGAGTTGCACTCCGCGACCGAAAGGATACGGGAATAGCCATTGCAATGGCAACGGCTGAGTATCGCTGGCGGCATTTGGCATTGCTGATTTCGATCCTCCTGCTCTTTGTCAGCGCGCCTTTCGTCGTCTCGCTGCATGATGGCATTCTGATTATGAATGTTATCTCGGTTTCAGTGCTGGTGGCGGGATCGTATGCGCTGAGCGAACGAAAATACTTGTTTGCCATTGCGGTCGTGTTATCGGCAATCACGATCGTGGGCACCGGATTGGTTCTCGCCTTTCAGCAAACCTGGGCCTTGGTTGTTTCCTCTTCATCCATTATCGTTCTCGTCGCCTTTTTTTGCGTAACTATTCTTTCCTATGTGCTACGAAGCGGTCGGGTTACTTCCGATAAAATCTTTGCGGCCATTTGCGTTTATATGCTGCTTGGATACGGCTGGAGCTTTGTTTACTCGATTCTTCTCGAGCTGCAGCCGGGATCGTTTGTCTCTACCGACGAACTCGGCCGCAATGATTACATCGGCCGCATGTTGCAGCTTCGGTATTTTAGCTTCATGACCCTCACTACCGTCGGGTACGGCGACATCGTTCCCCACTCACCGGCGGCACGAACCATGGCAATTCTGGAAGCGGTCATGGGGCAGTTCTATCTGGTGGCGCTGGTCGGACGCCTGGTGGGTTTGCACATCGTGCACGGGGACGTCGAACGTTCGCGATAAACGCGTACTCCAGCGGAGACTATCGCGCCTCACGGTCGCTCACGAATTTGTTTATCGCTGCCAGAATGCGCTGGTCGACATCATCCTGCGCTTCGCCTGCCGCTTCCAGTTCACGTTTCGTTAGTCGCAGAGAATGGTCTCCGCCATCCACTAAATGGAGCGAATTCGGCGCCGTCATCTGCTTGCGGACATCGTCGAGCAGGTCCAGCGGGCAAAGCGGATCACGCGTTCCCTGGACAAACAGAATTGGCGTTTGCAGTTCGCGCAGGACTTTGTCCCGCAATTTTGCGCGGTCACCGCCTCCGCAGAGCGGATAGCCGAGGCAAATTAGGCCCGCGACTTTTTCCTCGAGCGACAGATGACAACCAATCCGGCCACCCATACTCTTGCCGACCAGGAATATTCCGCCGAATGCTGTGCCACGTAGCGCGACAAGAGCCTGTCGATGCGCGGCCAGTAGTTGTGGCAAGGGATCGGGGCGCCTTCTTCCTTCTCGCAAGTAGTCGTAATCAAAGAGGATGACCTCGCCGATAGTCAGCAGATATCGTTTCCACTTTTGCATCCAGGGATTGATTGACGGCGCGCCCGCCCCTGGAGCGAAAAGAAAGCTCGGTTTCATGGGTTACGCAGCCTCTTCGCCCTGTGGACGGACTCGTCCAGTGAAAGGCCCGGCTCGGCCAGCAGGCTTCCAGCCTGTTTTACAAACTTGTTTCGCCAGGCAAGGGTGCCCTGCCGGCCGAGGCCCCGAGCCGGGCTGGCGAATGGCTGGAAGCCTATCTTCCATTAGTCAGCGCAGCTTGTAGTCGGTCGAGAAATGGCGTTTGCGCCTCCTTCAATTTACGGCGCGCATCCTCCAGCGAAAAGAAACAAGCCTCATCGACTTCCAAAAAATTTTGCATCTTCCCAGAGCGCGGCGGCCATTCCATTTCGAACATGTTCGAGCGACATTGGAAGCTATCCGGCAGATCTCCCTCAAATGCCCAGGCGTAAACCGTTTTGCCCCCTTTTTGCTTGATCCATCCGAGATCGATCCAATCGTCGCCGTCCGCCGGAGTTCCCACCTCCTCTTCGAACTCGATTCGGGCGCGACGTAGCAAATCTTCTCCAGAATCAATTTCGCCTTTCGGTATTGTCCAGACGCCATGATCTTTATTTCGATAAAGAGGACCGCCCGGGTGAGCGAGCAAGACTTCCAGTTGCTCGCCCCGCCTCCGAAACATTAAGAGTCCAGCGCTTGTTCGTAATCGAGCCATTCGCCGAACTCTAACCGCGAATCATGCGAATGACACGGCTGGATTGCGAAACGGATTTTGGTTTTCCTGCAAGCGCTTGCAGCGGTTTTAATCTTTTACCAAAAGGGAACCTAGAAAGTCCTAGGTCAGATCCCTTAAGGATCGGAACCACGTTCGCGTTTGAATCGAACAATCACGCGAGGCTCCTCGTCCGAATTAATTATGGAGGGAATTATGAATCACGAAGCAAGAGAGTTGAGCGTGCCTCTGCAACTAGACGTGTCGGAATTAAATGATCTGCGATGTTTGCGGGCTGCTGAAGGTTACGCCGAACTGGGGATGTACGACGAGGCAAACGCCGAAATTGCAAAAGTTAATCCAACTTGCCGCTTATTTCGTTTATTCGTGGACGCAAAACTTATCTCTGTAGACACTAGCTGACTTCAGCTGACAAAAGAAGAGTTTGGCACAGCTCAAATTGTAGGGCGCCTGTAGCAGACGCGTTCTAAATCGAGATGACATTTCACAGAAACGCCCTACAATTCTGATCCGTCGGCCACAGCCTGTCGAATCAACGGGCGAGCAGATAAATCGCGACGAGCGCGAGCAGAAAATACGAAACCAGGACTGCCGCGCCGGCGTAATCTTTGGCCATTCGCTGACCGAAAAAAAGCGCGGTGATTGCGAT
Source organism: Verrucomicrobiota bacterium (assembly GCA_003219175.1). GTDB lineage: Bacteria > Verrucomicrobiota > Verrucomicrobiia > Chthoniobacterales > UBA10450 > AV69. The sequence goes on along the minus strand of QHPU01000023.1, from coordinate 12,774 downwards.
CGCGGAGATAACCGCGCCACAAAATGCAACCGTCGGATCGCGATTAAGAATGATCAGCACGCAGCCAATCGCGCTCAGGCCGCCGGCGGCAATTTCCAGAATGGTAATGATAGTGACGAGAAGCAGAACCATTCCAGCCAATGGACTCTTCGCGAAATGACCTCGAAGAAATTCCAGATTGCCGCGCCGGTCCGCGACTTTATCGATGCCGGATTGCAAAAAGAGAATTGCGAGAAAGATTGAGACGAGAATCTGAAGCAGCCAATTCGCGTTTATCATGCGCAGCGATAACATGAGGCAATACCTGCCACGGCATTAAGTCGCGAGTCAACTAAATCCGCTGGTCACAAATGCGGCGTGACAGAATGATAGGGCGTCTGTGTCAGACGCCTGCCAGAAATTGGCGTTTCACAAAAACGCTCTACAACTCGTGCGTCTTCTGACGTCGCCAAAGTGGATAGACGAGCGCGCCCGCGGCGAGAATACCGACACCAATGCCGGCATTGCGCGGGAATTGAAAAATCGTACTGATTGAAATGGCCCAACACGCAAGAACGAAAAGACCGGTTGTAACTGGATGCCAGGGGACGCGAAGACGATCCTCATCGGATGGTTTGCCTTGAAGACGCGCTCGGAAAATCAGCAGGGACGCGCCAGTTAATCCAAAAAACAGCACGTCGATCGCGACAACGTAATTAAGAATCTGATCATATTTGCCGGTAAAAGCGATCGCTGCCGCGCAAATACCCTGAAGAATGATCGCCACTGTTGGCACTTGCGTCCTCGGGTTGAGATAACCAACGGCCTTAAAGAAGACGCCGTCGCGCGCCATGGCATAGTAAACACGCGGCGCTGTGAGAATGCTCTGGCTAAGGAATCCAAGAGTTGAAACCGCAATTCCGGCCGCGATCACATGGGCACCACGTTCACCCAAAGCACGACGCATCACTTCCGAAGCGGGAATATTTGTGCTCGCGAGACCAGTTACTCCCAGCGCACGCAGACAAGAGTAGCTAACGAGAACATAGCAAAGAATGACACCGATTACTCCGATCAATAACCCGCGCGGCAAATCCCGCCGCGGATCTCGCATTTCACCACTGATGAAACTTGCCGTCTGCCAGCCACCATAAGCGAAAAGGACTGGTACCATGGCCCGGCTGAGACCGGCGAATCCGCCGGAGTCGACCGTTGCACCCATTTCCGTGAGACTTGTTAGGATTGGCCCGAAACATCCCACGCCAATCAGCAACGCAATCGCTACCAGCTTGGTTAGCATCAAGGCGCTCTGCACGTTGCTGCCAGCGCGCACGCCCAAACAATTAATTACCGTCAAAAGGCCGAGGGCGACAGCTGCAAGGAGCTGTTCGGAAATCGAAAGGCCAAATAGTTCGCCGAGATAGCGACCAAAAATGATGCCAGCACCTGCCATTCCGCCGGTCTGAACAACGAGAAGAAGAGTCCACCCGTACAGGAAGGCAACAATGGGATGATAGGCATCCCGCAGGTACGCGTATTGACCACCGACGCGAGGTCGCAGCGCCGCAAGCTCGGCGTAAACGAACGCGCCGATCAGCGCGATCAGTCCGCCCATCAACCAGGCTCCGAGAATGAGCGCCGGTGGGTGGACATTTCGGGCGACGACTGCTGGATTTACAAAAATTCCCGCGCCGATAATGCCGCCCATCACGATCATGGTGGCATCGAACAAACCAAGCCGCCGGGCCAGCGGAACTTCACCCGGCTGTTGACTGTGGGTCGGAGACTTACTTGGCTCTGGTAAACTCAAGCTTTGAGCCGCGCGGGTCCGTAAGAGTCATCTTATTGCCGGATATTTCCATTTGATAAACCGAAGTGGCAATCGATGTCTCAATCTTAATCCTATTGTTGTCTCCAAAACTGTAGCGGCCGCGATTGGTACCCATGACAACCGAGCGATCATCACCAAATTCCCAAACGATCGCGTTTGGATCATCGCCGAGACGCCAGGCACCGACGATTTGATGAGCGGGGCTTCCGCAATCAGTGAAGAGGCCGCAACAGATGATCAAAGCCGTGACCGACCACAGTCGGTAACTCGAAGGAGGCTTCACATCGGCGATTGTGAATGGCGTCTTTGCGATCCGCAAGAAGCTTGTGGTAAATGACGAAGCCGAAGCGTAAATGTTTCCGTAATTCGTCAATTGCTGCTTCCTTCGTCATTAACGCCGGTCCGGCTTGGACGCATTCCCGCGTCGTCGTTCCCTTAGCCTCTGCTTGAGTGTCTCCTTTGGCTCGTCCAATGTCCCGCCATGCTTTCGCCGACGTCGGTAAAAGACGCGTTGAACCAAACCGCGCCAGTCGAACAAATGCTGGTGCAAGGTTGGGTGCGAACGCGTCGGGATTCCAAGGACTTTTCTTTCATTGAGCTCAATGATGGATCGAGTCTGCGCAATTTGCAGATCATTGCCCGCGACAGCCTGCCTAATTATGCGACCGTGCAACGTTTGATCACCGGCGCCTCGATCATTGTCAGAGGAGCGCTGGTAGCGTCGCAGGGAAAGGGTCAAAATTGGGAATTAGTCGCTGACGAACTGACGATCGTTGGCGCATCCGATGAGAGCTACCCTTTGCAAAAGAAAGGGCATACCCCGGAATTCCTGCGCGAGATCGCGCATCTGCGCCCACGTTCGAATCTTTTTGGCTGTGTTTTTCGTGTTCGCAGCCGCCTCGCCTTCGCCATTCATCAATTCTTTCAAGAGCGCGGCTTTTACTACATTCACACCCCAATCATTACTGGGAGCGACTGCGAAGGAGCCGGTGAATTGTTCCGTGTTACTTCCATCGACGCCACTAATCCGCCACGGAAGCCAGACGGCTCGATTGATTACACCAGGGACTTCTTTGGCCGTTCTACTTACTTGACCGTTAGCGGACAGCTCGAGGCTGAAGCATTCGCTTCCGCCTTAACCAAGGTTTATACCTTTGGTCCCACCTTTCGCGCGGAAAATTCGAACACTTCCCGCCATGCTAACGAGTTTTGGATGATCGAACCGGAAATGGCGTTTACCGATTTGCAGGGCAACATGGACCTGGCCGAAGAAATGGTGAAGTATCTGATTCGCGATGCGCGCGAGAAGTGCCGGGAAGAACTCGGCTTATTCGCGAAGTTTGTCGACAAGGAGTTACTTTCGCGGCTCGATTTCGTGATCGATCGGCCGTTTCAACGGATCACTTACACCGAGGCGATTGAGCTGCTGAAAAAAAGCGGAGAGAAGTTCGAGTTTCCGGTCGAGTATGAACTGAATCTGCAATCGGAACATGAGCGCTGGCTGACGGAGAAGCATTTCAAATGTCCGGTGACCGTTTTTAATTACCCGAAGAAGATCAAACCTTTCTACATGCGGTTGAACGACGACAACAAAACCGTAACTGCGATGGACCTGCTGGTGCCGGGAATTGGCGAGATCGTCGGGGGAAGCCAGCGCGAGGAAAGACTGGAGGTCCTAGAAGAGAGCATGCGCCGTTACAAAATGGACCCGAAGGACTACAAGTGGTATCTCGATCTGCGCCGTTATGGAACAGTACCGCATTCCGGCTTCGGCCTCGGTTTTGAGCGAATGCTGATGTTTGTGACAGGCGTCTCAAATATTCGGGACGTCATCCCATTCGCTCGCACCCCTGGTAGTGCGGAATTCTGATCTCGAACTACAGATCACCGCCTTCGCCGATGTCTGCGGATCATCGGGGATCTTGCTCGGTAGAATATTGGATGGGATCCTGACGAAAGAACCGCGCGAACTCGGCATACAATTCCGGATGTTTGGCTCGAAGGGCGCGAGGACGCTGAAAGAACGCCTCCGTGACTACAGCGAAAAACTCTGCCGGATTTTCTGCACCGTAAATATCGAGCACAGTCGGAATTCCCGTATCAGCAGCGGTGCGCAGTTCCGCAAATTCCCGACTCAATACTCGCGCCCAGGCTCGATATTCAGCCTTTGTCGCAAGCGCAGGTGCGCCGTCGGCCGCGTAGTCTTCGAAGTCGAGCTGATGCGTGAATTCGTGTAAGACAAGGTTGCGGCCGTCCGAGGGATTGGCCGCGCCGTGCCTGACGTCGTCCCAGGCCAGAACGAGCGACCCAAGGCGACGTCCAGTATGACCAAGCCGGTACTCGTCGCCTTCCTCCCAGATGTTGGCGGCAAGGTGCCGCGTTTCGTGGGCAATGTAGCTCGATGGGTAAACGAGAATCGAAGTCAGTTGCGGATAGTAGTCCGTCTTGCGATGCAAAAGGAGAAGGCATGCCTGAGCTGCGACCGTGACACGGATCTCGTCAGTCAATTCAAGACCTCCGCATCCTTCGAAATGCTTTTCGGTGAGGAAGACTTGAACATGACCCAGCAGTTCGATCTGATCCGCGCGCGGGAGTCGCCGGAAGATTGGAAAGTTACGATTAATGATCGACCGCCAGGCCGCGGGAAATGGTTTCGCCTGCAGCTGCTGGCGGCGTCGCTTTTTCGAAAACCCAAAGGTCATGCCGAGATCTCTGATTCGTTAGCGGGATGAATTATTGAAAAATGAACACGGGGCGATGGCGCTCGATCCGCCAGTCGCGATGTGAAACTGGTTCCTTCTTACGACGCAACAAGATCGGTCTCAGTCGAGACGGTGGATTCTCCCTTGTTTTGCTGCAACGCCTGTTCTAGCGCGCGCCAGGCAAGTATGGCGCACTTGACCCGCTGTGGAAATTTTCGCACCCCCTGCATTACCCGAAGATCACCTAAGCTTTTGGGCGGGTCCGCTCTTTCTTCTGTTACCAGATCGTGAAATGCGCGGAACATCTCCGTTGCCTGGGCGCGACTTTTTCCTTTCAATTTCATTGTCATCAGGGAAGCGGAGGCCTGGCTGATGGCACAGCCGTGTCCGCTAAACTTGATATCCTGCACGCGACCGTCGGGGTGGAATTTCACTGCGAGATGAATCTCGTCACCGCACACCGGATTATCCCCATGCACCAGGACGGCCGCGTCGGGCAACTCACCAAAATTCCGCGGCCGTCGCGAATGATCCAGGATCACAGCCTGGTAAAGCTCCTCCAGTTCCGGGTTCATGAGAAGAAGCGCACGGCGTCGCTCAGAATTTCGATCATTCGATCGATCTCTTCCTTCGTGTTGTAAAAGTAAAAGCTTGCCCGGGTTGTTCCCGGCAGGCCGAATCTGCGCATCAACGGTTGGTTGCAATGGTGACCTCCGCGCAAGGCCAGCCCGTAACGGTCGGCGAATGTCGTGAGATCGTGGGGATGCGCGGACTTCATCACGAAACCGACCAGCGCGCCACGCTCTGCGCGTGGTCCAAGCACCCGCATTCCCGGCAACTCTTCGAGCCGTTCCATGGCATAATGAGCGAGCTGCATGTCGTGCTCGAAAATCGCGGGGCGTCCGATCTGCTCGATGTAATCAATGGCCGCTTCCAGCCCGATGGCTCCTGCAATATTCGGTGTGCCCGCCTCAAATCGGTGGGGCGCTTTCTTGAACGCGCTTCTTTCAAGCGTCACACTGACAATCATCTCGCCGCCACCATGCCACGGCGGAATCGCACTCAGAATTTCGGCGCGGCCGTAAAGGGCTCCGATGCCCGTCGGCCCACACATTTTGTGACCGGAAAAGGCCAGAAAATCGCAGCCTAACTCCCGGACGTTGATCGGCAGATGCCCTGCGCTTTGAGCGGCATCAATCAGTGTGAGAGCGCCAACATTCCGCGCTTCCTCACAAAGATCGGCTACTGAATTGATTGTGCCGAGCGAATTTGAAACGTGAGTGAAGGCGAAGAGTTTTACTTCGCGAGTGAGCAGTGAAGAAAGCTGCTCGAGCGCGAGGGTTCCATCATCACGAACCGGAACGAAACGCAACCGGACGCCGATCCGTTCGGCAAGGAGCTGCCAGGGCACGAGGTTACTGTGATGTTCCATTTCCGTCAGGAGAATCACATCGCCCTCGCGAAGAAATTTCCCGCCCCACGCCTGCGCTACCAGATTGATGCTTTCGGTAGTTCCGCGTGTAAATACGATCTCCTCCGGGCTGGCAGCGCCGAGATACTCCGCCACTCGACGCCGTGATCTTTCGTACGCTTCCGTCGCACGCGAACTCAGTTCGTGCAGACCACGGTGCACGTTGGCGTTGTTGTGCTCGTAATAATTCTGGAGCGCGTCAAGAACTTTTCTCGGTTTCTGGGAGGTTGCAGCGCTGTCGAAGTAGATCAAAGGCTGACCATGGGCCTTCTCGTGGAGAATAGGAAAATCCTCACGGATAGCCTTCCAATCGACGTCTGCGGTAGCGACCCGGTGCATGGCCTAATGTGCTCCGTCCAATCCCGCATGCCAATTTATTCAGGGACCGCCGCGGTAGGTCATATCCAGACAGTGGGACCACACTCGCGGTGCAAGTGCGCGAATCTCAGATTTTCCTTCGCCTTATGGCATTGGCTGCTTGAGATCGTGAAGTTCTTGCCGATATCGATTCAATTTGTCGTTATACTCAACTAATTGCCCGTCCGTATATCCGTTCTTCCGGAGAAGGCTGATCTGAGCCTGAGAAGCGATTCGTGTTTCGAGGCTTTCTTTCTGTGCTTTGCAGGCCTCAGCATGTCGCATGTTCTTCAGGGTATGGTCCACAGCACTTGGCTTTTGCTTGCTCTCTCTCGCAACCTGATTTTGCTGCCCCCGACGTTCCCGTTCAATTGCGGCCACGCGTTGCGTGGCCAGTTCGTCGTAGGCTTCTTTCGGCTCGCCGTCAGAACATTCGCATCAACTCTCGAGGCTTCGATTAGTGCCGGGCTAGCTCCCGATCGAACCAATGTAACCTCGGCTTGTGCGTCAGGTTTTTCGGTAACACATCGGCGGATTACCTCCGCGATCATCGCCGGAATCCTTGTATCCATT
>QHPU01000023.1:0-5820 GCA_003219175.1 Verrucomicrobiota bacterium | reverse complement strand
CAATGCCGAGCCAAGTAGCGCTGGTTAGAGCATGCATGCGATGGCTATCTGATTGCGCTAGTGAATGTCAGGACCGGTCGAGCTGCTTTCACGCCGGAGTTGTTAAGGATGGCACGCTGGCTTGCCCCGTTTGACGACACGTGCCGCCATGGCGGGATGAGTGGCCGTACCTCCCAGGTAACGGATGCTACGTTTTAAACACTGAGCGATCTTGAGGATGAAGCGCTTACACATTCGATAGATTTCGCTTCACGCGCGCGCCGCGTCTTTGCTATAATTCCTAGAAATTAAACCGTAACCGCCCTTTTTTTAAGGCAGCAGTTTCGTCCCATTCCATGAAGACTTGCATCGCCCGCCATGTGGCAATTTATGTTCTGATTGCCCTCACCGGTTATGGTATCGGCGCCTGTCGCCAGAACGTAATCCTTAATCCCAGCGAGGATGACCTGGTGGTCCTTAACGGCTGTGTCGTTTCCGCGTGCAACTATCTGGCCGCTATCAAAACTCAGCACAAATTGGAGCAAAACTTTTGGGCAAAAATTCTCCTCGTTCGATATGCCGGTCACCCCGCCGGCCATGCCTATTGCGTTTGGGAAACCGATGGCACCATTTATGGCTATGATCGCAATGCCGGCGGATTTCCGATTCCCGTCTATACCCACGACGCGAAGTCGATCGCCATCATTTTGGCCGAGGAATTGTCAACGCATCTTCGCGAAAAACTGTCAGTGAGCCAGGCCGACTTCGTAGAACCCTCGAGCAAGGTGCGAAATTATTGGGGAGTCCTTTAGGTTAGGAATGGCGTGTTTTCGGTTCCCGCCGTCCTTCACCCCCCTCTCTCCTCTTCGGGGGAGAGAGGGTTAAGGTGTGTTTCTGATACGAGGCACGCGCTTCCGCGCCTCCTGGACATGCGGAGCCATATCCCTTCGAGTGTCGCTTGAAGTGTTGGAGCCGATGCGCAATGAGATCTTCCAGTCCTTGCCTCAACCGAACCAACCAACAAATCACCGGTGCAAAAAACCTTGGTCGCTCATTATTTGCATGTCACAATGATTTTACCGCGATGACCACGAATGTCGGCGCCTCCAAAACCAGAGTAATTTTCTGGGGCGTCCGCGGTTCTATTCCAACACCTGGGTCCGGCACAGTCCGGTACGGCGGTAACACCAGTTGCGTGGAAGTGCGTGCCGAAGGCGAAATCATCGTCCTCGACGCCGGCTCAGGAATTCGCCTTCTCGGCCAATCGTTGCAACGCGAGTTCGGTTCCGATCCAATCCGGCTCGCGATCCTGATTTCACACACCCACTGGGACCACATCCAGGGACTCCCTTTTTTTCTACCGGCTTACAGCGGGAAAAACCAACTCCGGGTCTTCGGTTATGACGGCACCCGCGCGAGACTGGGGGAAATTCTCGCCGGTCAGATGGAGACACCGTTTTTTCCAGTCACGATGGCGGAGTTGCCTGGAAAAATTCAAATTGAAGAACTCAAGGACATGGATTTTGAGATTGGGAAACTGCGGGTGTGCTCGAAGTTTTTGAATCATCCGGGAGTTTGCGCGGGCTATTGCATTCACACGCCGGCTGGCTCGGTTGTTTACATGCCGGATAACGAGCCCTTCGACCAACTCGATGTGCAATTACGAAATCGCGGGGTAGAAAATACTGCGCGTACGTTCAAATCGCCGTCAGAAGAACGGACTGATCTCATCCAGTTTTTGCGCGGGACCGATCTGCTCATTCTGGATGCACAGTACACCGATGAGGAATATCAACGGCACATCGGCTGGGGACACGGCTCGATTAGCAGCGTGGTCTCACTCGCAGCCGACGCGGATGCAAAACGGCTAGTGTTGTTTCATCACGATCCGAATCACGACGACGAGATGGTGGACAAAATCGTAGATGAGGCGCGGATGCAGATCGCGCAGTTGGGCAAGTCAATAGCGGTGGAAGGGGCGCGCGAAGGCAGCGAATTGATTTTGAGCCGAGACCGTTTGACCGGTACGGGCGCCAAACATACGCGACGACAGCGTCAGGCGTTACCAGAGTGACAGGCTTGAAAGGAGCATAGTTTGGAGGTTACTTTCCCTTTCGTTTGCCTCGTGGTGTAACGGTAGCACCAGAGATTCTGGATCTCTTTGTCTAGGTTCGAATCCTAGCGAGGCAGTTTTGACCACTGGCGTCTGGTGGCGTCCTATTGTGCCAAAACTGTTCAGGATAAACGACTTTTGACTGGTCGCCTTCCGGTAGAGCAATGCTATCCGAGGACTCGTTGTGACTCTGTGAATACTGTTGAAGAGATTTATTGAGCAAGAAAACTAGTTGTGCCTGAATCTCTACTTGACCGCCGAAGGTGAGGATGCGCTCTTTAGCCTCACATCCGGGATCCAAAACACCTACAGGAAAGCGCCTTTAGGCTATTCTAGCGGTTCTTCTGCTGATACCAAAGGCAGTTAGGGCAGCGAACCCTACTGCCATCAGAGCGAGTGTGGAACCCGACTCAGGGACTAACCCAGGCACACCATGCCCGACGAACCCATTGTTGGACTGACCCGGGCTTAGCTCGATCCCTGTTAGAACCAGTTGAGGATCGCCAACGATCTCGCCGAAAAGCTCTGCACTAGCCGTATGGCCTTCAAAGATGTTAAAGGTCAGAGGAAATGCGCTGAATCGAACAAAATCAGCATTTTGGGCATCAGTAGCTGGCGGTTGAGCCGGAGGGTGATTTATAGTTGATCGAAAAGCAAGAGTCGAAACACTCGGATCAACGCTGCCGCCTATCGTCGAGTTAACGGCCAGAGTCAACGTAGCGCCAAAGATGAACCCGTCGTTAAAGTTGTTGCCGTTAAAATACGTCACAGTTCCGAGATCAAAGATCTGGCCCGGGGCAATTCCGCTAAAGCTATGACCTGTGAAGGTTAAGCTGCTCGGACCAGAAATGGGATTGGGCGCCCCCCATGTAATCGCATTCGTGCCGAAGCCGGTGTACACGGCGGTGGTCGTGTTGTTGAGGAAGGTAAGATTGCCAGTGAGAGGATCAACTACTGTTCCCTGCAAGACGGGATTCGAAAAAGTGCCAGAAATGCTGCCAGTGTATATGGCATTGGCGCGAACTGAGAGAAGCCCTGCAAACAGGGCGATTGCAAAGAGTGCCGAACATTTTTCAAAGCTGGGGATTTTCATACTTACTCGATACGAAATTAATTTCATACCCGTCAAGTATTAATTTCTTTTAATGAACCGTAGGGCATTTCCCGACAAGGTCGAAACGCGAATCCCGGAGCTTCGCCCATTTGAAAGCCGCTCCACTTGCATTCGTAGTTCTAAGCATTCTGGGGTTACCGAATCGGCTGTACGCTGGTCTGAGGTCGGCACTGATGTATTATTATGAGAATACTTGTCTGAATGTAACAGTACAAATATATAGGTACATTACAGTACAATTATAAACTTATATATTAATAAGCTTATCCATTATCTGATACTTATCCTCTATTAAAGCCAGATGTACAAGGCGTTACCCTTGGTAAACGGACGGTCCAGTATGCGACAAAATGCACCGTTGAATTATTGACCCCCTTATATCGAGGTCTTTATTTTCGGGCGCGTGAGATAGCACCAAACATGGCAGGGGGGTCGTCGGCATTTTTTTTCCCGCCAAATCCGGTCGGGGCATTTTGAAATACATTGCGAATTAGTCCCAAATTGGTTCAGCCAACGGGCAACTGACCTGAAAGCCTCATGCTGCAATGCTAGCTTGCGAAACGCTGGCGAACCTTATGTACTTAACCTCGCCGCACGGATTATAGACAGCCTCCAAGTATCATTCTTGTATTCAGCGTTAACTATGATTGCAGTTATGCTGTTATCGACGGAGAACGCGACGTGCAATGAATAGGTGGATAGTCGATCTAGCTGTTTGTGGTTAGAAAAGGCAAAAGGGAAGTCCGTCTTGATCTCAGTGTCGCCTGAGTCTGAAATCCAGAGCACTTCTAGGTATTCGGTCTGTCCATAGTTAATAGTCTTCGTGTCCGAACCCGGATTATCAGCGGGAGTAAATAACAACGGTAGCTGTACACCAGAAATCACCGTCTTGGCGTTCTTTTCAAGAGAGATTATTACAGCCTTACATGCCAAAATATTCGACTTCGTTTCGGAATCGACTCGTAGCCGCGCTATCATGCCTTTCCACGTCGCTTGGCTGCCCTTCGATTTGAATGTCACGGGCCACATACAGTCTAGGCTATCTCCCTCATAGGACACCTTTAGACGCCCGCATTCGGTTAAAGGTGGCGATTTCTGGCTGCCATCCGATATTAGCCGACAGGACGAGGTATCCGTATCCCCCGTCCACACAAATTCAAATTCACAACGGCGCGATATTTCATCCGATAAGATAGCAACATCTAGCTGGTAATTATGCCCTGATTCGAAGTTCCAATTCTCCATACCCGGTGGCCAAAAAAGGACATGCAGAGTGGCGACCGCCTCTGGAGTTACATACACAACATCTAAAAAAGCAGGGTCATCCTTTCGCGCACACGGAGCACTGCCGTCGCCAGGGTGATACTTAATTCGAAGCACCTCGTCTAGGTGCATCTCAACTCCATCGCGCTTAATGCTGTGAACTCTGGCGATCAAGTTTGGAAACTGTTCGTTGCCGCTCGGTTGGATTCTGGCGCGATAGAACGTAAAACCCTTGGTCTTTACCACGCTTCCTTTCACGTTGGGGCCACATTCGACAGGGATGCCGACAGAAATGGATTTGCTGTCCGCATACCGAGCAATGCGCCTTATCACGAAGTATGCTATCACTCCGACAACTAGAGCTAGGACGATCAATATCGGCAATGGAAGCTGTCTTATCCATCCTACAGCGCCAGTAATCAAAGTAGCTATCACAGCAGCAATTACTGTCGCGTTGCGATAGAGCCATTTCGCGAAATCCCATAGCGCGTTCCCCCTGGCTTCCTTGAGTAATTGGAGAACCCCAGCGACGAATTTCCGCATGGACAAATGCTAGATTCTTTAGCCTGTCCGTCAACCCGACAATCCCGGATTAATGCATGGGCTAGTTTGATTAAGAACCGTTCAGATTAATTCTATTTATCTGAGGAGTATGATGGATCAATACGCTGGCCTGTCTTCATCGGCTTGAACTTTAAACGCGAACTTAAAGCCGCTGATATATGCTGACCGAAACTTTTGAGCAAAGCTGCTCGCTCAAGTTCTAGTTCGATTGAAACCGCAAATAATGTCCGAATGATTCTCCTCTAAAGAGAAAACGTTGTTTGTTACATCTTGAAGTGTGAATAAAATCATATCCACTCCACCGACGATTCTCAGATGTAAGTCAAGCAAGAAAGTTCGGGCCTGTTATGAACCTTGCTTGGTACCTTTGAGAAATGAATAACCATTAAAATAATTAATTAATCCTTACTTTTGAATGGATTGATTAATTGAAAATAATCCTGGAGGCTTTTGAAGCGGAGTAGGAGGCATTTTGAACGGTCGTCTCTACGCTGGGTGAATTATGGGCAGACGTTTTTGCCTCGGAGGCGTCCGGCTACGATTCGAGCAGTTTTGCCCTTGCCAGCCTTGCTCCGTGGGTGAAATAATCAATGACGGTGCAGCGTCTTAAATCGATTCCCCTTGTAAGCCCCAGGCGACGAGCATTTACCTTTCGGCTACAGAAAGCAATCTGACAGAGGCCCAGAACTTCATAAAGACCATCGTTGTTGAAACAGAAGCAGCGCAGTCTCAGGGATCGTCAAAAAATCGGCGCTGACCCAATGCAGATTTCAACATACCGATCCAC
>QHPU01000054.1 GCA_003219175.1 Verrucomicrobiota bacterium | reverse complement strand
TCGCGTTGGTCTGTTTTTTGACCAACTGAACGAACGCCTTGGTCTTAATCTCCTTCAACGCCAACTCGCCGATCGTCAGCACGTCGCCGGCATTGATCCGCTCGCTCAGTGCCTTTTGAAACGCCAGCCGGCGGACCGATTTTGAGATCTTCTTTGAATAATCGTGCGGCTTCGGCCCGAAAACCACGCCACCACCACGCCAGATGACCGATGATTTGTAGCCCGCACGCGCACGACCCGTGCCTTTTTGCCGCCATGGTTTGGCTCCGGATAAATCCACGTCAGCTTTCGTTTTCGTGTTCGCCGTCCCCGATCGCCGTGCTGCTCGCATCGCGACCACCACGTCATGCACCGCCTGCGTCCCGCGTCCGCCATCGATCAGCTCGATCTTCGCTTCTTTCGCCGCTGCTTTGGTCAAAGCTTTCGCGCTCACGATTTTTGGGCCGGCTTCTTGATCGCGGGGCGCACCACCACAAAGGATCCATTTGATCCCGGCACCGCACCGCTAACGAGAATTATTTTTTCCGATTCGCGCACCTGCATGACCTGCAAATTTTGCACCGTCACCCGCTCGTCCCCGAGATGCCCGGGCATACCCATGTTTTTCCAGATCCGGCCGGGAGTAGAACGATTTCCAATGGCACCATTCCGCCGATGCGTCTTGGAGCCGTGGGCCGCACCCTGCCCATGCATGTTATGCTTCTTCATCACGCCCTGAAATCCTTTGCCTTTGGAGCGACCGATGACATCGACAAAATCGCCCGCCTGAAATTGCGTGACGTTCAAATTCACTTCGCCCTCCGGCAGATCAGTCTCGAGACGAAATTCGCGTGAGAATCTTTTTGCTTGGACGCCGGCTTTCTTGAATGCACCGAGCTCGGATTTGTTCAGGCGCGATTCCTTTTGCGCACCGAACCCGATCTGCACCGCCGAATAGCCATCGCGCTCCGCCGTTATCCGGCGGACCAAAACGTTATCGCCCGCTGCGATCACGGTCACTGGACGTAGCTTGCCGCTGGCGTCGTAGACGCTGGTCATGCCGATTTTTTGTCCAAGTAACCCGATGCTCATCTTGAAGTTCAGCGAAAATTCTCAAGCGATTAGATCTTAATCGTAATATCCACGCCCGCAGGCAAATTTAATTTCTTTAATTCATCCACCGTTTTCGCGGTCGGCTCGATAATGTCGAGCAGACGTTTGTGGGTGCGGATTTCAAATTGGTCCATCGATTTTTTATCGACGTGGGGAGAACGATTGACGGTAAATTTTTCAATCAATGTCGGCAGCGGAATTGGGCCGGCCACACGTGCACCGGTTCGTTTCGCGGTCTCGACAATCTCGATGGCAGATTGATCAAGCATGCGATGATCGAATGCCTTCAAACGAATGCGAATGCGCTGGCCGTTCGTCATTTCGTCTCCTTCTGGTCCAGAATCGCGCTGACCAGGTTCTGCGGGACCTGTTCGAAATGCGACGGCTCCATCGAGTAGCTGGAGCGGCCTTTGGAAAGCGAACGAATGGCGGTAGCATAACCGAACATTTCCGCGAGCGGGACCTCGGCATGCACGATGGTTAGATTCCCACGCGCTTCGATATTGCTGATATGGGCGCGGCGTCGATTCAAGTCGCCAATAATGTCCCCCTGAAATTCTTCCGGCGTGATGTTTTCTACTTTCATGATCGGCTCGAGCAGGATTGGTTTACCCTGTTTGAAGCCATCTTTCATGGCAAAAATCGCCGCCATTTTGAAAGCTAGTTCGCTGGAATCGACTTCATGATAACTGCCATAAACGATGTCGACTTCAACATCGATGACCGGATAACCGCCGAGCACACCGTTAAGCACGGCCTCTTCGACTCCTTTCTTGACCGCCGGGATGTACTCGCGCGGAATGATACCGCCAACGATCTTGTTCTCGACCGTCAATCCTTTCCCGCGCCCAGCTGGCCGCACATCCACTTCAACGTGCCCGTACTGACCGCGACCGCCGGATTGCTTGATTAACTTGCCGACACCGTGCGCACCACCGGTGATGGTTTCGCGATATGCAATCTGCGGTTTACCCGCATTCGCATCCACCTTGAACTCGCGAAACATGCGATCGCGAATGATTTCCAAATGCAGTTCGCCCATTCCGGCGATGATGGTCTGGCCGGTGTCTTCATGGGTGTAGACGCGGAAGGTTGGATCCTCTTCCGCAAGCCGTTGCAACGCCACCCCCATTTTTTCCTGATCCAGCTTCGTCTTCGGCTCGATCGCCATTGAGATAACCGGATCTGGAAATGTCGGAGGCTCAAGCAGGATCGGATAATCTTCGTCGCAAAGCGTGTCGCCCGTCGTGATATTCTTGATCCCGACGATTGCCGCGATGTCGCCGGAATAACAGGTTTCGATGTCTTCGCGTTTGTCTGCTTGAATCTGGATCAATCGCGAAATGCGCTCGCGCTTGTTCGTGCGCGGATTGTAAACAGTATCGCCTTTGGAAAGAGTGCCAGAGTAAACGCGGAAGAAGACAAGTTTGCCGACAAACGGATCGCTCCACAGTTTGAACGCGAGCGAACAGAATTTTCCATTGTCATCTGTCGGCGCTTCCATCGGCTCACGCGTGTCCGGATCCATCCCTTTCGCCGGCGGGATCTCGAGCGGGCTCGGCAGGTAATCGACGACGGCATCGACCAGGTACTGCACGCCGATGTTCTTCAAGGCCGAACCGCCGATCACCGGCACAAATTTGTTGGCGATGGTTTGGCGACGAATGCCCGCCTTTAACAACTCCCGCGTGACGGGCTTTTCGTGGATTACGACCTCGGCCACCTCGTCGTCGATGTTCGAGATTTGCTGGACCAGATTGTCATAAGCCTTGTTTACAACGTCGACATATTCCTTGGGAACATCGGTAACTTCATACGTCGATCCAAGCTGGTCGCTCTCCGAATAAATGATCGCTTTCTTGTTAATGACGTCGAGCTGACCCCTAAGTTGATCTTCTCTGCCGAGCGGCAACAAGACCGGCCAGGCATTCGCGCCGAGTTTTTTGTGAATGCTCTCCACCGACATTTCAAAGTTGGCGCCGACGCGGTCCATCTTGTTGATGAAGGCCAGCCGTGGCACGTTGTATTTGGTCGCCTGCCGCCAGACGGTTTCGGATTGCGGTTGCACCCCGGCAACGCCGTCGAAGACCGCGATGGCACCGTCGAGCACGCGCAGCGAGCGCTCGACTTCCGCCGTAAAATCAACGTGACCCGGGGTATCGATGATGTTGATGCGCTGTTTGATTCCTTCAAAAATTTTGTAAACACCTTCTTCTTTGCGTTGCGCCCAACTACACGTTGTCGCGGCGGAGGTGATCGTGATCCCGCGCTCGCGTTCCTGCTCCATCCAGTCGGTCACGGTCGTCCCTTCGTGCACCTCCCCCATTTTGTGGATCATGCCGGTGTAAAACAGCACGCGCTCAGTGATAGTAGTCTTGCCAGCGTCAATGTGCGCAGCGATCCCAATGTTGCGCGTCCGCTCAAGCGGAAACTTGCGGTCCGGCGAGTTCGGATTCGCGGGAGCCTTTTTTTGTTCCATCGTCGCCGTTGCCATAAAATTACCAGCGGAAATGCGCAAAAGCGCGGTTTGCCTGCGCCATCTTATGCGTGTCCTCGCGTTTTTTGATCGCGTTGCCCTGACCCGCAGCGGCGTCTTTGATTTCGTGTGCGAGTGAATCGGCCATGGTCTGGCCGCGGCGACCGTCCGCATATTGCACGATCCAGCGCATCGCCAACGAAATTTGTCG
Organism: Verrucomicrobiota bacterium; assembly: GCA_003219175.1. GTDB lineage: Bacteria > Verrucomicrobiota > Verrucomicrobiia > Chthoniobacterales > UBA10450 > AV69. The sequence goes on along the minus strand of QHPU01000054.1, from coordinate 44,500 downwards.
TGCCGGCGCAACTTCCATCGGCACCTGATAGGTAGCGCCACCAACACGACGTGATTTCACTTCCAGACGCGGTCGAACGTTCTCCAAGGCTTTGTTCAAAACTTCGAGCGGATCAACTGAGTCGGAGCCTTGGCGCGATTTATCGATCGCCGCGTAAACAATCCGTTCCGCCAGCGACTTCTTGCCACGCTTCATTACCGTGGAAATCAAACGCGCCACCGCCGGACTGCCGTAGCGAGAATCCACTTTCTCTGCTTTTTTGTAAACTTTGCGCCGGCGCGACATGATTACTTCGCCTCCGCCTTGGGTGCCGCCGCTTTGGGCGCTGCCGTCTTGGCTTCAGCCCCACCTCCGCCCTTGGGGCGTTTCGCACCATATTTTGAACGGCTCCGGCGCCGCCCGTCGACGCCGAGGGAATCGAGCGTGCCGCGGACGATATGATAACGCACGCCCGGCAAATCCTTCACCCGGCCACCGCGGACCAGCACGATCGAGTGTTCCTGCAAATTGTGCCCCTCGCCCGGAATGTAAGCGATCACCTCCTGGCCGTTGGTCAGCCGCACTTTGGCCACCTTGCGCAGGGCGGAATTCGGCTTCTTCGGCGTCCGCGTCATGACCTGAACGCAGACTCCACGCCGCTGCGGACAATCGGTCAGGGCCGGTGATTTCGACTTCACCGACACCTTCCGGCGTCCTTTTCGCACAAGTTGATTAATTGTTGGCATGCCTGTTAACAAACGCCGCCACGCCGTGGGGATTTTGCGGGCGACAAAAAATCCGCCCAGGCCGCGCACATAACGGTCACGCGCCTGATGCGGTGAGCCCCGAATATAGAGGGGAAAAACGGGGCCGCAAAGAATATTTTACGCGCAAATTCCACGCGAAATCCGATTCGGCGAATCCGGTAAATTCGCCTCAGAAATTATCGGCACTATTTGATTGCGGCGGATTCAGACTCAGGCCAAATCCATTGCCGCATTGGTCGTTAAATATTAAGATCCGGATTGAAGCGGAATTAACACGTTGCTTGATTCGCGATTCAACTGGCAGGGAGTATCGGAAACCGGAACAGCCGGAAATTCAGGCGACGGGCTATACGCCCATAATGCATCGGAATCAGCCATTGTCGTCCCCCTCGCTCCCGGCAATTACACCGCGATTCTGAGTGGAAAGAACATTACCACCGGCAATGCGCCGGTTGAAGCCTACGGATTGAATTGAGATTTTGTTTCAATTCCCAGCGTTCGATCACAGAGGACGCCGGACGGCGCACGCGTCTCGCGATCATCTGAGGCTCATTCTTGGCTACAAAGAAACGACTCTTTTTCTGTTGACACAGCCGTCAATCTTCGCTGGGGTGTCAATCGCACCGTCGCCCAAATCCACGCTCTTCTTTTCCTTTCCCCCCGTCCGCTGCCAGCCGAGCAAATTGCCGTCACCCTTGGCATCGCCCGCTCCAACGTCAGCAACAGTCTCCACGAACTGCAAAACTGGGGCATCGTTCGCGTCGTCCATGTCCTGGGCGACCGGCGTGACCATTTCGAGTCGATGAAAGACGTCTTCGCGATGTTTCGCGTCATTACCAGGGAACGAAAGAAAAGGGAGATCGATCCCACCCTGCAGGTCCTACACGAATGCATCGCGGCGGCGGACAAACCAAAGTTAGCCGACCGTTACACCCGGGAACGGCTGACCGATCTATTGCAATTCTTCGAGCTGGCCGAAACCGCCTACCTGCAATTGGAGAGACTGCCGACGACGGCGTTGTTCAAACTGGCGAAGACGGGGGATAAAACCTTGCGGCTCCTGGGATTGACAAAACTATGACAAAAAATTTGGCAATGAATTCTGAGTTGACAGAAAAGACTGATATTAGCGAATCCCCGCCAAGGCGCCACGCCAGAAGGCCACCGAGATGCCCGCCTCCTGCCCTTCCGCGACCAAAGCATCGTGAAAGCGCGTCTCCGTTTCGCGGCTGGATTCTTTATGATGGCGATTGCCCGTCCTGCACCGCTTCAGCCAGACGGTTCGATCGAATATTTCGCTCTCGCGGATTTCTCTTTCTCCCCCTGCAAACAAAATGGGTGATGCAGCAGCTCGGCCTCGAGCCCGGTGTCCCACTCGAAGAAATGCATGTTTTGACGAATGAGAACCAGGACATCGCCGGCGCGGATGCGGTAATCTTTCTGGCGCGACAGATTTGGTGGGCCTGGCCCTTTGTCCTACTCGCGCAATTTCCCGGAATACACCCGGTTCTCAATCGAGGTTATCGCTGGGTCGCCGCTCATCGAGGCTGCCATCATATTGCATGCGATCTCCAGAAGCGGCGGCGTCCAATCCGCCGAATTAACGAAATGGCAGGCTGGAGAGAGCCGTTCCTTGAAATATTCCCTGCATGGATCGCGCTAATCGCGTTACCGATCTCGGTTCTTCCTTTACGAGATCGTCTCGCACCTTGGCAGTTCATGTGGCTGATGGCCGGGGCAATTTTCTTTGGCTGCAAATGGCTTACTGCCTGGCGCGCCCAAAAACCAAACTCACATCTCAAGTTGGCTCCCACACTCGGCTATTTCTTCGCCTGGCCGGGCATGGACGCGGAAAAATTCCTGACTCGCCCGCGCCAAAACTCGACGGCTTTAAGCCGTCAAGTCTTCGATTGGGAAAAGTCGAGAGATAAACGGAAGCTCGTAGTTCCCATGGCGAAGGCTTTCCTCGGAGGAGTTCTTTTGTTTGGCGCTGCGCCCTTCGCGCAACAGCCGCTAATCGCCGGCTGGATTGGAATGATCGGTATGATTCTCATCTTGCATTTCGGGCTGTTTCAGCTTCTCGCGATTGGATGGCGCAAAGCAGGAATAGATACGGAACCGATCATGAATGCGCCGTTGCGTTCGAAGACAGTCAGCGAATTTTGGGGACGCCGCTGGAATTCGGCATTTAACCGGCTCGCGTTTGAATTTGTTTCTCGGCCGATTACGCGGCGCCTTGGGGGACGGAGTTCGTGCGACACCGCACGCAGGTCTCGCGGGAGCTCGACCCTCCATTTTGGAGCAGGGATCGCAACCCTCACGGCGTTTCTTGTCTCGGGTTTAATCCATGAGCTGGTAATCTCATTGCCAGCCGGAGCTGGTTACGGACTGCCGACTGCCTATTTCTTATTGCAAGGCGTCGGAATTTTGTTGGAGCGAGCCTTTCCGCAGATTCGAAGCCGCATCTTCACTATCTCAATCACCGGCGTCCCCGCATTCTGGCTTTTCCATCCGCCGTTCGTTCACAACGTCATTCTGCCCTTCATAAAAGAGATTGGGGCCTTATGAAACTACTTCTTCAACTCGCTGCTGCAGTGCAATTATTAATCCTGATCGCGAGCGCGTTGACTCCGCGGGTTTTGGATTGGCGAAAAAATCTGGCGGTCCTCCATCCATTCCTGCGGAAGCTCTTCTGGGTTTACGGCGTGTTCATTGTCATGGTGATCATCGCGTTCGCCACTCTCACCTTCCGCCACGCCGATGCGATGGCCGCGCGCGAACCCGTCGCGCGTTCCCTTTGTGCTTTTATCACGATTTTCTGGGGCGCACGATTGTTCGTGCAAGGCGCCATCTTTGATCCACGACCGTTTCTAACGAACTGGATTTACCAGATCGGTTATCATGCACTGACTGTTCTCTTCGCGTTTTTAGTCCTCGTCTACGGAAAGGCAGCGTTATGAAACCACGAATCATCCTGGCCGGCGGCAGCGGCTTTATCGGACAATCACTCTCGCCATTTCTGGTTTCGAAAAACTACGAGGTTGTCGTCCTCACACGCGATAAATCGGATCATCACGGCAGCATTCGCGAAGCGCATTGGGACGGCAAAACGCTCGGCGAGTGGACGCAATTTGTGAATGGCGCACGCGGGCTAGTGAATTTAACCGGACGTAGCATCAACACCCGGCACACGCCTGAACACCGGCGCGAGATCGTCGATTCGCGCGTAGATTCCGTCCGCATCCTCGGCGAGGCGATCCCCCGATGTGTCCAACCCCCGAAAGTGTTCGTGCAACTTGCCGGCGTCGGAATCTACGGCGACAAAGGCGAACGCATTTGTGATGAGACTACCGCACCCGGCGATGATTTCGTCAGCGAGGTCTGTAAGAAATGGGAAGCGGCATTCGATTCTGTTGATTCGCCGAATACGCGCAAAGTCTTATTGCGACTGGGCGTTGTCCTTGGTCGGACCGGCGGTTTCCTCCATGTTCTGAGCAGACTGACCCGGTGGTTTCTCGGCGGGCAAATTGGTAACGGCCGCCAATACATAAGTTGGATTCATATTGCCGACCTATCGCGCATGATTTTGCAGGCGATCGACCAGGAACAACTCACGGGTGTTTTTAACGCGACCGCGCCGAATCCGGTGACGAATGCGGAATTGATGCATGAATTACGTCACGCATTACATCGGCCCTGGAGCCCGCCCGTCCCGGAATTTGCCGCCCGCACTGGCTCCTGGCTAATGGGGACAGAAGCAAGTCTAGCTCTCGTTAGCCAGCGCTGTGTTCCGAAACGATTCCTGGAAAAGAATTTCGAGTTCGAATTTCCCAACCTTCGCGAAGCCCTCGCGAATATTTATCCAAACCAATGAATACCCTGAACAATTCGGCCCTCGATCTCGCACTACGCACAGCCGCAATTGCGCAGTTTGCGGTTGCGATTTTGAATCTGTTTCTCATCCGCATCATGAAATGGAAGGCTGAGCTCGCTCGGGCGCCGCTCCTCATTCGAGAAGTTTTTTACATCCACGTCATTTTCATTTCTATCACCCTGTCGATCTTTGCGTTGCTCACCTGGCGATTCGTTCATGACATTGCCAGCGCCGCCAATCCGCTGGCGATCTGGCTGGCAACAGCGATCGGAATGTTCTGGATCGTTCGCTCGGTAATGCAATGGCTGCATTACAGTTCGAGCCATTGGCGCGGAAACGCAGCGCGAACTCTGATTCACTGGACACTGTTTCTTGGCTATGGCGCGATGGGAGTCGTCTATCTCGCAGCCGCCTTTTGGAGAAATGCATGACCACAGCGCCGCCGCTCCAGGAAGCGCCTATTTTCAACGACCCGGGAGCCGCCAAGGAACGCTTGTTGTCCCGGCGTGGCGAGCCACTCTTCTGCGCAAACTGGGACAACGTTCTATTCATTCATTACGAAATCGAGCCGGCCGAATTACAGCGCTGTATTCCCTACCCACTGGATCTTTACCATGGCCGCGCATTTGTCAGTCTCGTGGCTTTCACGATGTGCGGGATGCGGCCGTGGCTTGGTGGAACATTGGGCGCGCTGTTGTTCAAACCAATCGCGACCCATCATTTCCTGAACGTTCGCACTTACGTCAGACACCAGGGCGAAGCGGCAATTTATTTCATGCGCGAATGGCTTTCGAACCAGATAGCAGCGTGGCTCGGGCCATGGAGTTTCGGATTGCCGTATCAGTTTGGCAAAATCGAATACCGAAATGATTTCGAGCATGAGTGTTGCGGCCGCGTGGAAACCAATGACGGCTCATTCCGTTATTGCGCGACGTTGACAAATGAGCTCGCAAGCTGCGCGCCAGAAACGCTCGATGAATTTTTGCTCGAGCGTTATACCGCGTTCACACAATCCGGCAACCGCCGCCGTTTCTTTCGCATCTGGCACGAGCCATGGCAGCAAGTTGCGGCGAAAGTTGAAATCGTGACCGACGATTTAATCCGCGCCACTGAAGCGTGGTGGCGGGAGGCGGGTTTCGTCGGAGCGAATTTTTCCCCGGGGGTGAATGTCTGGATGGGTTGGCCGCATAGGATCCGCGATATCCATGAATCCACTTTATGATTACAAAATTACACGCCATCAAACTCATCTCCCGCATCGCGCTCGGGCTTGTCTGGTTTTACGAAGGACTCGTGCCAAAGATTTTGTTTCTGCGCACGGACGAAATCGCGCTTGTGCGAACCTCTCACCTAATGTTGCGAACGCCGGAACTGACGCTGCAAATTCTCGGAGTGGCACAGATGTTGGTTGGCGTCTGGCTGATCATCGGGATTGCTGAACGAGTTGCGGTGCTTGTCGCAACCGCGTGGATGTTGATCCTGATTATGCTGGTTGCGAGTGGAAATCCCTCCATGCTGACCGATCCCTACGGTGCGCTAGTGAAAGATTTTTGTCTGATTGCCTGCGCGATCACGGTGTGGATGCTTGCGTCCCCGTATTCGTGTGCTGGGTAGCGACACGATATTTTCCACATCACAGGTCCGTGGACGCTCAACCTTTCCGTCGGAAGATAACCATACGCCCGGCAAGAAAGTCAATTGAGCGTGGGTAAATCCACGGGGAAACTGCAGGCGATTGGCCGTTGAAGGCGATTTCATAGGGATCTCGATGGGCCAGAAGGTCGTTGTAGTATTTGCGCAGAGCCTGGTTGGGCGAGAACAGGTCAGACGAATACAATGTAACAAAGTCGGGATGGCGCCGGCTTAACTCCTCCTCCTGGTAGGCCCAGGCGCCGGAATCGCTCTCACGTTCGGCTGCGAATTTCCCTACCCATTTCTCGTTAGGGAAAATGTGGCGGAACAGGTCGGCCCGGCCCGTTAAGACAGGCATCCGGAGGTCGATTACAGCGGCACCCAGAGCATGTTCCCAATCGGGCTGATTAACCTCAACTTCTTTTGCGCCTAATTCCGGCAGCAGCGACCAATGCGGACTGCCCGGACTTGATTCGATCACGTTGCCTGGTCTGACATTTTGCAAAAGCCAAAGTTGTGCCGGGAGGCGGGGATCATTGTTGAATCTTTGGCCAACCGTCCAAGCACAGATGCAGTTGTAGATCAACACCAGCCCCAGCAGAAGCCATGGCCATTTCTTGAACGCGGCCTTTGGCAAGGCCGGCCCCATCGCTAGCAAAAGAAATGGAACGGCGGGCAGAACAAAACGTACCGGCTGACGAGGGAATGCTCCCATCTTTAGGAAGTAAAAGAGGAAAACTGCACCGGCGAGAATGAAGCCGCGAGTCGCTGGGTCATTCAGATCACGCCTTCCCAGAACCACGATAATCGCAATCAGAATGCAGAGAACGACGGCGATGACGCCCGGGAAGCCGATGATTTCTGGAATTTGCTGAAGAAAACCAACGTAATTAACGCGGTCCGGCTGGCCTTCGTAACGCGGCGTCACGATGTAATTGAAAAGGAAATCAGTGCGGAAACGATTCCAATCGCGAAGGACACCATAAGGATTGCCGGCGATGAATCCGATCGGGACCATCAGCAATCCGAGAAAAAGCTGCCGGCTAAAAACTAGTTTTTGCCAGCCTGAATGCTTCGAGGCAAGCACGTGAGCAACAACCAGGACCAGACCAACGGCGAGCCCGTTGTATTTTGTTGCGGTTGCGATGCCGGTGAGATATCCGCAGCAAACATAATCGAAAGTTTTGCCTCGAAAAACGACTTGGGTTCCGAAGAAAAACGCCGCCATCATCCAAAAGAGCACCGGCAAATCGACCGTTAAGAAATGAGCGAAGGCGACGAAACCGGCGCTGGTCGCGAAGAGCAAGGCAATGATTTGGGCTGCAACCTGGCCATAACAGCGCAAGCTAATCGCGTAAGCAAAGAGAATGGTTCCAAGGTAAAGCGCGAGCGTGAGCAACCTCGAGCCCAGAAGAACCGTGCCGTTGACCTGATTTTGCCTCTCCCGCGGAACATGCGCAATTCGCAGCGGCAGCTTGATCGGCTCTATTATCAGCAGATGATTCAAGTAAGTGTGAAATGGCGGCTTGCTGTAGTCGCCGGGGCGAAGTCCAGCCAGGGCCCGCAATGCCATCTGGTCGCGGTTCCAGCATTCGACGCGACCCCAACGAATTCCGTGCAAACAAAAGAGAACTGCCAGAAGCAGCGCCAGCGCAAGCACGAGATCGAAACGAGGTTTATGTGTCACCCAGCGTAAAAGCAGTATCACGCGCGGTGGCGAGAACGATTTCCGAAGTGAGAACTTCCAGGTGGTTTCATTGATGGTTCCCGGCTTCCGGCCGGACAATCGTATCTATTCAGAATTCGGAATCAATGGTTGAATCGAGAGGAGAAGCAAGGCGCTGCCTGATCGTTGCGAGGAACGCGAGAGCCATTACACCCCCAATCGCAAACTCGGCGCGGTCAACCCGCCCCCGATCAGAAGGATTCATTGCTTGCGGGTTGTGCGATCATTTCCAAGGTTCGGCCAATGTTTGAGCTAAGAGCGACGGATAAAAACAGAATAGCGCGCTCCGGGCGGCTCAAAACTGCTCATGGCGTGGTTGAGACCCCTGCCTTCATGCCGGTGGGAACGCAGGGAACGGTCAAGGCCGTCAGCTCGCGCGAGTTGCGTGAATTCAACACCCAAATCGTGTTGGCAAACACTTATCATTTGTTCGTTCGGCCCGGGCTCGATGTGATTCGGCATTTTGGCGGACTACATCAATTCATGAATTGGAACGGCCCGATCCTGACCGACAGCGGCGGTTTCCAGATTTTCTCCCTGGCGAAGTTGCGCAAGATCACCGAGGACGGCGTGCATTTTCAAAATCATGTTGATGGGACGCCGGCATTTATTTCGCCGGAAATTGCGATGGAAATTCAAGCCACCCTCGGCAGCGATATCGCGATGGTGTTGGATGAGTGCCCGCCGTGGCCTTGTGAATATGAAAATGCGGCGCGAAGCATGGAATTGACCATCAGGTGGGCGCAACGCTGCACGGAATGGCGGGAAGACAACCTCGAAGGCCCAACGCCCAACGCCCAACGCCCAATGGGGGAAGTGCAGTCCATCAACCATCAAACATCAACCATCAACCCTCTTCTCTTCGGCATCGTCCAGGGCGCAACTTTCCCGGACCTGCGGAAACAGAGTGCGATGGCTACCGTCGAAATCGGCTTCGATGGTTATGCCATCGGCGGAGTCAGCGTGGGCGAACCGGAAGAGGAAATGATGCGGGCGGTGGAATCGAGCGCGCCATTTTTACCGCAGGATAAACCCCGCTATGCCATGGGACTGGGCACGCCACCGCAATTACTCGAGCTGATCGCCCGCGGGATGGACATGTTCGACTGCGTCTTGCCGACGCGCCTGGCGCGCAACGGCACTGCCTTCACCGCCGCCGGCACGCTGAATTTGAAAAACGCCGAGTTCGCGCGCGACAAGAATCCGATTGAATCGGGCTGCTCCTGCCCGGCTTGTCGAGAGTACGCGCGCGGTTACATCCGTCATCTGCTTAAGGCCGAAGAAATTCTAGGATTGCGTCTAATCACCCTGCACAATCTGCATTTTTATCTCGAGCTGATGCGAGAGGCACGCAATGCGATTGAAAACGGAGACTTCGAGAAATTTCGAAGCAACTTTGTGGCGGAATATGCAACGCGGGGTCTTGATCATGCAATGATTAGGCGATGACGGAACTGGAACGAGATGGCTGTTTTCGGTTGGCACAATCGCGGGCAGGTCGGCATTATCTTAATCACCGCGTCTGCACCGTATAATAGCGCTCCGGCGGGATCCTGTTGATCGTCCATGGTAAGGGACCGTACAAGCTGGTGTAAAAGCCCGCACCTGTTCCAATCCCAAGGGTACTGACAAACGGCAAGACGCTGCAGGTTGATTCATCTCGCGCCACCATTTCTTCCGCCGATAGCTCGATCCTGTTAGTATCGCTAAAAGGGCCTACAATGATGTTACCGCGAGTAATGTTTCCGAGTTTACGGTCCACTGCCTGCGCCCCCCATTGCTGCATGTAATATTGAAAGCCCCAGTGCCCAAGGAACCGAACGTTGTTGGCTTCAGCACCGTAGCGATCTCGATAAATCCGAGCTGCGCGACGCGCGCAATTAGCCAGTTGATAATCCGCGATTGTGATCAGGATCGACAATCCCGCGGCCGCCGTGAGAGGCAGATATCTTAACCCGCTGATTCGTCGACGCCGCTCAAGATACCGGACGATTAAGATGGCAACCGCCGGCCCCAAAGGCAGGAACGTGCGCGCCGTAACGGACCAATTGAAGAATGTCGCGAACAAAAAGGTGCCGAGAATCCAGAGGAACAACAAAAGCCCATCCGCGTTTCTTTGTTGCACAAGATTGATGACGGTGAGGGCCAAAATTCCAGCTCCAATGGTGGCGAATATGCCCCCTTCCAGCCAGACAGGAGCGGCGTCAGTCTCGAGGTAAAACCTTGAAACGATCAAAAATCGAAATCCCGCGGCAAAGAGAACCAGGCCTACCGCGGCCAGCAGAGCCCACCCTCCCTTACGAAGCGGTGCAAAAAATAAGGCGCTGGCGAAACAACCGCCGGCAAAGGCCAGACCCATTAGCAGCTGGGCGAAATGCGATGGCCTTGTGGCTGAAGAGATCGCCGCCGAAACTGTCGTCGCCGCACTAAACAAACCGTGCCCATATTTTTCGTCTGCGACCAGGTCATAGTTAGAAATCACGACGATTGGGATCAGGAGCCAGGCGAGCTGTGGAATCAGGCGGCGCGCGCGGGCAAACGTGTAGACGGCGAGCAAGGGCACGAGAGCGAGCGCAAAATATTTGGTCAATGCCGCGAGGGAAATTAACACGGCCGACACAAGAAAGTGCCACCAGCGTGATCGGTCCAAACCCTTCAACCAGAATTCCAGCGCCCAAATCCAAAATGCGAGCATCGTCACGTCGCACATGATGCTCGTGCTGGAGGGAAGAAACGCGGGTGTGAAAAGTGTCAGCAACGCTGCCAGCAGCGGCTCGTGGCAAAATCGCCGAGCGACAGCAAACGTTCCGAGAATCGAGATGATCGGCCAAAATAAGAAAGCAAGATGCAGGGCGGGCTCGCTCCAGCCGAAAACGGCCGCCACCGCCGCGATGTAATAGCAACACAGAGGCGGATTTTGCATGACGACTGACATCGGTTGCGTGAACGAAACCCAATTCACTTCGAAGCCGTAGGGATCGAGCGGATGTTTCGCGATTTGCTGCGCCATCCAAAGGAAGAGCGGATCGTCAATGTGAAAGGCCTTGTTCAGAAATGGAGCCAGCGCAGCAGTGGTGACCACGACCAGCAGCGCTTGCATTTTTCGTGAGTCTGGCACGGTCAAATCCGGATGCGGCACTTACATGCGGTTTGCGACACTGATGTCAAACACCGAAGGCCAGAACGGTTTGTCGCCGAGCGGAGGGAGTTGATTCAGGCGCCCCGATCCAATTCATTTGCCTGAAGCAATGACAGTATCCGGCGCGCAGAGCTCCGCCCTCCAATCATCCGGCAGTGATAATCAATAATATACAGCTAGCGGTCTACCGCAGCCGTTGGCGACCCGTCCAGTAACCACATGCTTTTCAACTAAAAAATTGCAGGTGACCAGAGCAGGCTTAAGCTCCGGCTCCTTTGATGATATCGCTCATTCTCCTTGCTCAAGCGCAGACTGGATCGCCTGGGGGCGGGGCGACGAGCTCCGGAGGCGGATTCAATCTCTTCGTGCCGCTCATCTTTTTCCTGATCATTTTCTATTTCATTTTGATTCGCCCGCAGAGTCAGCGGCAAAAGCAGCAGCAACAATTAATCCATGCACTGAAAACCGGTGATCGTGTGGTCACCAACTCCGGCATTCATGGTCTCATTGCCAATGTAAAGGATTCGACCGTGATTGTGAAAGTTGCCGATAACGTGAAAATCGAGATGGAAAAATCGGCGATCGCGAGTGTGGTTAAATCGGCGGAGTAACAGAGTGTTGGAGTCGTGAAGTAATGAGCAACGCTAACCATTCAAAATCCGTAATCCCCCATCCGCAATCCAAATGAATCCGGGCCTCACGTTTTTTGCCGGGCTGCTGTTGCTCATCCTTTTCGGTTGGTATTTCGCGACTGATTCTGGACTGCGGAAGCACCTACTCGCCCTTTTCTTGGCGGCGATGCTGGTTGCGTTCAGTATCGCTACAATCTGGCCCCCGGAGAAGAATATTGCCCTTGGGCTCGACATCAAAGGCGGCACTTCGTTCTTAATCAAGCTCCAGCAGGTTGACAAGGACAAGCCGATCACGCCCGGCTTGCTGGATCAGGCGGTCGAGGTCATCCGCAAACGCGTTGACTACTTCGGTGCAGGCGAACCAATCATCAGTCCTGTCGGTCAGGATCGAATTTTAGTCCAGATCCCGGGACTGGATACGGCGAAGATTCAAGAAGCACGCGGGCAGCTTTCGCGCGTGGCAAAGCTCGAGTTCCGTCTGGTCTATCCCGACAATGGCGAACGATTGGCCGCGATCGACAAGGGCACTGAAGTTGTGCCGCCGGAATACAAAATCGAGAATTACAAGCACGCCGCCGAGGAAAACGAGCAGGCAACCACCGAGCGTCTGCTGGTAAAAAGGAAGGCAGACCTCGGTGGCGATCGCGTGAGTGAGTCGCACGCATTTTATGGCAACGAAGGCTGGACAGTACAGTTAAAATTCGATGGCGAGGGCGCAAAAAAATTTGGCCAAATCACCGAGCAATACAAAGGTCACCGTTTTGCCATCGTCCTGGATGGGATCATTCAGTCCGCGCCCGTGATTCGCGATGCCATATACGGTGGTGATGCCGTAATCACCGGTCATTTCAGCGAAAAAGAAGCGCGCGGGCTCGCCAGCGTGCTTGAGAACCCGCTGCAAACCCCAGTGAGCATCGAGGAAGAACGAAGCGTCTCGCCGACACTCGGTGCGGATTCCATTCGCGCGAGCATTCTCGCTGGTTTGGTCGGGCTGGCGATCACGCTGGTATGCGTGGCGCTTTACTATCGGATTCCCGGTTTTATCGCCTGCCTGGCGCTGCTGGTGAACATCGTGTTGCTCATGGGCGCTCTCACCATGTTCCATTTTGTTCTGACCTTGCCAGGCATTGCTGGAATTATTTTGACGATTGGTCTCGCAGTTGATGCCAGTGTTTTGGTCTATGAGCGATTGCGGGAAGAGCTTGCCCTTGGGAAGTCGCTCAAGGTTGCGATCGAAGCCGCCTACGAAAAGGCGTTTAGTTCGATCTTTGACGCCAACGTCACTACTCTGATCACGGCGGTGATTTTGTTCTGGCGAGCAACTGGTCCGGTCAAGGGTTTTGCCATCTCCCTCACACTTGGAATCCTGGCCTCGCTCTTCACCGCGCTCATCGTCGGACGCAACATCTTTGAAGCGCTCGTGGACAATACGCGATTGAAAAAAATCTCAATGCTGCACCTCATTTCAGCACAGAATATCGACTTTCTCGGCAAAGGTTTCCTGGCTTGCATGTGCTCGCTCGCCTTGATCATTGCAGGCGCAACTTCGTTTTACGTTCGCGGGGAAAAGAATTTCGGAGTGGACTTTCGCGGCGGTGATTTGATCACTCTGAGTTCGCCCCAGACTATCGACGTTGGCCAGGTACGGGCGGCGCTGGCACCGATCAATCTGGCGGATGCATCCATTCAGGAGTCCAACCAAGCCGGTAAAAACTACATCACGGTGCGCACGCCGTTGCACACCAGTGATCAGGTCGAAAAACAGATCATGACGCTAATGCCGCAGGCGCAGTTTAAGGTGGAAGGCGCGGAGCGGGTCGGAGCACTTGTTGGCGGTGAGTTGGCACGCAGCTCCCTGATTGCGCTAGGACTTGGTATCCTCGGCATCTTGATTTTCGTCACCTTGCGTTTCGAGCTTTCGTTTGCAGTGGGCGCGATCGTCGCGCTGTTGCACGACGTCTTGATCACGGTTGGAGTGTTCTCGCTGTTGCACCGCGAACTGACGCTCACCATGGTGGGCGCCGTCCTCACCATTGCCGGCTATTCCATTAACGATACCATCGTGGTTTATGACCGGATTCGTGAAGGTCTGGCCAGCGGGCGCAAAGGCTCGATCGAACAAATCATGAACGAAAGCATCAATCAGACGCTCAGCCGCACGATTCTTACCAGTACAGTCACGTTGATTCCGATTTTGTGCTTGTTCTTCTTTGGCGGGGCAGTGCTGCGGGATTTTTCGCTTGCGATCATCATTGGTGTAGCCGTCGGGACATATTCCTCCATCTTCATTGCCTCACCGATTGTGCTTTGGTGGACCCGAGCCCGGGGCGGGAGCAAGGTTACCCTGCAGCGCGAGATTACTACCAAGCGAACCGGCCCGGCGACCGCAAGTTAAACTCCTGAAGGCGAGACAGAATTATACAGGATCAAAAGGAGACTACTCTTCTCACTTCAAACCGGTGAAATCCTGATAATCCGAGCATTTTGGGGCATTCCTACCGGAGTTGACGGGGCGTAGACGGCCGGAGTAAATTGGCGTTGCCCAGGCGTGGAATGGGCGAATTTCTCCGGAATCGAGGTGAATTGATGCCAGAAGTCATTGTTCGAAAAGGCGAACCAGTGGATCGCGCGCTCAAGCGGCTGAAAAGCAAGCTGGACGCGGAAGGCATCCTCGATGAAGTGCGACGATTGCGAGCGTTTGAAACGCCATCGCAAAAGAGTCGGCGCAAAGCCAAAGCTAACGCGAAGCGCGGCAGGACAAAGTTTCGATTTAATCCCTGAGCCTTCGGCGAGATGGATTAAATTGTTAAAACGGGCGTCTGCTTCTTCCGATTTTACGCTGTAACGGTTTTACGATTTAACGCTGCGCATGCGTCCTATTCGCATTCACAGACGATCCTGAAGCCAAGATCGTTGCAAGAGAAGTTTGGCAGGTTTGCGCTACGCGCGGTTGTCCGCAAACTCGCGAAGCGTGACTTCCAACTTCCGCCGCGATAAACCCGTTTCGCACTACTAATCGGTCCACGGGGATCTGTCTTCGGGGTCGATTTGTAGGGCTCGAAAAAGTCGCTACACCATTCCCAGACATTTCCCGCCATGTCTTCGATCCCAAACGGACTGGCACCACGAGGAAATGAACCGACCGGCGAACTTTCGGGATAGCCGTCGTCGATTTGGCGATCGCTCCAGGCAAAAGAGGTGTTCTTGTCTGCGAAATTCGCGAGATCGCCGCGTTTATCAAAATTCCCCCATGGATATTTACGCCCGTCTGTCCCTTTCGCAGCGTATTCCCATTCCGCTTCTGTCGGCAGTCGATATTTCTTGCGCTCGCGCATGCTAAGCCATTGGCAAAATTTCATCGCGTCGAGGCTGCTGACGTAAACGACCGGGTGGCGATCGCCGGTGGCGGGCGCCCGCTTGCTTTTGTGGGAGGGATCGAAGGCTTCGAAGTGAGCATTGGTAATCGGAAACCGCGACATATAAAACCGGGTAATGGTAACGCGAAAATGCGGTGTCTCGTTCGGCGGTGCACTGGGAAACGGATTGCCCATGATGAATTCTCCCGACGGAATAAGGAACATCTGCCCGCCCAGTGAATTGGTGTAGTTCGGATAGCGCTTCCGCTCTTGCTCGGGTGATAGTGCGAGGGCCCGTGCCACTGCTACCGGAGCCGGTTCAGCGACAACTTCGACCTTTGCCTTAGCCTTCGCCGCGACATCGGGCGCACCCTTCGCCACAACTTTGACAGCATTGTTCCCCTTGGGCTTTAATGGTGCCGGGGCTTTCGGCTTCGCTTTTGTAATCGCGGCAATCTGCCTTCGATCGATTTCTTCAAGATAATCGTCCACCATGTCCTCGGCATCACCCGGATCGAGCCCCGAGTTTTCCGCGATATTGATCAAGGCATCGCGCTGATCGTCCGTCATCGATTCGCCATCCAGGCCACTTAGCTGCAAAACGCGGAGGAATTCCGACTTGACGTCACCAGGAGCGACTGCCACCACCGTTTCCGTTTTTACTTCCGGTGCAGCAACTATCCGTTTTGCGCCTGTCTCTTTTAATTTCTCCTCAATGAACTGAAGGACTTTCTCTTCGGACAGGCCGTGGTCGGCACCAAATTGCTGGAGGGCTCTCTCCTCCTCGGGCCGGAGGCCGCCATCAGCAATCGAGAAGGCGAAAAACTTGTTAAATTCGGCGAGCGCCTCTTGCTCCTTTTCCGCAGCCAAAACCGCATCGACCTTTTTGCGCCGCTCTGGATCGAGCAGTTCAATGCGCGCTTCGGTCAGGTATTTGGAGGACTCATCGAGGCCGGCACGAAGGAGTTGAGCAACGGGATTGCTCGGCTGATTTTTCAGCGGAAGCTTTTTCTGCCACCACCGCAACAGCTCGCGGCAATGCTCCTCGATCAGCTCGTTGGTCGGATTCTGCTGAGAGTCAAGACAGAGACGCTCGTAGGGATTGGAAGATTTATACTTGCTCCAACCATCCCATTTCTGGGGATCGTCGGGAAGGGGGGTTGGAAATACAGCTACGCATTTCACCATCAGGCAACTCGCAGAGATCCCAGGTTGGCCGCAGCCTGTGCGACTTCGTTCGGCGCCAGACCGGTATTTCGTTCGATCGAAACCTTGGCGCGGTTACCGCTCGCCTCAACCGAGACTTCCAGAACTTGATTGGCGTTGTATTCGTACGTCAGCTCGACCGGCGAACCCTTCGGCAAGAACGCTGGCAGTTCCACGTCACAAATTCCGAGCGGCGTGCATTCACCCGGCAGTGTGCTCTCGCCTTCCACCACCCGGACCACGGCGCGTTGCATGTTGGACATGGCGGTACCGAATGAATTGCGCGCCCGCGCGGGAATCGCGGTCATCTTGCGGATCATTGGAAAAACGTACTCCTCCAGGTGCACTTCATCCCACAGCACCACTCCGAGGGTATGGGAGGTAATGTTGGTGACCTGAATCAAACCACCTTCGCGGCCCACAAACTGGTCTCGTGTATCGGTCGGCAATACTTGCTCACCGGAAACTTTCTCTTCCTCAAGCAAGGACAGAATTGCCTGGATGGATGCGCCCTTGGCCACGGCTTCGTCAGGATTCACGTCATCAATCACCGGGGCTTTGGTCAGTTGTGAGACGAGCGTCCGCACCATCGGCATACGAGTCATGCCGCCGACGAGCAAGATCTTGTCGATATCGTCCCAGGTCATGTTCGCTTCCTGCATAACCATTTCACATATGGTTTTGCACTTCTCGACCAGGTGCTGGCTGCGGCGCTCGAATTCGTTACGAGTAATCTCAAGCTTGACGCTCTTCCCGTTGTGATGATGCACAACCGCGGACTGATCGCGGCTGGAAAGCTGGATTTTGGCTGACAACGCTCGCGTGTGCAAGGCTTGGTAACTTTGCAGATCGAGCAACGGATTTTCGCCATGCCGGCGATCAAATTCCTCCGCCATGTGATTGACGATGATATCGTCCCAGTCCTTGCCGCCCAGCCGGTGATCGCCGTTGGTTGCAATCATGTTGATGTGCTGGCCCTGGATGCGCATGATCGTGACGTCGAACGTTCCGCCGCCGAGGTCGAACACGAAAACGGTTTGGTCTTCGTTCAGTTTGTCAAGACCGTAGGCCAGTGCCGCAGCCGTCGGCTCATTGATAATTTGCAGAACATTAAAGCCGGCGAGCTGACCGGCAGTGATGGTAGCGGTTCGTTCCGCGTCGTTGAAGTAAGCCGGCACCGTAATGACTGCGTCAGTGATCGGCTGCTTAAGATATTTTTCAGTGTCCAGTTTGAGCTTCTTTAAAATGAGAGCGCTCAGTTCCTCGGCCGAATAAACTTTGCCGCCGAATTCGCGATGGAATTGCTCCTTCGGCTTGCCCATCTCGCGCTTGATGAAATCCACGATCTTCTCGGGCTCGGCCACGGCATTATTTTTAGCGGTAGTGCCCACGATCACATTTGAGCCATCGAACAGAATGACGGAGGGCGTGATGCGCTCGCTTTCGGCATTCGGGATGATTTGAGGCTTACCGTAAGCATCGATATGGGCTACCGCCGAGAAGGTTGTGCCGAGGTCAATGCCGACTGCTTTGCGTTGATTCATTTTTGGAGAAGACGTTTGGGCAGGTTCACCCGCCGCTTTCTGGTGCAACTTTCGTGCCGTGTCCTCGGCAGATTTGTCTGGGTCCATGTAAGGCACCAGCGGCGCCAATGAGATGGAGATGGGATCGGAGGTCACTGGCAACGCAAGGCGACTACCTCTTCAGGCCGCAAAACGTTGCCGCGCCAGATAAAACCACGTTTGACCCGATTCACGATCCGTCCGTCGTCTTCCTTACGCTTCGTCGCCTCGTAAGTAACCACCCGGTGTATGGCCAGATCGACGAATTCCTTGGACTCCACCTCCGTCACTTCCAAGCGATGAAACACCTCGACCAAGCCATGAATGGCGTTTGCCAGATTCTCTTGCCACCGCTTCAATCGCTCCGACTTCCGCTCTTCCGATGCCGTCTTAAGCTGGGTTGCGAGCGTAGTGAGGTCGTCGAAGACTCCGATGAGGTCACGAACGAATGGCTTTTGCAGTGATTCGTAGAGGAAGTTGTCGCGATACTTCAGCAGCTCTTCGTGCAGGGAATCGAACAGGCGATGGTTCACCGATTCGCTCGCGCGGATGGATTCGAGGTCTTCCTCGATCTTTTGAAATTGGTGCGCAGCCTCGGTCGCGTGCGCTGGTAAGATGATCGACGCGATGTTTTCGACGCGACGTGTCAATGCCGACTCCAGGCTTTGCACGCTCTCACTAACGAGGCGGAACTCGCGCAGGAGTGAGGCGAAATCGTTTTTGCTCTTTTGTTCCTGGGCCAGCGTTGCCGCCGTGCTCAGTTCCTGCATCGTGCTGGCGAAGTCATCGGGCATAAATCAGGCGCCGTAAAATTTCCGAATCGCCTCGATCAATCCCGCAAGATCGTGCCGCGTCGCTTCCACATCTACGCTTAAGCCGCGCGCGCGTGCCGTCGCCGACGTAATTGGCCCAATGCTGGCTACTTTCATTCCTGCTGGCCAAGGCAGTTTTAAATCGAGAAAATTTTCCACGGTTGATGAGCTGGTGAAGGTGATAAGGTCGGCTCCTTCGCTAGACAAACGATGTTGAGCGCCGGTCACGTCATGCGTTTCCGGAACGGTTTGATAAGCAAATGCTTCATCCACAATGGCACCCATTCCGCTCAACTTCTTAGGGAGCAAGTCTCGCGCCTTCTCTGCGCGGGCAATCAGAATACTCAGGTTTTCAACGCCGCCCTTCTTCTCGAATTCTTTGACTACCTCTTCGGCGACGAATTCCGCCGGCTGCAGGTCGACATGGAGATGAAACTCCTTTACCCGCTGGGCGGTTGCGGATCCAATCGCTGCAATTTTCGCTCCGCCAACCTCCCGGGCGTCGTCGTAAAGTTTGAAGAACATTTCGAAGAAGGCGTCGACCCCATTCACGCTTGTGAAAACGATCCAGTCGTAGGAATGCGAGTCCTGCACCAGTTCAGCGAATTCACGAAGATCGCTCGGTGGTTCAATTCGAATGGTCGGCAGCTCGATCACATCCGCCCCGAGCTCACGCAACTGAGAGCTCAGTTTGCCAGCTTGCTTGCGCGCGCGCGTGACCACGACCCGCTTCCCAAAGAGCGGACGCTTCTCGAACCAGTTTAAATCTTTTCGCAGTTCTACGACATCGCCGAAAATCGCGACCGCAGGAGCTTCCAAGCCGGCCGCACTCGCTCGCTCCGCGATGTTTTCAAGGGTGCCGACAATGGTACGCTGCTGTCCAGAGGTGCCGAGACGGATGAGAGCAACTGGAAGATTCTGGCGCGTGCCGTGCGCGAGCATTTCTGCGGTGATCGCAGCCAATTTATCCATGCCCATCAGCATCACCTGCGTGCCACCCAGTTTCGCCAGCGCGTCGAAGTTGAGCGCGCTTTCACTTTTCGACGGGTCTTCGTGTCCCGTAAAAAATGTTACGTGTGAATTTTGGGCGCGATGTGTGACGGGGATTCCGGCGTACGCGGGCGCCGCAATCGCGGATGTAATGCCAGGCACAACTTCAAAATCAATGTCCGCCGCCACCAACGTTTCGGCTTCCTCCCCGCCCCGGCCAAACACAAAAGGATCGCCGCCCTTGAGGCGAATCACATTTTTGCCGAGCCGCGCTTTCTCGACCAGCAATGCGTTGATTTCATCCTGCGAAAACGTTTTTTCGCCAGGGCGCTTTCCGGCAAAAATGATTTCGGTGTCTGGGCGGGCCCACCCCAGCATTGCGGGATTGACAAGCGCGTCGTAAACAATGACGTCGGCCTGCTCCAGTAACTCCTTGCCGCGTAGGGTCACCAAGCCTAGATCGCCTGGTCCGGCGCCGACCAGGAAACATTTCCCCTTTTTAGTTATCCTCATGCTCACGCTCGAGCTTCTCAAAAATATTCACTGCCAGTTTCTCCGGGTCACTCCCCCGCCCCATTGCGACTCTAGGGGCCACTCCATCGCCAAAAACTTGCGCGCGCAATTCCAGCTCTCCATTCACAAACCGAGCGTGCACGCCTACAGGCAAATCGCAATCACCCTGCAACAATCGCAGGAACTCGCGCTCGGCCCGCAAACACAAGTGCGTATCACGATCATCAATGGATGACACAATCTGACGCACCGGAAAATCCGCCTCCCGCGTTTGCAGGGCAATGATGCCTTGGCCGCCGGCGGGTACAAAGTTTTCAGTGGGCAGGATTCCCACAAAAATTCTGTGACCATCGAATTCAAATTCCGGAGGCGAGAACCCGAGTCGCTCCAGACCTGCCCGAGCGAGAATGATCGCGTCCCAATCGCTTTCGATAAATTTTCGCAAGCGGGTTGGCACATTCCCTCGCAACGGGACGATCCGCGCCTGCGGATTTATGGCGCGCGTCTGCCGTTGTCGCCGCACGCTTCCTGTCGCAATGGTCGTGATCGGCCTAGACGCATTACCCTTTCTCAACAACAAATCTTCGACACCGGCACGTGGCAAAACGGCCGCTATCATCAGTGCGCCATCCATTTCGCTCGGAATATCTTTTGCGCTGTGAACAGCGACATCGATCCGTTTTTCGACTAGCGCGCGCTCTAACTCAGCGGTGAAAATTCCTTTACGTCCCGACTTCCCGTTACCGAGATTAGAATCGCCAGTCCTGTTCTGGCCTTCGTCGCCTCTGGTCCGAACAATTTCGATTTGGACCTCAATCGCCCATTTTTTGCGCAACGCGCATTCCGCCATTCGCGTCTGCGCCAGAGCCAGATCACTTGCCCGGCTCCCGAGCACAATCCTTGGTAGTGGCGGTGCCTGATTCAACGTCGACAATTGTTCAACCACCACAGACCGTCGCTATGATTCCGACGTCCGCAATGTTCCACTCACACCCGTCGGACAGTCGCTTGTTGGTCGTGTTCCAGTGTCGACCCGCACCAGGTACTTTTGAAAATCCACGACGTGCTCGTCAATGATAGCTTCCGCTGCAACCAGCTGTTGCCGGCGAAGCTCGAGCGATTCACTCGCGATCTCTTGCAACGAATCAATGTCGTAAAGGTAGACGCCGTCTAATTCATTGACTTCTGGAGCGACGTCGCGCGGCACTGCAATGTCGATAATAAAAAGCGGACGATCGGCTCTATCGCGCAAAACCGGAACCAGCAACGGCGGAGTAAGCAGGTGCGCCTCCGCTGCGGTTGAGGAAATCAGAATATCGATCTCGCGACATTGCTCGAGCCAGGTTGCGAAGGGCACCGCAATTCCTTCCATCTGATTTGCCAGTTCTTCCGCGCGCGCCGGCGTGCGATTGCTCACGCGCAAATCTGAAACGCCCCGGGAAGCGAGCGCACGCAACGTTTTCTCGCTAGTTTCTCCGGCTCCCAGTACCAAAACCTTGAGACCTCGCAAATCGCCAAAAATTTTTCCTGCCAAATCCACCGCTACCGATCCCACCGATACTGGTCCACGGGTGACCTGCGTCTTTGAACGTACGTGTTTCGCCACCCGAAAGGCACGCTGGCAAAGCCTATGCAACAAGGGTCCGGCACTCCCGCTCGCGCGCGCGCTTTCATAAGCGCGCTTGGCTTGTCCGAGGATCTCCGTCTCACCCACAACCATTGAATCGAGGCCTGAGGCGACGCGAAAGAGATGTCGGGCGCATTCCGCATTTTCCATTCGATAGAACGCGTCCAAATCCTCTTTTGAACTCGATCCGCCATCGATTCGCAGAGACTGCGCGAGATGTTCGCTCAGAATGCTTCGATCCGCCGCGGCGTAAATCTCCACCCGATTGCAGGTCGTCAGCAACAACACCTCGTGGCAGCCCAGATCGCGCAGCAGAACTTGCGTTTGAGCATGACCGACGAAACGTTCGCGCGCTTCAATCGGCGCAGTTCGATGATTCAGGCCAAAACAAAAAAGATTCATGCGCGATGACCGACAAATTCAATGCTCCACAAGAGCGACAGTGCGATCGCAAACGCAATCATGCAGAGGGTGGCGACACGCCGCGGGGCTACCCACCGTAAATACCGGCTCTGCAGAATGGCTCCATACAAAACCCAAATCGCAATCGCCAGGGCAATTTTCGTCCAGGGCAGCGGCTCGCTCACGAAAAATCCGCTGATCAACCCCGCGCTATAGAGAATAAACCCAAACCAAAGCAGCCGTGTCATCGCCGAAAACAGATTGGGCAACGGCGGGAGATGATAAAAAATCGAGCGCAGCTGGTGAGTCTTGAGTTGCCGTTCCTGGACAAGGTACATCGCACCGGCGACGCAGGCGAGGGCGAAGGCCCCGTAAGCGATAATCGAGATTGAGGCGTGAAATTCCAACCACGGATTTGGAGACACTCGAAAAGCGCGCGATGTATCGATCGGCAGGACCAAAGCGGTGATTTGGAGGAGAAAAACAAGAGGCGCGGTAAACGCGCCCATCAGCGACAGCCTATAAGCCGTCCCAATCAGCATATAAATAAGCGCAATCGACCAAGCGAGGAAAACCAGCACTTCGAACAAGTTTGTAATCGGGCAACTGCCGAGGGCGTGTCCACGGAGGGACAGGAACGCAGTTTGCAAGACGAATCCCAGCGCGATGGATAGGAAAACCACGCGGCTCCGTCGGAACACGCGCGCCCGCAGCGAAACAACGGTTCTGATGATCGCCGCGAGATAACAAAGCGTGGCGTAAATCAGTAGCTGCCGGTCCATGGCGTTGGCAGAGTAAAAGTAACACTCAGGCTTCGCAACCCAACTCCACCTGACGTTGACCTTTATTCGTAAGGCGCTAGCATCGGCCCGGCGATGCTACAAGAGACCCTTTCCAAACTGCGCGCGGCGGTGCGCGATGTCCCGGATTTTCCGAAGTCCGGCATCATTTTTAAAGACATCACGCCAATCTTAAAAGACGGCACTTTGTTCCGTGCATCGATCGAAGTTTTTCTCCAGCAGTGCCGTGGGAAAAAAATTGACAAAATCGTGGGGATTGACGCTCGTGGCTTTCTTTTTGGTTCGGCCGTAGCATATGCGCTTGGGATCGGTTTCGTCCCGTTACGCAAGAAAGGCCGGCTGCCGTATCGGACCGAAAGCGCGCGATATTCGCTTGAGTACGGCGAAGCGGAAATGGAGCTGCATATCGACGCGATTGAGCGCGGCGAAAAAATTGTGCTGATCGATGATCTGCTCGCCACCGGCGGCACCAGCGCTTCCGCTGCGACGTTAATCAGGAAAGTCGGCGGCGATTTAATCGAGGCAATTTTCTTAATTGAGCTCGAGTTTCTCCATGGACGCAAGAAACTCGAACCGACTCAGGTGACTTCGTTTCTGAAATACTAACCGGCGCTCAATTCTGGTGGTTTGGGATGACAGCTGCATTGATCGCCACACCCACCAAGCACCACCACTTCCATTTTGATCGCCTGCAACTCAAATTGATCGTGAATCGCTTGCAAGAGCGCCACCGCCTCATCACTCGGCATGTGATCGCAACGCAATTCGATTCGTGCCGCCCTACCCTTCAGCTCCGGATGCGCTTCCGTCATTTCGCCATCCAGAACAAATGACGCATAGGTGTTAAATTTCTCCTGCAATTCGTGCAGCTGCTCGTCGCCGCCCGTCCATGGGCGCGATTCGTTCATTACCAGCAGCACATCGCCGCTTTTCTGGTCGACCGCGAACAGGTCAATTACGGCGGGATTGGCGATACCAACTTGCGTTTCTGTCATTCGATCGTCACGGCATTGAACGCCATTGATTTCGCACGATAATCGCGCGTGGCAAAAAAAGCGAAATCGGCACGTTTAATTCTGCTCGGCCGGAGCGAAGCGCGCGTGCCCGTGTCGCCCTCCGATGCGACGCTGGAAACGTTTCCAAATCCCGCAAAACGAAAATATCGGATTCATTTTGAAACATCGGATTTTACTTCGCTCTGTCCGGTCACAGGTCAGGCCGACTTTGCCCGGATTGAGATTGATTACATCCCGGACCAACGGTGCGTCGAAAGCAAGTCGCTAAAATTTTATCTGGCGTCATATCGCAATGAGCGCGCCTTCAACGAGGCAGTTACGAATCGTATCCTCGACGACTTTGTTCGCGCCTGCTCGCCCTGTGAAGCAAACATCACCGCCTCATTTTCCGCCCGCGGCGGGATTGCCCTGACAGTGCGGGCGAGTTTTCCGGACGCTTCGAAGCCTACGGCTGAGCTAAGGGATGGCTCGGATGTTCGTCGCTCACGTCAGTGAAACGTGCGCTTGTTTTGCTGAGTGGGGGTGTTGACTCAGCGACGACTTTGGCGATTGCCAAAGAGGACGGTTACGAACTTTTTGCTCTCTCCTTCCGCTACGGCCAGCGACACCAGATTGAAGTTCTCTCCGCTCAGCGGATCGCGAAGTCGCTCGGCGTGAAAGAGCATCGGGTAATCGAGATTGATTTACGCGCAATTGGCGGCTCGGCCTTAACTGACGCGATCGATGTCCCTAAAAATCGCAGCGAAAACGAGATCTCTAGCGGAATTCCGATTACCTATGTGCCGGCGCGAAATACCATCTTTCTGAGCTACGCTTTGAGCTGGGCTGAAGTGATCGGCGCACAAGACATTTTCATCGGAATTAACGCGCTCGATTACAGCGGCTATCCTGACTGCCGGCCGGAATTCATCCTTCAGTTCGAAAAACTGGCGCGGCTGGCGACGAAAACCGGGGTCGAAGGAAAGCATTACCGCATACACGCACCGTTGATCGACCTGACAAAGGCACAAATTATCGCCAAGGGCGCAAACCTCGACGTCCAATTCTCGTTAACTACAAGTTGTTATGATCCGGGCCCGGATGGTAGCGCCTGTGGCGAATGCGATTCGTGTTTGTTGCGGGCGAAAGGTTTTCGCGAAGCGGGAATTGCGGATCCGACACGGTATGCAAAGGCTAGGGCCGATTCACGGAACCGCCCACTGTAGCGGCATTGTATGAGCGTCGAAATCGAAACAATCTGGCGGTCATAGACCGCCGCTACAATCAGTCGCGCAACCCTGGGAGATGAGCATAACCAATAAATCGCGGACGCGTTTTGCCGTCCTCGATTTCAGCTTTGTCCGCACGCGGCATTTTGAAATCGAATACACTTACTCCGAAACGCTGCTGGTTTTGGTAGGTCCGGCCATCACTTGCTCCTACCATTACGCGCCTCCCGGTTTTCTCTTCGCGGCCCAGATAAATCATCGCATGCGTAATCGGTGGATCGCGCTGAATCGCATAGGTACCAGCCCAAAACAGGAGGTCACCGGGCTTCAAATTATCGAATTCAAATGAATCCTCTTTTTCGCTGACAACCGGCTCAAATCTGCCGGCCTTCCTTAGCCAGATGTATTGCTCGCTGGAATCACGGGGCACGTCGCCGATCCCATTTTGTTTGAGCAGGAAATAAACAAAGCCGGAGCAATCCATTCCGCCATTTGCCGGGTCGGCTGAGCCGTATTTGTAATCGAGGTTGCGGGTGGTGAGTTCGAGCGCTGAAATGAGAAGCTCCCGCACTTTCGGCGGATAATTCTCGAAACCACTGAGCGAATCCGGCAACAAGGTGGCATTCGGCGCGCCGCGCTTGGCTTTTTCAGGACTTGCCGTCGCGGTTGGTGAAGGCGTGGCCGTTGCCGATGGCGTTTCGCTCGGCTCTGGCGTTGGCGAAGATTCCTCTTTCGGTTTCGCGGACGCACTTGGTGAGGGAGAGGCATGTTTCTTTTTCGCCGAGGGGCTGGACGAAGACGACGCCGATTTCTTTTTTGATGTTGATTTTCGCTTTTTGTGCGGAGTCGATGTGGGTGTCGGCGTGGAGAGAGCTTTTTTGACTTTCTCGCCCAGAGTTTCTTCGGCCGCGTGCGCCGGCCCGACGACGCCTAATGCGAGGGCGACAAAGATGGCGAAACGGATCATGCGGCTAACGACTGATGTCACGTTAACATGATCGGCACTCGACGTGAAAGTGGTTCTGCGGAGGGGCGTCCATCCGCTTCGATACGCTCAACTATGCGGCCAATTCTTGCAGCACTGCTTTGTTAATGCGAATTCCGGCATCGAGATTTTCCAGTGGGAAATTCTCGTTCGGCGAGTGCGCGCGACAGTCGGGGAGTGCGAGGCCGAGGAGCAACGTTTCCACGCCCAGAATGTTCCGGAAATCGGAGACTATAGGGATGCTGCCGCCTTCGCGAATCAGCACCGGGTCGCGTTCGAACGCTTTCTTCAGAGCCTGCTGCGCCGCCACCCCGTATTTCGAATGCGGATCGGTCAGATACCACGGCCCGGCATGCCCGGCCGTCAGGTCGAGTTTCACGCCGGGCGGGCAGCTCTTTTGCAAATGTTGCTGGGCCAAGGCATTGATCTTGTCGCCATCCTGATTCGGAACGAGACGGAAAGTAAGCTTCGCCATGGCCTCGTGCCCGATCACCGTTTTGGTTCCCTGCCCCTGGTAGCCGCCCCCGAAGCCGTTGATCTCCGCTGTCGGTCGCGCCCAAATCCGTTCCAGCGTCGAAAAACCCTTTTCGCCAAACAATTCCGGCACACCAGTCTCTTTTACGATTTCCTCATCCACACTCAGCGGAATCTGGCGCCACATTTCCCGTTCCCAATTTTCCAGCGGCAAAACATCGTCATAAAAACCAGGAATGGCGATGCGCCCATTGGCATCATGTAGAGTGGCGAGCAATCGCGCCATCGCCGTGAGCGGATTCAGGACGGCACCGCCATAAATTCCGGAATGCAGATCCATCTTCGGACCGGTGACTTTCAATTCCAGCGCCGTGACCCCGCGCAAGCCGTAACTCATGGTTGGAACGCCCGGGGCAATCATTCCCGTATCGGAAACGACCACGACCTCAGGCTTCAGCGCATCGCGATTCTGCGAGAGGAAATTTCCAAGGTTGGCGCTGCCGATTTCCTCTTCGCCCTCGATGACGAAATGTAAATTGACCGGAAGATCGCGGTTCGCCTCGAGTTGCTCCTGCACGCCGAGGATATGGGAAAGAATCTGGCCTTTGTTATCCGTCGCGCCGCGAGCGAAGACGTAACCATTTTTCAAAACTGGCTCGAAAGGGGGCGAATCCCAAAGCCGGACGGGATCGGGCGGCTGCACATCGTAATGGCCATAGATCAAGACCGTGCGACGGCCGGGTTTGTGTTCGCTTTGAGCCCACACCACTGGATGACCAGGCGTTGGGCAAAGTTTCGCAGACAACCCTATCTTGGTGAGTTTTTCCACCAGCCAATGTCCGCACTCGGTGACTTTTTCGGCGTATTGATCGTCCGTCGAGACACTGGGAAAGCGGAGGAACTGATAAAAATCTTCAAGATGACTTGCACGCATATTTGGTGACGTTAGCGACGATGCTGCACTTGTCATCCGGAGCCACGGAACATCGGCGCTCGTCGCAGCTTCGGCTCAAAGTGAAGCCGATGCCACATATCGGTGCTAGCATTGCGACATGCTTGAATCATTTCGTTTCAAAGCTGTGTTTTTCCTCTCGGTTGCGCTCTCCGACTCAGCGCCCGCCCAAATCGATCGCATAACCGGTAAGTCTTTTGCCACACGCTCGGAAGTTTTGGCGCAGCATGGAATGGTTTGCACAAGCGTGCCAGCGGCGACGCAGGTCGGGCTCGATATTTTAAAACGCGGCGGTAGCGCGGTTGACGCCGCGATCGCGGCCAACGCTAGTCTCGGATTAATGGAGCCGGTTTCGAATGGGATCGGGGGCGACCTTTTCGCCATCGTTTACAGCGCGAAAGAAAACAAGCTCTATGGGATCAACGGCAGCGGCCGTTCCCCGTTAGATCTTAACTACGACCAGATGAAAGCGGAGCTCGAAAAATTGGGCCGCAAAACGATTCCACCGCGCGGCATGCTTCCAATCAATGTGCCCGGATGCGTTGATGCCTGGAGCGAGTTGCATAAGAAATTCGGCAAGCTCAAGCTGAGTGACGATCTGGCGCCGGCGGCGAAATACGCCGACGAAGGATTTCCAGTCACCGAGTTGATCGCCTTTTACTGGCACTTTGCGCCGGAAATTTACAAGGACTCGCCGGGCGCCTTTCTCGAAACGTATACCGTCGATGGCAAAGGTCGGACGCCGGCGAAAGGCGAAGTTTTCAAAAACCCGGCACTGGCAAAGACGCTGCGTTTGATTGGAGAAAAAGGTCGGGACGCCTTCTACAAGGAAGAGATCGCGGACAGGATCGACAAGTTCATGCGAGAGAACGGTGGATTTCTCCGCAAAGCTGATTTCGAAAAACATACGTCAACGTGGGTCGATCCGGTTTCGACAAACTACCGCGGCTACGATGTCTTCGAGCTGCCGCCGAACGGACAGGGCATCGCGGCGCTGGAAATCCTAAACATTCTCGAGGGGTTCGATCTAAAAGCGATGGGCTGCAATTCGGCGGAAACATTGCATGCGATGATAGAAGCAAAGAAGCTTGCATGGGCGGATCGGGCAAAATTTTATGCCGATCCGGAGTTTGCGACGATTCCGTTAGCGCAATTGATCTCAAAGCAATATGCAGCAGAACGACGGAAGCTGATCGACCCCAATCATGCTGCGAAAACAGTGGCGCCGGGCAATCCAAATGCGGCGCAGAGTTTGAAGGCCCAGGAGACGGCAATTTCGGGCTTGGTGGCAAAAATAGACAGCGGGCAAGATGCCCGTGTTACGGACGATGGCGACACCATTTACATGTGCACCGCAGATGACGAGGGCAACATGGTTTCACTCATCCAGAGCAATTACCGCGGGATGGGTAGTGGGGTTGTCGTGCCGGGTCTCGGTTTCATGTTTCAAGATCGCGGCGAACTGTTTTCAATGGAGCGGGGCCACGCCAACGTTTACGCGCCAGGCAAGCGTCCATTTCACACCATCATTCCCGGTTTCGTGATGAAAGACGGCAAACCCTGGGAAGCGTTTGGTGTGATGGGCGGCGGGATGCAACCACAGGGACATGTCCAAGTTCTGATTAACCAGATCGATTTTGGATTGAACGTGCAAGAAGCAGGCGATGCTTCACGGTGGCAACATGAAGGCGATAACGAACCGACCGGCGAAAAAATGGAAAAAGGAGGTTACGTTGAAGTCGAGAGCGGGATTCCGTACGAAGTCGTCCGCGAGTTGGAAAAACGCGGCCACGACATGCGCTCCGATATCGGCGGGTACGGCGGTTACCAGGCAATCAAAGTAGAGATGCACGATGGGCAGCGCGTTTACGTCGGCGCAAGCGAGTCGCGCAAGGACGGCCAGGCCGCGGGCTACTGATTTAACGAGCGAATCCGGTGATCGTTAAAACGACGAAAAGCCGGGGCGTCTGGCATATCTCCTGCGCCCACACGACCCGATGTCACCCGGTCGCATCGCCGAGCAATCCCATTCCGGCCCCGCACCGCCGGACCGATTTTCCACCATCAGATGGCTTGGCAGCATTCTGGTCATCGCAGCCATCTACTTCATTGCAGGCAAGTTGGGGCTCCTTTTGGCAATTTCACCCGGGTACGCGACCGCGGTTTCACCAGCGGCTGGTCTTGCCCTTGGCTGCATCGCCAGCGGCACCACGCTGCAAGCCTATGCAGGTGCGTCTCTAATCCGCTGGTTTGTAGGGATGCCAACTGCCTTGGCCACGGAAAAAGAAGTCGTCCGCTTTTCCCTAATCTCAACGGCAACTTGTGTCATTGCCGCCACGATCGGGGTAACGGCGCTTTGGATCGTCCGCGTTATTCATTCGGCTGATTATTTAACCAACTGGGTCACCTGGTATGTCGGGGACGCCATCGGGACCCTGATCTTTGCCCCGTTAGTTTTGATCTGGACTCAGCGGGCCGCGGACTGGCGCCGCAAACTTTCGATCACGCTACCGATGACCCTCACTCTGGCAGTGGTGGTGGCATTGTTTTTCGAGACGGATCGGTGGGAACAAGGGCGGGCAAGGATGGAATTCGACCAGCGCGTCGAAAGCCTGACTCAAAAATTGCAGAGCGACTTTAACAGCTATCTCGATGTGCTCAGATCGGTGCAGAATTTCTTTGCCAGTTCGCCTTCTGTTAGCCAGGACAGTTTTCGTTCATTCGTCGCGAGAGACATCGCCGATCATCCCGGAATCCAGTCGCTATCATGGGACGTACGCGTGCCGAAGGCCAAGGTGCCAACTTTCATTGAGAAGGCCCGCCACGACGGTTTGACGAATTTTCAGCTAACGGAACGCGATGCGCAGCTAAAACTGATTCCGGCCGCCCTCCGTGATGAGTACATCGTCAGCCGTTACGTCGAGCCGGCATTTGGAAATGACATGGCGTTAGGATTTAACATCGCCTCAGATCCAATCCGACGCGAAGCCTTCGAATGGTCGAGAGACAGAGCAGAAGCTCGCGCGACCAAACAGACCAAACTCATTTCCGAAAAAGGAACGGTACCAGCGGTTGTCGTTTACATGCCGATCTACACCAACGGTCTCTCTCACGATACACTAGAAGAGCGACAGCACCGGTTGGAAGGATATGTCGCTTCCGTTCTTCGAATCGGCGACGTCATCGCTCAATCGCTTCGCGGAGCTAACCAAGAAGGGCTGCAATTGCGATTGCTCGATGACAGCGCCACCTCGACGCGGCAGACGCTCTTTCGGAATTCGATCGACCGCGCAAAGCCGGCGGCGTTGCAAAGAAATACCAGTTTGGAGATGGCTGGCCGCAAATGGTCTCTGGAATGTTCGCTCTCATCTGAATATTTCCTCGCCCACCGCTCGTGGCAGTCGTGTAGCGTTCGTCCTGGTTGCGGAACGAACCCAGGAGCTGGTTGCGGCCAACGGCATGCTACGTCGCGAGATTGCTGAACGCAGCGTTGCCGAGAGCGGCCTGCGCATTTCGGAGGCGAAACTTCGCTCGGTCACGCACTCTATCGGGGATGCGATTGTCTCGGCGGATGATAGTGGCAATATCGTTTTTTGGAATCCCAGCGCGGCGGCAATTTTCGGCTACAATGAAACTGAGGCGCTTGGCAAACCGTTCACCACCATTATTCCGCAGCGGTACCATCGCTTACACCGCGATACGATAGCCCGCCTGAAAGCGGCCGGGGAAACGCGTGGTGTTGGCAAAAGGGTGGAACTCGAGGGCCGAAGAAAAGACGGCGCGGAATTTCCGGTCGAGTTGACTCTTTCGAGCTGGAAAACCAACCAGGGGCAATTTTACACCGGAATTCTGCGAGACATCACACGGCGCAAGCAAGCCGAGGATGCCCTCAAGTTCAGCGAATCGCGACTGAACGAAGCACAACGCGTTGCTCATGTCGGAAGCTGGGAATGGGACGTCGCTATTCGCCAGGTCTTTTGGTCGGAAGAACAATATCGGTTGTTTGGATTTGGGCCGGACGAATTTCTGCCCAGTTATGAGCGTTTCATGGCGTCGGTTCACCAGGAGGATCGCAAGCGAGCGCGCAGGTGGCTGAGGGAACTGGCTACCGGCAATGAAACCACCGGCATAGAAGTGCGCATTGTTCTGCCGAACGGCGAAACCCGACTCTTGCATACGCTTGGTCGAACTGTGCTCGATAACACCGGCAAAATCGTCCGGATTGTCGGGACCTCTCAGGATATCACCGAGCGCAACAAGGCGGATCAAAAATTCAAGGCCCTGCTGGAATCGGCGCCGGATGCCATCATCATCGTAAGATGCGACGGATCGATTATCTTGGTGAATTCGCAGGCGGAGAAGATCTTCGGCTATGCGCGCGAGGAATTACTCGGGAAAGACATCGAGATCCTGGTTCCGGAACGCTTCCGAGGCAAGCATCCGGGGCATCGAACCGACTTTTTTAAGAATCCCCGCGCCAAGCCGATGGGGGCCGGGCTTGAGTTGGCTGGAAGGCGTAACGATGGCAAGGAATTTCCACTGGAGATTAGTCTCAGCCCGCTTGAGACCGACGAGGGAACCCTGGCGATGGCGGCGATCCGTGATACGACTGACCGCAAGCGAGTCGAGCGCGAGTTGAACGAGGCTAAAGAAGAGGCGGAACGGGCGAACAGAGCGAAAAGCGAGTTTCTCTCGCGAATGAGTCACGAGTTGCGCACCCCGCTAAATGCAATCCTAGGCTTTGGCCAGCTCATCGAAAGACAAAGCCCAGCCGGGCCGATGCGAACTCGTGCCGGCCACATCACCGGCGCCGGCCGCCACCTTCTCAATTTGATTAACGAAATCCTCGATATCAGCCGGATCGAAGCCGGGGCGATGCAGCTTTCTCTCGAACCGGTCTGTCTCGCCAATGTGCTGGATGAAGCATTCGATCTCATCCGACCGCTGGCAACAGAACGCGGCATTGAATTTATTCTGCCGGGTCGTGTTGATCCGCCGGCATATGTCCAGGCGGATTTCCAACGATTCAAGCAGGTTCTACTGAATCTGTTCTCGAACGCAGTCAAATACAGTCCGAAAAACGGTAAAGTTATAATCTCCTACCGCTCTTCCGGTGAAGGCACGATGCGGATTGTTGTTGCCGACATGGGTTCGGGCATCGCCAATGAAAAATTGTCTCGGCTATTTACCCCCTTTGACCGATTGGGCGCGGAGCAATCGTCGGTCGAGGGAACTGGCCTCGGCCTTGCTCTTTCTGCACGCATCATGCACGCGATGGGCGGCGGTATCGGGGCGAGTAGCCAGATGGGACGCGGCAGTACTTTCTGGGTCGATCTTCCCCGCGCTGAGCCGCCCTCGGCCAAAGTGCCTGAGACCGATAACGCCGAACCGGTGCCGGAGCTGAACAGTGCTCAAGGCAAGCGCACCATCCTTTACATCGAGGACAATCTTTCCAATCTCAACCTCGTTCAGGAAATTCTACGCCAGCAACCGCAAGTTGAACTTCTCAGCGCAATGCAGGGCCGGCTCGGGCTGGATTTGGCGCGCAAACATTCACCAGATCTGATCTTGCTTGACCTGCATCTGCCTGACCTGAACGGGTGGGAGGTCTTTTCGCAATTGCGCGCCGCGGAAACAACGCGAAACATCCCGATCATCGTTATCAGCGCCGACGCAACTCCGCGCCAGGTTCAACAGTTTATGTCTGCGGGTGCACGGGATTATCTGACCAAACCGTTGGATGTTACCAAATTTTCGCGCGTGATTGAGGAATCAGCATGGCCCTCAACCGATTTCAAAACCTTAATTCAGAAACCGGACAAAGATCCGTTGGCGAGCGTGATCAGTTGACGGATGGAACTGAGCCGGAGAATGGCGAACCAAATCAACACAAAAAGCTGACTCATCACCTATGAACACGACCCAATGGCAAAGCGACCTCGCCACCTACGTGAAAATGAGGATCCTCATCGTGGACGACGAACCCGCTAATGTCGCCCTTTTGGAGGATATGTTAAATGATCAGGGGTACATCAATCTCAAATCGACGACTGATTCCCGCCGTGTCTCGGAGTTTTGCCGCGAGTTCGATCCAGATTTAATCCTGCTCGATTTGTGTATGCCGCATGTTGATGGATTCGCTGTTCTCGAATCCCTCCGCGCCGAACGAAGCGAGGTCTACCTGCCGATCATCGTCCTTACCGCCGACGTTAATGAGGAAAGCAAACGCAGAGCTTTGCATTGCGGGGCGACCGATTTTCTGCACAAGCCGTTCGATCACATCGAGGTGCTTCTGCGCATTCGGAACTTGCTCGAGACCCGTCGCATTCATCAGCTGCTTGATACTCGCCGCGCTGCTCTCGAGGAGGCAGTTCATGCGCGCACCTCAGAATTGCATGATGTGAAGGGCGCGTTTGTCGAATGTGCCAAACAGTTTCATCAAGTCTTGGAGAAAGCCAAGTCAACGCCTGAATAATTTTTATTTCGAGCTACGTCTCTCGTCTCACGAGCTTGAGTGAAATCTTAAAGAAGTTGTGGGATTGTCGTTGAAGCGACTATCTTACGTCCCTTAAAATCGAACCCATATGTGGAGCAGAGAAGAAGCGCTGACCGATCCGTCGATACGGGAGCCATTAATTTTCCTGTCGGAGTTTAGGTTTTCTCTGCGCGACATCCCCACCGAAATCTCGGTGCGACTGTATCGCCCGATTCATTCGGCCAAGATCGTGGTTCGACGAAGCCACGATATGTCTGTTAGCGGGTTGAACGCGCAGCAAGCCGCAAAATGTGAGGATGAATCAAAGGAGGGCGAAGTTCTTCATGCCGCGGTCGACGAACTTCTTTGCGTTTACAATGCAGCCCGCGCTCAGGGCTTGAAACCCGACGCGTCGTGGTTGAAACCAAATCCCAACTTTTGTTAGAGCTCGCCTGCCTCCCGGGCGACTTACGCTTGTTTCCCTTGGCGTGATCGCGCAGCATTCGCGACATGGCTGACGAAGCGGTAACAATAACTGAGCAGGCGAAGCACACCGACGAGCAACTCATCCGGGCCATTGGGGTTCCCGGATTGGCGGCGAACATCGTCAACAGCACCATCGGCGCAGGAATTTTTGTTTTGCCGGCTCTAGTCGCCAAAGGATTGGGCCCGGCTGCGCCACTCGCGTTTGTTGCTTGCGCGATCGCGATGGTCCTGTTCGTGACCTGCTTCGCCATCGCTGGCAGTCGCGTCTCTTTGACGGGAGGACTCTACGCTTACGTCGAAGTCGCCTTCGGACGTTACGTCGGATTTTTAGCAGGTGCGCTTTATTGCCTCACCGCGATCTCCGCTGTGGCTGGTGTCGTTAATGTGTGTGTGGATTCGATCGCTGGCTTGATCCCGTTCCTAAGCAATCCATTTATGCACGTGCTCGCCATTTTCCTGGTTTATGGCGCGCTCGTCGCCATTAATATTCGCGGCGTTCGCGAAGGAGCAAGTGCCGTTGCCTTCGTCACAATCGCAAAACTGCTGCCGATCTTGGTCTTCCTCTGTGTCGGCGTTTTTTTTATTCGTCCGGTCAACATCGCGTGGCCCGGTTGGCCCGATAGCAAGGCATTAGGCGACAGCGTCATTCTTCTGATGTTCGCATTCGTCGGAATCGAAGTCGGCTTGATTCCGAGCGGGGAAGTAAAGAATCCGGCGCGGACTGTGCCACGCGCCGCATATTTCGCGCTCCTAACCACCACGATCATCTACATTACCATCCAACTAGTGGCACAAGGAACACTCGGGCCCAACCTCGCTAATTATCCCAAGTCGCCGCTGGCCGAAGCGGCTGCAACGTTTCTCGGCGATTTCGGTCGTACCATCTTACTTGCCGGTGCGACGATCTCAGCGTTCGGTTTCACCACGAGCGACATTCTTAGTTCACCCCGCATGATCTTTGCCTTCGGTCGTGATGGCGTATTGCCGGCATGGTTCGCGCACGTCCATCCACGATATCGCTCGCCCGACGTCGCTATTGTGGCCTATACCGCGTTGGCCTTTGCCCTCTCCATCACCGGCACATTTGAAGGGCTGGCAGTGCTTTCCAATGTCGCCGTTCTCATGATGTATCTCCTCTGCTGTGCCGCCTGCTGGTTTTTGGTGGAACGGGACGTCCGTACAGACGCTCCGCCCTTCTCTTTCCCCGGCGCGAAAATCTTTCCAACACTCGCTGTTCTCGCCATTATCGCGATCTTGGCCGGGTCGGCTGTCAGCGACAGCCAAGTCGGAAGCGACACGCGCACCGGTTTGCGGATCGGGGCAATTGTGATCGTCATCGCATCCGCTTTCTATTTCCTGCGCGCGAAATTTGCTTCGGCCGGACGCGCCTTGTGATCGCGCTTTTTTGGTGCCGCGGTTTACATCCTCGGAAAAGCGGGCAAAGGGCTGCTGCCGTTCAAAAGCTGCGATAACCCGCCAGCGGCCTGGAATGCGTCAGTTCTCATGCCAGTTCTCTCGCGCTTTGACGAGCCAGGTTGCGATCGCAAAATATGGTAGTTGGGCCATGGCCGACCACCTCAAATAGTATAGATTTGCTTGCGGACAGATTCTTGCGATTATATTCTCTGCAACCTAGGCAGCAGACTAGTCTAAATGCATCTTCAATCGCTTGAGCTCTTCGGCTTTAAGTCGTTCGCCGATAAAACGATCTTTAATTTCCACGAAGGCGTTACCGCCATCGTCGGTCCCAATGGCTGCGGCAAATCCAACGTCTGCGACGCTGTCCGCTGGGTCTTGGGCGAGCAATCCGCCAAGTCGATGCGCGGCGGCGAGATGGCTGACGTCATTTTTAACGGAGCCGAATTGCGCAAGCCGCTCGGATTCGCCGAAGTCTCGCTCAACTTCACCGAGTGTTCTCATGAACTCGGGGTCGATTGGCACGACGTGCGTGTAACCAGACGCATTTATCGCGACGGCAACTCCGAATATTTCCTGAACAAGACCTTGTGTCGCCTAAAGGACATCCACGGTTTGTTCGCCGATACCGGAGTTGGCCGCGCCGCCTATTCCATCATGGAGCAAGGCAAAATCGACCTGATCCTCAGTTCGCGACCCGAAGATCGCCGCAGCGTTTTCGAGGAAGCGGCCGGGATCACGAAATACAAGACCCACAAGAAAGAAGCCTTGCGCAAACTCGAAGCGACCGAAGCAAATCTGTTGCGCATCGGCGACATCATCAAAGAAGTGAAGCGTCAGATCGGTTCGCTGCAACGGCAGGCCGGCAAGGCGCGGCGCTATCAAGCGTTGCACGCGGATTTACAAGTGCTCGACACCCATTTCTCACATCGAAAATTGCAGGGCCTGGAGGGTGAACTGGGCTACTGCTCGGCCGAGATTGGGCGCATCTCAGAAATCGAACAGTCGACCCGCAACGAAATCAATGAGCGCGAAGCAAAACTTGCCGCGGCGCGCCGCGAACAGGACGCAGCCGATGAAAACATCGCAGACAGCCGCAGCAAGTTACAGCAATTGGAAAACGAGATCGCGTCGCATCGGCACCGGATCGAGTTCAATGAAAAACACGGCGTGGAGTTGCGCCAATGGATCGAACGAAGCCGGCGCGAGATTGAATCGGCAGAATCAAAATTGCGGGACCAGAATGCAGAAATCGAGTCTGCCAATGCCCTGGTAGAGGAAACCGCGCGACTACTCGAACAAAAGAATGAAGAACTGAAGCAACTGACCGAAAACATCGCCAGACAGCGCGAAGCTTTCCGCGTGTTCGATCAAAAGCTCCGCGACACGCAAATGAGTTTGTCAAAGGACGAGCTTCGGCTGTCCACGATTACAGAAGATTTGCGTGATTTACGCGAGCGGCGCGACACAACCAAGCGCGACTTCGAAACGGCTCGTACCAAAATCACGGCAGCGGAGACCAATCACAAACAATTAAACGCGCAGGTTGAAAACGCGCGCGCTACCACCGAAGCCGACCGACAAGCGGTGGAGCAACTTTTCGCGCGGGCGCGCTCGCAAGAAGACGTCTTGCGTGAAAACCGAAGCACGCTGGCCGATCTCGAGAAAAAACTAGCGGCGATTGATCGCACCATTGCCGAAAACGAATCGCGTCACGAAGTCTTGCGCCAACTCAACGAAGAAGGCGAAGGCCTGGCGCAGGGCTCGCAGGGTCTATTAAAGAATAAGGAATTTGAATTTGCCGGCGCGCTCGCGGCACAGCTCAATGTCTCGCATGAGCTGGTTCCTGCGATCGAAGCTGCATTGGGACGAAACTTGCATGCCCTTGTTCTGCGAGACGGCGGGCGAGCGGCAGAAATCATTTCACATCTGAATCAACATCAGATGGGGCAGGCGGCTCTGGTTCTTGAAGAAATTGAACATCGTGATCGCCCGACGAAAGATTTGCCGCCGACGGCAGTGGACTGGGCTACGAACAAGGTGCAGGCGCCGGAGTCTCTGACCCCTCTTGTGCGGCGTTTGCTTGACCACGTCGTGTTATTCAAAAATCTCGAAGACGCGCTGATCGCCATCAGGAAAGATCCAGAAATCGCAGCTGCAACCCTGGGCGGCGAGTTCATCTCGCATGAGAGAATTCTTTTTGGAGGTAGCGGGAAAGTTCGGACAGATTCTTTGCTCGAGCGCAAGTCGCGGATCGAAGCAATTGCAACCGAGCTAACGAAATTAAGACGAAAGCAGACGAGCATCGAGAAACAGCGCGTCTCGCTCGAGTCTCAAATTAGCGCGGCTACTGTCGTCCTCGAAAAAGCAATCGTCTCGCATCAGGAGGCTCAAGTTGCCCAAACCGTCTCAGCCTCCAAAATTTCGGAGTTAGAGCGCGAAGAGTATTCGGCCGAGCGAGAACTAGAGTCCCTTAAATCCGATTACTCAACTCTCGAGCGCCAAATCGTCGCGGCCGACGACCAGATTCGGAGTCTCGGGGAACAGGCAGCACAACTTGAAAAAAAAATCACCGAGGCCCGAACCGATATCTTGCTCATAGAAGCCCAGCGAAACAAAGCATCGCAGGAGGAGGAAGATGCCACCGCCCGATTGGCCGAGATGCGAATCACCGCCGCAACGCATGAGCAAAAACATCAAAATCTGCTGGCGCAGCGCGCGCCGATGCTTGCCCGTCAAGCTGAACTGTCGGAACTGATCTCGACGCGACGCGCGGACATTCAGAATTATGAAGCTCGTCTGGTCACACAGGCCGCAGAAGATGAGTCTGCCCGAAACGCGATCGAACAACAAACCGGGGAATGTAGGCGGCGCCAGGCTGAGATTGGGAAACTGGTAACGGAGCGCACCGGCCGGTTGGAAAAGATTAATTCCGATGAAGCTAGGCTGCGCAGCACCCGCGACCGTCTCAGCGAACTACAGGAGAAACGCGGGATGCATTCGGTCCGGCAAACGCAGTTGCAGCTTCAGATCGAGCATTTGGCTGAACACGTGATGGAGCGCTATCGGGTTGATCTCCGCGCCTTCCAGCCGGACGAACCGGTTCACGAAAAAGTTCTGCACGCTCAATTCAAACGTCTCGCAAAGGATTCTGTAGCCGCGGTCGTTGGCCGCAGCCCAGACGACGAAACAGAACCGGCGAAACCGGCCACAACCTCCGATATCGAGAATCTCATCGCTGATCTCACGCGTCAGCTGGAAAACATGGGGCCGGTCAATCTCGAGGCCGTTCAGGAATACGACGAATTGGAAGAACGATATCGTTTTCTCGAAGGCCAGAACAACGATCTGACCAATTCGCGGCGCGAGCTACTCGATGTGATCGCGCGGATCAATGCGACCACAAAGGAACTTTTCGCGGAGACGTTTTCGCAAGTCCGAGCGAATTTTCGGGAGATGTTTGCCGAGCTTTTCGGCGGGGGCCGTGCGGATCTCCAGTTAATGGACGAGGCCGATGCTCTCAATTGCGGCATCGAAATCATCGCCAAACCGCCGGGCAAACAATTGCAAAGCATCTCGCTATTGAGCGGCGGCGAGCGAACCATGACCGCCGTCGCGCTTTTGTTCGCGATCTACATGGTGCGGCCGAGCCCATTTTGTGTCCTCGACGAGATGGATGCGCCGCTCGATGAATCCAACATCAACCGGTTTATCAAGGTGCTGGAACGTTTCGTCTCGCAAAGCCAGTTCATCATCATCACTCACAACAAACGCACCATTGCGAAAGCCGATATTCTCTACGGCGTGACAATGGAGGAGCGCGGAGTGAGTAAACTGGTCGGAATGAAGCTGGCCCCGCCTAGAAAGGCGGAGGCAAACGGCGCAAGCAAGCCCGCCAATGAGCCGACGCAACGGCATTTCCCAATGGCAGAGGAAGACTCGCGCGTCAGGTCAGTCGCCGCACGATAGCGCGCGCTGCCAATTCTCGCCATCCCGAGCGCGAGTCGAGAATCCCGGTACGTTACGTTGAATCTTTCGCGACGGGATCCCTCGCCTTCGCTCGGGATGACGCTGACAAGGCCAGCCAGCCAGCGAAAATTTTTTGCGCACCAGCGCTGATGTTGGCTACAATCGTTCGATGCTGCAGACGGCGCGACCCAAGAAGGAAAAAGCCCCAACCGAAGCGCCAGTCCACGAGAAATACCTCGAGGCGTTTCGCTGGATGCTTTTGGCCCGCACGTTTGAGGAAAAACTCGCCAGCATGTATCGCGGGGGTCGCATTACCGGTGGCGTTTATGTCGGCAAAGGCCAGGAGGCCGTCAGCGTAGCCTGCGGTATTTCTTTGCAAAAGGGCGACGTCTTTGCCCCGCTGATCCGCGACCAGGCTGGACGCTCCGCCTTCGGCGAACCGCTGGTCGATGTCGCACGCACGTATATTGGGACTCGCACCGGACCGATGCGGGGTCGCGATGGCAACATTCACCGTGGTAAACCGCGGGAGGGGCAGCTGGCCATGATCAGCCATCTCGGCGCCATGGTTTCCGTGCTCGTCGGGTCGCTCATGGCGAAGCGCGGCCGGGGCGAGAAGAATTTTATCGGGCTAACGACAATTGGGGAAGGCGGAATGCAAACCGGCGCGAGCCACGAGGGATTGAACATCGCCGCGGTCGAGCATGTCCCGCTGGTCGTGGTCGCGACAAACAATCATTACGCTTATTCCACGCCCAACGACCGTGAGTTCGCCTGCGACAACCTGGTCGATCGCGCCCGCGGTTACGGCTTCGAAGGGTACGAACTGGATGGAACCGATCTTGCGCAATGTCTCGACATCATTGGCAAGGCGGTGAAACGCGCCCGTGCCGGCCGACCACCGCAGCTCGTCGTCGCCTCCATTCTGCGCCTGGCCGGTCATGGGGAACACGACGATTTTAGTTACGTTCCAAAGGAAATCTACGGCGAGCCATTCGCGTGTGATTGCCTGCAACGCACCGAACAATTTATCAAAGAACACGAGCTCGTTGATCCCGCCACATTAAAGGGCTGGCGCGAAGACGCTGCGCGCCAAGTGGACGAAGCCTTCGCCATTGCTCAAAAAGAACCCCTCCCCAGCGGCGAAGAAGAAGATTGGTGCGCAATTTCGACACGAAATCTCGCGGACAATGCCGAAGCAGCTGACTGACGACGCTCGAATGAACTCCTACATGGTTAAAAACCTTACAACGTTACAACGACTCTTCCTCGTTAGCCCTGCAACGCTTCAACAGTCTAACGTGGCGAAGCCATGAGCGTCACTTATCTCGAGGCTATCCGCGAAGCGCAGGCGAAACTCTTGCGCGATGACAAACGCGTCTTCATCTACGGGCAGGACGTCGGTGGAACCTTTGGCGGCGCGTTCAAGGCCACAAAGGGATTGGCGAAGGAATTTCCCGGTCGGGTCCTGAACACGCCGATCAGCGAAGACGCGATGGTGGGCACGGCTATTGGTGCGGCGCTCGAAGGAATGCGGCCGATTGTAGAAATGCAATTCGCCGATTTCTCGAGCATCGCATTGAACCAGATTCTGAATAACGCCGGGACGCATTATTGGCGCACCAATATTTCAGTTCCGATCACGATCAGATTGCCGAGCGGGGGTACTAAGGGGAGCGGGCCGTTTCATTCCCAATCGATGGAATCACTTTACGCGCATTATCCCGGACTGATCGTGATGACGCCAGCGACGGTGGAAGACGCCTACACCATGCTGATCGATGCGGTTGCGATTGATGACCCGGTGATTTACTGCGAGCACAAATATCTTTATTACCACCTCAAAGCCGACGATCTTCCGAGCGAAGGAATGCCGATCGGCCAAGCGCGGATCGCACGGGCCGGACGCGATCTAACAATCGTTAGTTACAGCGCGATGCTGCAGGAATCCTTGATTGCAGCAGAAGAAATTGCGAAGGAAGGATTAGAAATTGAAGTGGTCGATCTGCGTACCGTCAAACCACTCGATACCGGTACTGTCCTTGCGTCGGTCGCGAGAACCGGCCGACTCCTGGTGGTCGGCGAATCTTTCCCCTGGGGCGGGGCGACCGCGGAAGTGATCGCGCGTGTGACGACCGAAGGTTTTCATTTACTCGATGCCGCGCCGGCGCGGATCAACGCCAAAGACACTCCCATTCCGTATCATCCAAATCTCTGGTCAACCCATCGGCCGAATAGCAAAGTGATCGCCGCCAAAGCGCGAAAACTCCTCCGCGAATGATCCGCCATGTATTTGCAAAACTGTCATCCTGAGCGAAGCGAAGGATCTCTCAATCGCTCAAGCCCATTGCGAGATCCCTCGTCCGCTCGGGATGACAGACTTTGAAGCTTTTGCCTAAAATTTTATGCCCCAAGTACCAATCATCATGCCGCAGCTCGGCGAATCAATCGCCGAGGCCACGATTGTATCGATCAATGTCAAGCCAGGCGAAAAGGTCATGCCCGACCAGGAGATCATGGAGGTCGAAACCAACAAGGCGGTTATGGGCGTGACAACACCGTGCGCAGGCGAGATCGCGAAGATCGACGCGCAGGTCAAGGAAACGTATCCGATCGGCGCGGTGCTTGGTTACATTGAGGCGAGCGCCGACGATGCGGCGCGGTTTGCGAAACAAGCGCCACCCGAAGTTCAACCTGACGTAACCGCGGAAATTCCCGGCCGCGGCGAAGAAAAGACTGGGAACGGCGCGCACTTCCAGATCGACGAAAGCGCAGTGCGCACTTCACGGATCAGCACGCAAGGCGCAACGCCGGGGGGTGCCCTGCCCGTACCCGCGGCAGGCAAAGGGGCCGGTTTTCTATCGCCACGAGTGCGAGCGCGGATGCAAGAATTGCAACTCACTGCCGCCGACCTTGCGGGAATTGCGGGGACCGGCAGTGGCAATCGCGTTACGATCAAAGACCTCGAAAATTATTTGCGCCAGATTGAGTCGCAATCAGCTAGCGATGCTTCCGCCATCCGAGCGGGGGTCGCAGATGCGATGCGACGAAGTTGGTCGCGACCATTGGCGACAATCGGCTCGTCGGTCAATCTCGATCCAGTTCTAACGGATCGTAAACAGCGGGACCCGAAACCCGGTCCGGCTCTATATGCCTTGCGCGCACTCGCGCTAGCGCTAGCGGAAAATCCGGGGGCTGCCGCAAAACTCGTCGGATCGCGTGTCCTGCAATCGAACAGCATTGACATTGGCCTCGCCATTGAAGCGCAGGATGGAATCATCGTCCCGATCCTTCGTGAAGCGGACAAGACTTCGCTGGCTGACCTGGCCACGAAGTATGACGAACTTGTCGCGCTCGGTCGTCAGCGACGGATTTCACCGGAAATGCAGGCCGGCGGCATCGCCGCGGTTTCGAATTTCGGAACATTTGGGGTGGAATGGGGCACTCCGATTCCCCTCCCCGATCAAACCATGATTCTTGGTCTCGGCGTCGGTAAAAAGACACCGCGTTGGGACGACTCAAAATCGGATTTCATTCCCGTTACCGAGGCGCAAATTACTTTGAGCTTCGATCACCGCAGCCTTGACGGCGGCGGCGCCGGCCGCTTGCTTAAGCGCGTCATCGAGCTACTCGAAGATCCGGCGAAATTATAGGAATCGACGATCGGCAGCCGGCCTCCGGCACAGACGCCTTAAATCTGGAGGGACGCGCGCTGGCGCGTCCCAAACTTCTCTGTGGATGAGGGTACTCTAATTGAAACCGAAGCACTTCACAGCTAATGTGTAAAGAATCCGAGACGAGAAGCGCTAGAAATAGGTAGAGATTCCTTGGCTTCGCTCGGACTGAAAAAAGCTTATGTACGAGAACACTGAATTCAGCACCCGTAGGGACATTGAGGCAATTCAAATACCAGCAGGCACAAAGATCACAATCCCCGCGGGGACCCCCGGCGTGATTACCCAGTCACTGGGTGGCAGTTACACTATTGCGACGAATTTTGGATTATCACGTGTAGCGGAAAAGGATGGCGACGCCCTCGGATTAGAAAAGACAGAAGTGCAGCCGGCACGATCCGGAAATGGCGCAAAAGATGGCGCAGTTTCGGAGGAAGATGTCTGGAATCAGTTGCGCCAGTGTTATGACCCGGAAATTCCAGTCAACATTGTTGATCTCGGATTAGTTTACGATTGCAAGCTGACGAAGAAAGAAGATGGCGGCACACGCGTCGACGTGAAGATGACGTTGACTGCGCCAGGTTGCGGGATGGGTCCAGCGATTGCGCACGATGCCCAGAGTAAACTCTTGAGCATCGACGGCGTCGATGAAGCCGACGTCCAACTGGTATGGGATCCGCCCTGGAATCAAAACATGATCAGCGATGCGGGTCGGATGAAGCTGGGAATGATGTGAAGGGCTGTTCAAGGAACGGCGAGCTCTCCGCGACGCCGTAGTAACTGTCTTGTCGTCAAGCGTACATCGATTGAGGTTTGAGGGAGCTGTTG
>QHPU01000146.1 GCA_003219175.1 Verrucomicrobiota bacterium | reverse complement strand
GTGGACGTTGTCGATCTTGGCGGAAAACCGGAAGATGGTGACGCGAGCAAAGATGGCCGGATTATCGGAGCGATCGCATCGGACGAAGGCACGTCTTTTTTCAAGATGCGCGGCAACGCTGCGCTAGTCGGCGCCGAAAAAGAAAAGTTTCTGAAATGGATTGCTGCCATGCGCGCCGGTACCGGCAGCGAATCACCCGCGATGCCGCAAGTGGCCGCGCCAACCTCAAACAAGCCGGAAATCAAATGGGACGTTCCCCCGGATTGGTCGCCCGGGCCCGCATCCGCCATGCGCTATGCCAGTTTCGCCGCCCCGAACGACAATGTTGACATCTCCGTCGTCACTTTCCCCGGCGACGGCGGCGATGATCTCGGCAACATCAATCGTTGGCGGCAAC
Source organism: Verrucomicrobiota bacterium (assembly GCA_003219175.1). Classification (GTDB taxonomy): domain Bacteria; phylum Verrucomicrobiota; class Verrucomicrobiia; order Chthoniobacterales; family UBA10450; genus AV69. The sequence continues at coordinate 4,163 of QHPU01000146.1, read as the reverse complement.
AACTCGGTCTTCCCCCGGCTGACGCGAACGCGAGCAATATCGTTCCCTTGAAAACGAACGAGACAACTTTTTCCACCATCGACATCGCCGGCGCAAACACACGCACCGTCGCCGCTTGGACACGCAAAGGCGGTCGGGCCTGGTTCTTCAAACTAACCGGCCCGAGTAACGGTGTCGAAAAAGAGAAAGCGAACTTCGTGAAATTTGTTCAATCTGTTCGATTTTAAGGTCCCTCAAATGCCGCGGAAACTTATCGAATTAATCACGTCGCTAAAGCTGACTATCATTTGTCTGGCAGCGGGGATGGCACTCATTTTCGCTGGTACACTGGCGCAGGTGCACCTCGGCATTCACGAAGCGCAACAACGTTACTTCCAAAGCTTCTTTGTCTGGTGGCCGCCAGAAGGTCGGGGCATAAAACTTCCCATTTTCCCCGGTGGCCACCTCATCGGTGCGGTGCTGCTGATTAATCTGATAGCGGCGCATGCAAAACGTTTTCGCTGGGCCTGGCGCAAACTCGGCATCCATCTGACCCACGCCGGTCTCATCATCATGCTCGCCGGCGGCCTGTTCACCGATCTGTTCGCAGTCGAAAGTCACATGCGACTGGCCAACGGCGAGACCAAAAATTATTCCGAAGACACCAGACGCGACGAGCTCGCCGTTATTGAGACCACCAATCCCGACTTCGATCAAGTCACCGCCGTTCCCGAATCGGTTTTGCAACGTAATCACATCATCCGGCATCCGAGTCTGCCCTTCCAGATTGTGGTCAGGAATCTTTTCCAGAACTCACGGCTGCAAGCAATCAGCGAAGGAGACGCAAACGCTCAGCCGCTTGCCAACCGTGGTCCGGGCGCGCAAGTCATGGTGCAACCGATGCCGCGTGCCACCGCTCCAGATGACCAGAATGTCGTCACGGCCGCGATCGAAATCATTCCAACCGATCGCGCCGGCGGCACACAGGAATCGTTAGGAACATGGCTGGTTTCGGATGATCTCGGCGCACCGCAAAGATTTTCCTGGATGGGAAGAACCTGGCAGCTAACGATGCGACCGGCGCGATATTATAAGCCTTACAGCGTCACCTTGCAGAAATTCACCCATGAAAAGTATGCCGGTACTGAAATTCCGAAAAACTTCGCCAGCCAGATCGCACTGATCGATCCGGAACGGTCGCTCAACCGCGATGTCCTTATATATATGAATCATCCGTTGCGATATCGCGGCGAGACCTATTACCAGGCTGGTTTTCAAAAAGACGATTCCGCAACAATTCTGCAAGTAGTGCATAATCCGAGTTTTCTCGCCCCCTATGTGGCCTGCATCATTGTCGCTGCCGGATTGCTTGTTCAATTCGGTTATCATCTCGTCGGCTTCGCCCGAAGAAGGAGAACCTTGGCATGAGACGCTTTTTCCCCGCCATCGTTTTCGTTCTGGCGGCCTTCTGGATCGGCGCCAGTTTCGTTCCGGCGAAGAAATCGCACAATGATCTGGATCTTGCCGGTTTCGGCAAAATACCGGTGCTGGTAGGTGGCCGGGTTAAACCGCTCGATACCGTTGCCCGGAACTCGCTCCTGATCATTCGAACCAAGGAAATACTTCGTCTCGACGACGGCCAGCAAATCAGCGCAATCAGGTGGCTGGCCGACACGCTATTTAACGCGCCGGTCGCAGATCAATATCCAGCATTCGTTATTCAGAATGCGGACGTGCTCGGCTTGTTCGGCTGGCAACAAAGTGACCGGAAATATTTCAGTTTCGCGCAGCTGACGCCGTTCTTGAAACAAATCGACGAGCAAGGCGAACAGGCTGAAAAACTTCAGACCGTCGAACGTTCAGCTTATCAAAGCGCGATTCTGAATTTGCGAAACGCACTAGTTCTCTATCAGCGGTTGAAGAACAGTGTGCAACCGGAAGGCGCAGAAGATTTCGCGGCTGAGTTGCAGGCGTTCGAGCAGGCCGTTCCAGAAGCAGCCAGGGCTGCGCGCGCGAGAGAAACCGGGGCGAGCTTTGATCCGGCGCAACTCGACCGAATAGCCGAAGTGATGCAGGGCTACGAGCGATTGGCCGACATGGCGTATCTACTGGCGGTGCCGCAGCCATCCGGACCCGGTGACTGGCGCTCGGTCGGCCAGGCCATCATGCAATCGATCGTCGCGCGCGGAATCGATCCGGTCGTAAAATTATATGCCTCGTTAGGAGACGGCTACCGAGCAGGCAATAGGGCGGCGTTTGAAGGAACGGTCGATCGTTTGATCGATCGCATCGCACAATTACAACCGACGGGGGTGAAACGTGCGCGCTACGAGTTTTTCTTCAATGCGGTCGACCCGTTTACCCATAGCATGACGCTGTATGTGCTCGCGTTTCTGTTGGCCTGCATTTCCTGGCTGGCGTGGCAGCGGCCGCTGAATCGTGCCGCATTTTATCTCCTGCTCCTCGCAATCGCCGTCCACACCTTTGGGCTGGTCTCACGGATGTATCTCCAGGAACGGCCACCGGTTACCAATCTTTATTCCTCGGCCATCTTCATAGGCTGGGGTGCGGTGATCGTCGCGTTAATTCTCGAACGCATCTTTCGCGATGGCATTGGCGCGGCCTGCGCCGGTGCAATCGGTTTCATCACCCTGATCATCGCGCATCATCTCGGCGGCAACGGTGACACCCTCGAGATGTTACAGGCCGTGCTTGACACCAACATCTGGCTCGCCACTCACGTGGTCGCGATCACGACCGGCTATTCCGCGATGTTCCTCGCCGGTATGCTCGCCATCATTTACATCGTTCGCGGTGTTTTGGGCCGATCAATCGTGGGGACGTTTCTGGGGCTGGGACCCGAAGGAAAACGGCGCGGTATTGATCGTGCTTTGGTGCGCAATAATTTTGCATGCGCGCTGGGGCGGTTTCGTTCGCCAGCGTGGTCTCATGATCATGGCGATCTTCGGCAATGTGGTGACGAGTTTTTCATGGTTCGGTGTCAACATGCTCGGCGTTGGCCTGCACTCCTACGGATTCATGCAGAAGGCTTTTCCCTGGCTCGTTGGTTTCATCATCAGCCAGCTCGTGCTCATGTGCGTAGCGTCAATGCCTCTGGCGCGGTGGCGAAGTTTTCGCGCGATACGCGCGACGCGTTTGACAAACCGGTCGATTTTGTCCCTCCAGAACTCGCAGTAAGAACCACCGCAGAATAATCGATATGGAAATCATCCTCGCACTCGTCATCGTCATGTTCGTCATATTCACGGCCTCGCTCCAGGCCATCGACGCCAACAGCCGCTGCAAAGGAAGAGGCGGAAGAGGTTTAGGTGGCTTGGTTCGCGGTAGCTCGCCCATTCTTAGCCCTGCGGGTTTCATTTTCGACAGCGTGGAGGCGGTCGGCCGAGGGTCGAGCCGGACTCGCGAATGGCTGAAGCCTGACATCCGACCAGCCTAGGAGAAACTATGGCTGGCCGGCAAAGTGATAAGCGCGAGAAATTCGAAAAGGAGGTCGCAGCGCATCCGTTTCTCCTAGAAATGAACGAGCAGCATGGCCGACTGCGCGATGCATTCTCATTTCCACACTGACGCAATCATCTTTCGCGAAGGCGAAGCCGCCAATCGCTTTTATCTCATTGTACGAGGCAAGGTTTGGCTCGAATCGTCAACGCTTGGCGAATCGGTTCCGATTGATGAGATACATGATGGAGATCTGCTAGGGTGGTCGTGGCTTTTTCCGCCCTAAGCCTGGCACTTCGCCGCGCGGGCGCTGGAAGAAACCGACGCGATTTTCTTTTACGGCACAATTTTACGGGAATACTGCGAGAAAGATCACTCGCTCGGCTTCGAGCTCTTCAAGCGAATGAGCGTTGTCATGCTGCGACGACTGCAAGCCGCGCGCCAGAAGTTAATGACCGCCCGGCAGGCCGAGTTCAGGAAAAGCGGTCGGTAAGACAATTCGACAGTTTTCTCTTTGGCGGTAGAGCAGCTTGCAAATCGGCAGTCGCCAATCGACAATCACCCGTTCTGTCGCGGGGTCTTAGCTCAGTTGGTAGAGCGCCTCAATGGCATTGGGTCCACGATTCGTTAGCTCAAATTATCCCACGCGCGTTCACACCTCTTCGCGTGGAGCGTAAAGCCCAATCGCGCCTGTCTCACGTTGTCTGATATACGTTGAAAATTCG
>QHPU01000145.1 GCA_003219175.1 Verrucomicrobiota bacterium | reverse complement strand
CTTCTTTGGCAGTGCGTTGCCCGTAAAGCTCGCTTATGCGCTTCGTCATCGGCCCGACCTGATCATCGCCAATGAGGCGATTGTCGATCTTAATTACGCCGGCGAGTTCGCCCATCGTTCCGGTGCAGAATATTTCGTCCGCGCCGTAAATATCGTTTGGAGACAAGTCCGTTTCGATGCAGCGGATTTTTTCGGCTGCGCAGATTTCGATGATGGTAGCGCGGGTGATTCCTTCGGGACAGGCGAAGATGCGGCTGGTGGCGAGATCGTTTTTGCGAACAATGAAGATGTGAGTCGCGTTCGTTTCCGCGATGAACCCCCGAATATCAAGCATAAGCGCATCGTCGGCGCAGGCATTGTTGGCTTCGATCTTGGCCAGAATGGAATTGAGCAAATTGGCGTGATGAATCTTACAATCGAGAATCTCGGGCGATGGCCGACGGACCGATGCGGTCTTCAGGATTAAACCCGTCTTTGCGTAGACCGGTGGTTTGTGTTCGGCCAGAATGATTAGAGTAGGGCCTGATTGATTCAGGCGCGGATCCATACCGGACGTAATTTTCATTCCCCGTGTCAGAGTTAGACGGATGTGAACCCCGTCACGCATCTCGTTAGCCGCGAGAGTGCGTTTGATTTCCTCGATGATCTTCTCGGGCGAGGGGATCTCAGCGAAAGATAGTGCGGTCGCTGAGGTATGTAGACGATGCAGATGTTCATTCAACTTGAAAATGCGACCGTTATAAAGTCGCAAACCTTCCCAGACAGCATCTCCCCCTTGCACGGCAGAATCGAATGGACTGATCCCCGCCTTATCGCGATGAATAAGCTGGCCGTTGATGTTAACGATTAAATTGCGATTTCGTTCGTCGAATCTTTGAAGCATAGTTGCGACTGCGGATTACGCGGATTCCATCGATACTTGTAGGGCAACCGCTTCGGTTGCCAATTACAGAATGGCAGACGACGCGCCTGGCTACAATTCACTCTTCTGTTCACGTGTCACCGGGCGGCCGGCCGGCTACGCCTGGGAACGCTCCGCGCCAGACTGTCTTCCTCTTAAAAACTCACCTGCATGATCTGGCTACCCCACAGGGTGGTGGAGTTGATCTTTTCATTTACCAGCCATGCTTTGGAGGTGCTACTCGGATCAATCGTGATGGCGGAATAATCGCCCCAGCGCTCTTTCGCATCAGTGGTATCGTAAAATGTCGAGCTGATAACGCCCACCACGCCACCGGGAGCAGGTATCGCCGTGTCGGCGCTGCGTTTCCCGGAGAACATCGCCTGTGCATTGCGGCTGGCAGCGGGATCAGTCGCGGTCCAGGTGACGAAGCTGTCTCCATTGGCATTCGCGGTAATGGAGGCGTTGAAGTCGTCCGACGTGTTCGTTTGGAAGAAAAAGCCGCTCTGAGAGATCGTGTTCACGGCAGTGTTTATCCGGTAAAACTTCGGCGTCGCCGAGCCGCTCAGCGCAATCGTGTGCGTCTGCCACAGATCGTTGCCGTTCTGCGTGCTCGCGTTGACGAAGCGGCTATCGGAAGTGTCGAGCAGAGCGGTCGTGCCAGGTTGGTGTGCACTAGGCGGGATACTATAGGCGGAAGGGAGGGTGATGGTCGATGCCACAAGCGCGGTACTGGCCGGGTGACTTGAATTCGTCATTGTGTATTTGGTGAACGTGCTACCGGATGTCAATGGCGCGGGCGCGGCGATAAGGAACGTGTTCGCGTTCTGGTCGAGGACGATGGGTGGGGCAAGGGTTCCAACGAGTGGGCCGAAGACAGGAGCGGAACCGGACCGCCCGTTGTAGAGCAGCGCCTTGGCCATTGGGAACGCGTAAGCGCCCTTATACGCGTTGCTGCTACCGAAGACGTTTGCGGTAAAAATAACCGCGTCCTGGTCAAATCCTACCTGGGGGAAGTCCCAGAAGTCTCCGACGCTGAGGAACGAGGTGACGTTTATGTTGTAGATGTAGAAGGCGCCCGCGGCATTGGAAGTCTTTGAGATCGCAATGTAAAATTTCTGAATGGAGCTGCTCTCTGCGAACGCATCTGCCGTCACAATCCAACGCTTCCAAACCGGATCGTAAACTACGCGTGGGTCAAAGAGTGCCTGCGTCGTGTAGTTGAAGAAACTGGCGAGGGTCACGCTTTTGGCGAGTGAAGCGTCGCTCTTGTTGTAGATGTTGACCTGACTGTTCGTTGTCTCCACGAACTGCGTCGCCCCGACAGCACCTTCGGTGTCGGGGGGCCGGGTCGTATCAATCTGACTAGCGCCACTGAAGTTTTTGAACACCATCGTGGGCGGCGCGGCCGGCACTGGTGCGAATGGAGCTGGCTCTACTGGTGAATAATTCGCGGCAGCGGCTTTCTTCGCAGCGGCATAAGCACTGGCGCTAATAGTGGGGCGAAATGGAATGGCGGACGGAGCGGGACGCGGCATGACATAATTTTCCCGCGGCAGGAGCTCAATTGGCGAATCCAAATTGAGCCAGGCATTAGGCGCGATCATTTGCGCCCGAGCGTAGGCTGGCAGGAGAAGCAATGAAGAAATGCCAATCGCTGCTGTGAGCGTTAACTTCTCTACTTTGTTCCGCATGCGCAGATCGGGGTGTTCTGGTTGAAGTAGTCTCGTCATGTGGTGCAGCATTCTTGAAAGTCAGCTACTAAAAGGACGCTTCCTTGTGGTTCTGAGTAGTGCTGACATCTCGTTGGGTGATAGTTCTGTCGAGATCGGACATTGTCACAGAATTCGTTAGAGTGGCGGCTGCATCCACCTTGGCGCTAACTTTATTAACATCGGCGTCCACCTCCTTAAGACAATTCGTTACGCTAGCTGCCGCACCCTTCTTCGCGTTGACCAGATTAACAGGCACCAGGCGTCTCTCCTGATAAACACGTGTGGGATCTTATGGGCCAGCTCCAAAGGTTTGACTAGGTCGCTTGAGGTTGC
>QHPU01000144.1 GCA_003219175.1 Verrucomicrobiota bacterium | reverse complement strand
TGTGTCATCCCGCTGGCGGTTGCAGAAATGCTGGTTTTTGCCAGCAATTCCCGCCCGACCTCGGACAGCTCAGCGATTGTGAACACAGAAGAAAAAAACGTCCTCGCCGAACATCTCGGCGATTACCGCATTATGAATGTCAACAACCCGAACACTGCCATGGTCATCGGCGCGCAAGACTTGTGGGGTTACGACGCGACCGTGATGCGGCGCTACGCCGAGTTCATGACATGGACACAAGGTGGCGATCCTAACAAAGCCATGTCGTATGTGAAGCTCGTTCAGTTCGATCCGCTTTTCGCGATGTTGCGCGAGCGCTATGTCTTCGCGCAGCAGAGGGGCAAGTTTGAAATGGAGGAAGCGCCGGTGGTGATGCCACATTTGCAACTGATTTCGAATTACCGCGTGCTGCAAAATCGAAGCGCGATTTTCGACGCGATGCGCGCTGAGACGTTCGATCCGACACGCGAGGTCATCCTGGAATCGGAGCCCGCGCCGAAACCTGTGCAAAGTAACAACAATGGCACCGCCCGAATCACCGCGACCACGACCGATTCGCTCACGATAGAAGCGGATGTCGAACAGCCTTCGATCCTGTTAATCACCGATGCATATGCCGCATCGTGGCGCGCCGCCTCTTTGCCCGGCAGCATACAAGCACACTACGACTTGTTGCCGGCCAATTATGTTCTACGCGCTGTTCCGCTAATGGCTGGTCATCATCTTTTGCGAATTGAGTACCGGCCGCTCTCGTTCGCCGTTGGAAAATGGATCTCGATTACTGCCGTGATCGCCTTTCTCCTCATCCTGGTCCGTTGTCGCGGAGCAAACATCTCGTTGTGATTACTGACGCTGCGCTTCAATCATATCCAGTATTTCGCGAGCTGACGGTTCGTTAGGCACAAGCTGCAGCACCTTTCGCAAATGGGGAATCGCTTCCTCGTTTCTTCCCAGTCTCGAGAGGAGAATTCCCAGGTTCCGGTGGATTGCCGGATGTTCTGGCTCGATGGCGAGCGCCTTTTCGTACTGCTCGATCGCTTCAGTGAAGCGAGCATCCGCCTCTTTCGTGTCCGCTTGCGCAGCGGTCACATCGCCCCGTTCTGAAGCTGCTTGCGCTAAATTACTGAAGCTATTTCCCGTGAGACTCAAGGCGTTCGCAAGATTAACCCGCATCGTCGCGGTGCTGACACTTTGTGCCGTCGAGGGCCTTCCTTCGTTTAGCTGCAAGCCTTTGCGATACTGAGCGATTCCCTCCTCGAAGCGCTGGAGCCGGCAATAGACCAGGCCAAGTAAGTTATAGTTATCGGCCAGCTCAGGTTTCAATTGCACCGCCCGTTCGAAATGAGGCGCTGCTTCCGCAAATTTCTCCTGCTTAAAAAGAAGTTGTCCGACCCGGTTGTGACCTTGCCAGGTATTTGGATTCTTCGAAAAATTGTCCTGCCAAAGCGTTTGTTCGTCGCGATAAACTCCCGCGCGCGCCCACGTGTAGCTACCCATCAAACCGAGCAGAACTAAAATAACCGTTGCCGTGACAATTCGGATCTCATGTCGGCCGTTCGACCAGAGGCGTGCCACTCCAGCGCTAAACAGCGCAATCAAAGAAATGTCGGCGAAGTATTGCAGATGATCTGCCACCAACGCCCCGCTCCGCGCGTATGACATGCGCACAATTCCGATCACAGGCAGCAGCGCGATGATGAAGTAGGCGAAGGCCAAGAGAAGGCCGCGGGAGTGTCGCCGCCAGAGGAGCAGCAGCCCGCCGATGATCGCAAACAAAGGTAACCACTCCACAAGCGCAGGCGTATCGAATCGCCATTGCGGATAAACCGCCATTAATTGAACCGGCGCGAAAACTTGTTTGGCATACCACCAGATCGCCATTCCGGCATTGGTTAAACGCCTGGTGAACGGGCCAAGAATAATTTCTTCTTCGCCAATGCCGCGATTTTGAAACCAGATCGTGATTAACCCAAAGACGATGGCGATCAAAAAGAACGGCACCGTCCGGACGATCGCGCGTTGCAACCGCAACGAATTGCCTTTGCCCTGGCGCTTCGGTTCGACAGGTGAATTTCGCCACCAGGCGCAAAGCAACAACGCTACTGGCAGAAATACGACCTGGGTCTTCGAAAGCAGAGCCAGCAAAAAGGCGACGAGGGACGCGCTGTAGGCAACGGTGCGATTCAGAAATCGTTGGTCTTCGATTTCAAAAAAGAACAGTGCTGAAATTAGAAAAAAGAACATTGAGAGCACGTTTTTGAGCTCCGAAATCCAAGCCACCGATTCTGCATGGACAGGATGGATGGCGAAGATGAGCCCGGCCAAAAACGCGCCGGGGATTTTCAGCCGCAGCAAAATTCGCCAGAGGAGAAGCGCGTTCGCCGCTTGCAGCAAAATATTGAGCGCGTGATAACCGGTCGCGTTGTTCCCAAACAAATGATGCTCGATCCAGAAAACGGTGTTGGTGAGGGGGAAATAATCTGCGGTTCGTGAGCCTGCCCAGATTTCCCCCAGGCCGGACGAAGTACGCAGCAACAGGTTGCTCGTGATCAGCGGCTCATCATCCCAAACAAAACCGCCACGCAAAGCGGGCAAATAGGGCAGCACGCCGGCAAGAATGATTGCCGCCACTTTGGCGATCTCCCACCGTTTGGACAGTTGAATCGTACGCGGTTGCTCGCGCTTAGCCTTAGCCCGCGGCTTCATGCGCGGTAAGACAGCCACGATTCCGCTGGCTCTTCAAGAGAGAGCGATTGAAAATCGATCCCTGAGCTATACTTATCGCCGTACATAAAGAGGCAGCGGTTGGATCCGCTGCCCCCTTTATTGAATTAGATGATATCGGAGCCTAGAACCTCTTCACCAACTCGACATACCAAAACCGGCCGAGGTTGTCGTAGAGACCGCCAGGATAGTTGTTGGAATTACCCTTGAAGGTACCGAACGCCTTCGGTGGATCCTCGCCCAGGATGTTGTTGCAACCGACGGTAAAGCGGGTGTTGTTGAAGATCGTTTTCCAGCAGGGCAACCCAGCCGCTGTCTGTTCAACTGTCTCCTTGCCCTCTTTGCTGCTCTTTATCTCCTTGCTATCCTTGGAATAACCTGCCACCGGGCGCTCTTCCACCGGCTGGTTGAAGACCAAATTGTAGGACAACTGGCCGTCGAAGAAGATACGCGATTTGATCCAGTGCTCGATTACGCTTTCACCGTTATCAAGGAGACCGCCGAGGTGGTTAGCGCGTTGTTCTCTAAACCCATCGAAGTAACGCCCAGCGATGCTCAGATCGATGTTGTTCCAATCCCAGGTTAACCGCGAGATACCTTTCCAGTGCATCCATCCATCGCCAATGGTCACCTGGCCAAAGAAGGCGCCCTCAAACGTATCGTTGTTAG